>NZ_CANLRP010000128.1 GCF_947493425.1 uncultured Microscilla sp. | reverse complement strand
GGCAATAAAAATAACGAAGTATCAAGGCGAAAAATCACCCCTCAGAGTGTAAATTTATTTTTGAACAATTCCTTAGAGCATTGGGTTTCTTTGATTTTTAAGGGTAAACGAAAATAATAGAGCGATTTTTTGTTAAAAACAACAAAACAATTTACATCATATCAAATGCGCTCTAATGCCCAAACTACTAAAAACCTCTTTTAACACTGTTAGTCAATACCTACTCAAAACCAAATATAACTGTTAAAAAACCATTAATTTCCAAATATTTACCGCCTAATTTGTAAATTTATAGTAGCCTATACTTTTACCCAAACCCAAACATACACTCCCATGAAAACACGTGCATTACTGTTATTATTATTACTCATCAGTGGCTTTGCTTTTGCCCAGAAACATAAAGCAATACGCGTAAGTATTTATTTTGGTGGAGGTAGCTATTATATAGATACTGAACAAAAGGAAAACATTGTGAAAGTAATCAAGCAAATCAAAGACTTGAACAAATACCAAATCAGCATTACCAGTCATACCGATAATATTGGAGGCAAAGAGTACAACGAATGGTTGTCGAAAATGCGGAGCGAGGCAGTACTTAAGCAATTGATTGAACGTCAAATAAAAAAAGAGAAGGTATTGATTAAAGACTTTGGACAAAATAACCCAATGTATACCAACGACTCGCACAATGGGCGCATCAGAAACCGTCGGGTAGACTTACTATTTTCTCCTTTGAATATGTAAGTAAAATGGAAAAAATAAAGTAATCCAAAAGAAGGCAGTATCTGTTTGTTGGACGATGAAAAAAATCTTTGCGTAGCCTTAGCTACGGAACTATTTTTTGAAGAAGTACAACGGTCAGAGACGAAATTCAGTGGATTAGGTTATTTTTGTAGTTTTACTAATACCAAGTGCAGAAAAATGTTTGGAACAGTACCAAAAATGGATTTACAAAAAAGCCTTGTTTTCTCTGGTGAAAACAAGGCCATTATCATTTAAAACTATTTTCGGGGTTTCAACACCAATACTTTACGCCTACGCATTTTTTGAATAGAGTCGCGGGAAATCATAGGCGTCTCACGGAAACGCCCAGAGTTAAATAACTCGGTTTGGTCGCTGTAATAAGGACTCATAAAGTTGCCCGACTGTCCGGTAGGCAACATGCTTACGGATTTGTCTATGTTGCCAAAATCTACAATCAAACGCATGGCTGGACCACTTTTCACTTTCATTGCTTTGGCGGTGTGGTCAAGTTTAAAGGCTTGGTTGTTGATAACCTCTAGCCCTCCCATGACAGCATAAGGCCCTACATCAAACATTCTGTTTAAAGGAAATCCTCCCTTACCCAAAGGGTGTTTGTGCTCCAGGGTATGCATTTTTTTCCAATGCCATTTGGCCACCTTTTTACCTAATTGCTGCTCCAACTCATTCATTGTTTGTACAAATGCTTCTCTAAAAATGTCTGCCCTGGTTTCTTTGCTGGTCAATGTAGTGGCATTGTCCCACCAAAGCGAATTTTTATTTTGCATCAGGTAAGGAATCGTTCGCCTCATTACAAACAAACCCATAAAAGTATTAAAGTTGGTAGTCCCCATTTCATCCTTTAGTGTTTTGTGCAACACGTGCGACAACATTTTATAATAAATAGTAGGGGCTACACTCTCTAAGGTATGTTCGCCTTTCCAGTCTTTCAATTGGGCAATTGCTTCCTGGTACCTTTCTTGTTTTTTGGCGCTGGTTTTCAGTACTACATCTTTTTCCAGTACTTGAGCAAACTCACGGCTCAGATGAGGGTAAGCTGCAGAAATACCATCAGTAATCATTACCTGCATTTTGCTCATGTTCCAACGTTGGGTTCTGGTAAGCCAACTCTTGATGCGTTTGGCACGATGGTCAGGCACATAATACCCTGGATAGTAAATACCATCAGACATTTTTTCGGGTTGGTTATTTGCCGAAAATACAAAGCCACTGGGTGGATTGATTGAACGGGGGTTTTCTTCAAACTTATAAAAGCCCAACGGTTCGTCTTTGCCGCTGGCACCATCCATAAAAAACTTAGAATTGAGGCTATCACGACGTTTAATCAACTTGGCCACTGCCCACCAGGCAATGTTCCCTTGTTTGTCGCCGTACATTAGGTTGAGCCCTGGCGCGTGAATTGTAGATACCGCACGTTCTACCTCACGCATACTTTTACTATGGCTTAGGTTAAACAAAGCTTCCAACGACTTATTTTTAAACTTGGTAAATGTCCAGTATACCGATATAGGTGTCTCATAACGAGGCAATGGCCTGGTAGCTTTTGTTGACTTGGCAGTAGTATCAGTTTTGTCTTCTTGCTTGTCTTCTTTTTTGTCTTTCTTCTTTTTGCCTATTTTCAGTTTGGGCGCCTTGAGCTTTGTCTTTTTGGCTTTTTTATCTTTCTCCTCCCCCTTTTTCTTTTCCTTTTTTGGTTTCACTGCAGCTGCTGTTTCTTTTTCTGCTTTGTTGACCAACACATCGTTGATAATAGGCCCATGACGGCTTGTCTTCACCCTGATTCGTATATTATCCCCTCCCTTTACCTTAATCACCTCATAACGTATTTTCAGGCTTTCCCACTTATTGGTTGCCCATACTTGGTTGCTGTTCTGGGGGTTGAGTTTTTCGGTGTAAAAGTCAATGTCATCGTTTTCGAGCATGGTAAGTCCCCAGGCATGGTGGCGGGTGTGCCCTACTATCCCAAAGGGAATACCTGCCAGGTGGTTGCCGTAAAAACTAAAGCCAGGGTATTCTATGTGTGCCTCAAACCACACCGAAGGCTGGGCATACTTGATGTGGGTGTCGTTGGCAAGCAATACTTTGCCACTTTGGGTAAGTTTGCCACTTACTACCCAACTATTGCTCCCAAACCAGGTAGCTACCGGCATTTGCTGTACAATGTCATGAATGGCCGAAGCTATGCCCCCTGTGTTTACATTGGGTAAACTGTCGTTGCCTGAAGGGTTATAAGTAGGAATTTTCAAGGAGTCATCAGCGGTATCTATTCTTAGGTCTTTCAAGTACTTTGCCCCCAGTTTTTTGTTTAACTCGGTCAGTAAAGGGTCAGTACGGTGTCCGGTGGCAAAACTAAAGCCCATATAGCCCAGTATATGATAAACATGCTCTAGGGTCAGCTCTTCTCGTTCTACCCCCAAAATAGTATACTCTGCAGGTGCCTTTCCTTTCTTTATAAATTGATTTACTCCAGCAATGTATGCCATAGTAGCCTTGTAATGGGGCGCATCTGGATTTTTTCTAAACTCTGCTGCCGAGGCTTTAGCGTTTTCGGCAATACCCAAGGTGCGCATCAAACGATCCGTTTCAATGGTTTTTTTGCCAAAAAACTCCGACAAACGTCCACTCCCCATGCGTTTCATCAAATCCATCTGAAAGAGACGATCTTGAGCATGGGCATAGCCCAAAGCAAAATAGGCATCTTCCATATTATCGGCACCTATATGAGGTACTCCATGCTTGTCGTAATGAATTTTGGCAGTTTTTTGCAACCCTTCAAGGGTAATTTTACCTGTATATTTGGGTTTAGTAGATTGCAGAAAGAAATATACTCCTCCTACGGCTAACATTACAAGAATTAAAATAATTAACAGGCTTCTGACAAACCATTTCATATTTATTCGTTTTAGCTGTTTATTTTTGGGTATTATCTGATCATCAGAAGGTTATGCACCTCCTGTCTTATCATTGTTTTTTTGAAGGATGAAATCTACGGATTTATTTGTAAATAATCTAACCGTTGAGCAATTGATGCTTTCGCATACAAAAAAAGCCAGGACTTTTGCCTGGCTTTTATCAGTTTATAAATATATCCTCCTTATTTCACTTTGAGCAACAAAAGCGAACTCGAACGCTGAATTTCTTTTTTATTGGTTAACTGGCGACGCATTTTACCTTTGTTATACATTTTGGCCTGATCTTGATAAAAAATACTCTTAGGGTGTCCTGAGTTACCCACAGGAAGTATGCCCCAACTCCGTTTTTCTCTATCTGAAAAATCAACCAACATTCGCTGTGAAGGTTGGTCAGAAATCTGATAAACAGCATTATTAGTAAGGGCAAAGCCAAACTTATTAATCACATCCATGCTTCCACTCATTGCAAAAGGTCCTACTGTAAACCGTTTATCCTGGGTAAAGTTAATGTAAGTGACCTGATGTACTTTGCCCCAACGCCAATTGTTAGTCTTAGGTAGTTGCTTAGTAAGCTCTTGAACAGTTTGATCATAAGATTTGGCAAAAATATCCTTCCGGCTCTCGCTCCCTTCGTTCGTTGTTACATCATTCCACCATATCGATTTGTCTTTAAAAAACAAGGTGGGGTAAGTACGACTAAGCACCTCGTTCATAAAACCGGGGTTAGGCATGAGTTCTTTAAACAATTGCTCACCCAACTCGTCTTGCATAGTGTTTTTTATTAGGTAATAAAGCAGCTTGGTAAATACTACAGGGGCTTGTGCTTTGAGTCCATGGCTACCATCCCATTTTCTAAGCAATTGGGTAGCATAACGGTGATTGACTGACTTGCTAAGTACTGGGTCGTCCTTTAGTACTTCTAACACTTCTTTGCTTATTTTTACAAACAAAGGCGATGTGTCATCCATAAACAAATCTTGTAGGTCTTGGTTTGACCATTTCTTTTTTGTGTTAAACAAGTCCATGAATCTTTGCTGCCTTACACCTGCTACATAATACCCAGGAAACATTTGTCCATCTACTTTATCAGGTTGATTGTTAGCAGTCGCTACATAACCGCTCTTAGGGTTGATTGATTTAGGGTTTTTCGAAAATTCATAATATCCTAAAGGTTCATTGCGGGTATTGGTGCCATCCAGCAAAAACTTAGAGTTAATCCCAGGTTGGCGTTTAATCAGGCGAGCACTGGCAAACCAAGCAATATTTCCGTTTTTATCGCCATACATCATATTAAAACTAGGAGAAACTAATTGGCTTGCTGCTTTTTGAGCTTCTTGGGGTGTTTTGGCAAGGCTTAAGTCATAGCTACTCTTTAAAAATGTATTGGGAAACTTGTTGTACACCCAAAACATAGAAACGGGTTGGTCTTCTTTGGTCAACGCAGGTAATACATCGTTGATAATAGGTCCACGTTGGGTACACTTTACCAATAGTTTTACCTCTTCTCCTCCTTTCACTTTAATCGTTTCTTGGCGAAGGGTGAGGTTTACCCACTGATTGTCTTGTTTAATTTTATAGCGACTTTGTGGTTGGTATTGCTCTTGGTAAAAATCCATATCATCTACCAATAGTGAGGTATTACCAAAACTTGCGTGACTATTGTGTCCTAGTATAAAAGTAGGATTCAATGCATGTACATAGCCATACAGGTTTTCTCCGGGGTAGTTCAGGTGTACTTCATACCAAAAGCCTGGCTGTCCTACCCCCAAGTGAGCATCATTGCAAAAGATTACCCTTCCTTTTTTAGTTTTCTTGCCTGACAATACCCAGGCATTGCTTCCTAACCAGGTAGGCACCCCCGGAATTGCCTGAATATTGGCAGCCAACTGCTTAGTAATCGTATTTTTTCTTAAACTTCTCTGTCCATTGCTTTTCAGGGGTGCTTGCCCTCTGAAGCCTTTAGGCTGTATCACACCTTTTTGTAAGCCGGCTCTGTTGGCAGGTGTAAGTGGTATTCCAAATCGATAATTTAAATCTTTGAGGTATTTATCCCCTAGTTTTTGGCGTATTTGATGAATGGTCATTTCTGAACGAAAACCTAAAGCCAATTGAAAAGATAAAAAACCGGTGACCGCATAGATATCTTCTAAGGTGAACTTTTCTTTTTTGATTCCCATAATCTCAAACTCTAATGGCATTTTTCCAGTATCGACAAACGTGTTAACTCCTGCCAGGTAAGCTTCCAGCATAGTTTTAAAACGAGTTTGAGGACCTTCACGAAGCAACTTTGCCGATCGTTTGGCGTTTTCGGTAATCCCTACTGTTCTTACCATTTTGTCTGTAGCAAGCCCCACTTTGCCTACCATTTCAGCAAATCGTCCAGAGCCTAACCTGCGATATAGTTCTAACTGTGCCAGTCGTTCTTGAGCATGTATATACCCCAAAGCAAAGTAGGTATCTTTTTCGCTTTGAGCATATATGTGGGGTACACCATATTGATCAAAATATATTTTTACTTCCTGTGATAAACCTTGTACTGTTACTGAGCCTGAATACTTTACCTGCGCCTGTGCATCTGTATAATTAGCTAAAGTAATGAGCATAATTACACATAAGATTGAAACTTTTGGAAAGACTTTCTTCATCTAGAGTATTTGAAGTTTGAATAATGAATATGCTGTAAAACCTGTGATAGTGCTGGTACAAAGTTATGCTTATGCCAACCCGTTGAATGGCGTCATTTGTTTACAAACACAGATCACTTAAAGTTTAAGGGAAATTGTCTAGAAGAAGGGTTAGATAGTCACTAATAGATTAGTATTGATACACTATATTTACACTGTAAAGTAAAAAAGGTTACAAACACTATGTAAGCATAGCATTTATAACCTATTCTATCTAACATTCATCACAATATTCCTACTTGATGTTACATAGCTTCTTCAGCGTATTTTTGCAAGGGCACAAAATTTAAGGCTACTGCTATTCACACCTTGATGCTCCATTAGTGTTTAATCACCTTATACCTTACAACCTCGGCTCCTACCTGAATTTTAAAGATATACTTACCACTCACTAATGAGGTTGTAGGCACAATGGCTACTCCATTGGTAAGCTTGACAGACACTCGTTGTACTTGTGAACCTCGCTCATCTATAATGGTGATGTTAATATGAGAACTCTTTATATCACGCCCTTCTATTTTTATCTGAACAGGCTTCGTACCAGTTACCGGGTTAGGATATACTGTTAAACTACCACTGGTAAGTTTTTCGGGCAGATTATTGGTAGTTCTACTATTGGCACACTTAGTCACCGCAAGCGCACTTGTAGAGCCTGTACCTGCGACGTTGCTCTTGCCAGCAACGGTAATATTACCACCATTAAAATTAGCCCCAAAATCTACATTGATAGTACCATCAGTAGTTGTAATGGTTCCGGTGGCTCCTGTACCATTTTGAGTAACTCCTATTGGCAATGTCCAGATATATTCATCGGCATTGTACACTGTTTCTACAGAGTAATTCACAAATAAATCGCCCGCACAGGCAGACACAGGTCCTGAAATATCACCTACATTGGGCGCAGGATAAGGTGGTTTTTCTAATAATAATACAGTACTTACCTTCTCAATATCTTCCCTGTCCATCAGCATAGCACGTAACAAACCATTGTTGTAGAGCTCTACCTGATCTTGATAAAAAGGGCTATTTGGAACACCCGATTGCCCAGTGGGTAGTACTCCTCTTGACTTTTTGCCTACATCAGAAAAGTCTACCAAATTCCGATTTACAGGTCCGCTTGTTTTAGCCACACTATAGTTGCCAGAGGTAGCCACTGCTAAAAGGTCTAATTCTGTTTTATTCAAGGTGTTGATCCCTCCTTTAAAAGGGTAAGGTCCTAAGTTTCCTTCTGCCTGACCGGTAAAGGCTGCAGGCAAGTTAGCATAAAACTGCTGGTGTACTTCGCCCCATACTTGTTCCATTGAACCAAACTCCACCAAAGCATTTACAGCTGCATCATAAGCCTTGGCAAAAATGTCTCTACGGGTTTCTTTCACATGAGTAGTAGATACATCATCAAACCAAATAGATGACCTATTAAGCAGCAAACCTTCAAAAGAACGGTCAAGCACATCATATAAAGGTGTAACTCCAGTAAAGAAGGATTGAAACAAGTCTGGTCCTACTTCATCTTCCATAGTATGCTTTAGAAGTTGATAAAACAACTGATAAAATACGATGGGTCCTTTTGTATCAAGCGGATGGTCTCCTTTCCAACTTTGCAGTATTTGGGCTGCCTTTGCATGATGAGCTGTTTTATTGAGTACAGGATGACTAGCCAATGTTCTTAGTACTACCCTTGATATTTTTCTAAAAGTAGGAGACTTATCATCTTCAAACAACTTCCTTAAATCCTCTTGTGAGAATCGCTTGCCAGAACTTAGAATTTTTTTAATCCGTTTTGACCTTGTACCTGCCACATAATACCCTGGGTACAACAAACCTTCTACTCTCCCTATTTGGTTATTGTTTGAGTATACAAAACCTGATGGAGGATTAATAGAACGCGGGTTGCTCTTAAAAGGATAGTACCCTAAAGGTTCGTCGTTACCACTGGCTCCATCCAAAATCACTTTAGAATTGACATGTTCAGGTCGTCTTAAAAATTTAGTGGCAGCAAACCAGGCAATGTTTCCTTTTTTATCAGCGTATTGAAAATTTATCCCTATACCTGATATATCACGTATTGATGACCTAAACATTTTTATATTTTTGGAGTTGGTAATATCAAAGTAGGCTTTGAGGTATGACTCATTGAATTGGAAACCCACAAAAAACAATGAAATGGGATCTTCGCCTTTGATATTGCCATCTACATTGTTGATGACAGGACCATGGCGAGTAATTTTCACATTAAAAGTGGAATCCTTTAATGTACCATCTGACTGGAGAATTCGCATTGTCTCTGTTCTGGTTTTCATATCTTGCCAGTGATCATTTACCCACACTTGATTTGAGTTGGCAGGGTTTAGTCTCTCACGATATAAATCAGTGTCATCGTGTAACATCGCGGTTGTTCCCCAGGCAATATCTCTGTTATGACCAATTAAAGGAAGTGGCGAAAATGCAATCCAATTACCATATAAATCTTGCCCTGGATATACCAGATGTGCTTCATAAAAAGTATCAGGTTTGCTCAAAGGCGAGTGACCATCACTGGAATGAATAGGTTTACCAGTAGTAGTGAGTCTTCCAGACAACGCCCAGCCATTGCTATTTTTTGCTACCATCTTAAACTTATCTTGAAAGTTGGCCAGCGTTTTTAGCAGTTTCTTACCCATACGCTTACGCTTTTTGTTGTATTTTTTCTTAAAAAATATGCTTCCTGGACGTGGAGGGAAAGATCTATTGACAGGAGTACCATTCTGAATATTTAAGTCTTTAAAATACGCAGGATTATCCAATCTGCTTACCAGTTGATCGGTAATGGCATCTGATGAAACCTCTAGAGCCGCAAACCCATACAAAAAGTAGTTAATCCAAGAATAAATGTCCTCTAAAGTATAAGCCGCAGGTGTAGGCAATAAGTCTTTGGGACGTGTTTGGGGGGTTAAACCAGCCAAATAAGCATTTACGCCTGCCAAGTAAGAATTCATTGACTTTTTAAAGGGAGTATTAGGTCCATCCCTTAAAGCTTTTGCTGATTTTTTGGCATTTTCTACTATGCCCACAGTACGGGTTGGCACATCAAACGAGGCTCCAAACGCTCCTAAAACTTCTCCAAGAGTGCCCGTTCCCAAGCGACGAAACAGCTCAAATTGAGAGATACGCTCTTGAGCATGAACATAACCTAAAGCGTAGTAAGCATCTTCTAAGCTTTGTCCATATATATGCGGTATACCGTGATTATCAAATAAAACCTCTACTTTTTGATGGAGGCCTTGGAGGGTTTTCTTGCCTGAATATTGGGGGAGTTGTGCATAGGAATAATGCTGTGTGGTAAACAAAAACATGAGCATAGCGAGCCACACAATTGTTGGTTTTTTAAGTTTAAGCATTTTACGAAATAGTTAAGTTGAAATGATCAACTGGTTAAATAATTTTTCACTGTTTTTAGGTACGGGAAAATAAAAATTCGTTTTTGGTCACGTAAGAAAAACACCAAAAAAGAACAAAAACAGTATTTTAGATCAATTACTTACCTAGCACAATTTCATCGCCTTCTCTATATCTTATGTTACTGATACAGATAGGTTTGCTTATCCTATAAAGAGTAAAGCCCACTCAAAAAATAGCTTATTTTTTGAGTGGGCTTTTTTGTGATACTTACAAAACCTTACTTACCAACCAATGATATGTCCAAAAAACATCGCATTTGCAAATAGCTTATTGGTACCATACCAAAATGCTCTAAAGTTAGGATTATCGAGCATAGATACCACCACCCCTCGGCCTCGTTTACTTACAATAACACTTGCGGTATTTTGTAAGTACTTAAGGTTAGGTTTAGAAATATAACCGCTCAGCAAAGGTGATTGGGTATAGTATACTGGGGTAGCATAAGGACTGATACTTTTATTAACAAATAACTCATGGTTACGAAAAACAGGTATTTTATCTCGTTCATAACCGTAGCCAATCGGATGGGTAATGTCAATGTTGGCCTCAAATATTGCCCCTCCTATGCGTTGGGCACCACGTCGGTTGCGGCGGGTTACATAGGGGTGTACTACTGGTTTAGCGGGCTGTTTTTTTACATATTTAAAAGAAGCAAGTCCTACATTTTTTGCCCATCGGTTAGCCCCTTTAATAGTAATAAGCGTTCCTCCTTTTCGTACCCAGTTTTTTATTTTTTGGGTATCGTCATTTATGTCATTATAACGTCCATTTACCATTACAATCACATTATACTTGCCCAGGTTTACACGACTAAAACGGTACTTGTCTACAATAGTTACTGGCATATCATAACGGGTGTCTAACAAATGCCAAACCTCACCCACATCATAACTGGTGACTCCTTGCCCGGCAAGCACCATTACCTTGGGCTGGTGCAATGCGCGAATAGAACTGCTCCCCAGGTCACGTCCTTTGTCGGCAAGCCCCTTGTGCAACACATACACATCAACGCCATCTTGCTGCGTAATGGCTTCCATTTCTTTAAAAAGTGCATTTTTGCTCATTTTCTGAATACCTACAGGCACCAGTATAGCGCCATAACTAAAAGATTCACTGTTGCCCTCTACATTAAAAGTAAAGTTTTCGGTTACTACTTTGGTCTTTATTCCCTTCTTTTGCAGACGATAAAGGGCACGAGGCGCATAGTAATTGTTCCAACGAAACACATAAGCCACTTCATTGTGTTGCCCACCTATAGCCCATTTCATTTTACCTGCCGGAAACTTGATTTCTTCAAGCTTAGCGCCTTTGCTGCCGCCTTCCTGAAAAGGTACCCCAAAGGCATAAGGCATAGTCCAGGCAGATACATCATAAAACAAGCTGTCTTTGTACTCTGTCTGCACCTGAAACATGCCCGAAATCAAACGACTCTGAGCTTGTCCGGCAGGCACTACATAAGCGTTTTCTTTCTTTATCTTCTGCCCTTGGATAGTCACGTCTGAGGCTGCCTGGTGAATCGTTATTTTGTGCTGTTGCATCATTTTTACCAACTGATAAGTTCTGCCTTTGTCGTTTGAGCCAAACACATAAGTTTTACCCTTGGGCGCATTTTTATGGAAGTTTTTCTGGTAATCCAACAATTTTTTACGCAAAACATTGGCCGCTTCTACGGTAGACATAGCTGTGGTAAACTGGTTGCGAATGGTAAATGGAAACCGCAAAACTCCATGAATACTTTGTTGCGCATGCCCACGTGAGCTTGCTTGTTCAAACAAAATTCCGATGCTGCCCTGTACATCGGGGTAAGTAGATCCCTTGCCATAATAATAATCGTCAAACCCCTCCTTGGTAAAATAAAGAGACCCGATTTTGTCGAGCGCTTTGCCATGAAACCTGGCAATTTCAGCCGTCAAATCCTGATTCATCTGAGGGGTTAAAGGGTTGGTGCGTGCCGGAATACCAGGCTGAAAAAAGTACGAAGCATTCGTACCCATCTCGTGATGATCTGTCAGAATATTAGGGCGCCACTGTTGAAATTTCTTGATACGCCCTTGACTTTCAGGGTGTTGTACAGGCAACCAGTCACGGTTTAGATCAAACCAATAATGGTTGGTACGCCCCTTTGGAAACACCTCGTTAAACTCTCGGCTGGCAGGGTCGGTTACCAGGTTTTTACTTTTGTGCATGTTTGCCCAAGTAGCAAAACGATGCAAACCATCGGGGTTAAAACAAGGGTCAAGCAAAATGATGGTATTATCAAGCACTTTGTTGACAGCGTCGCCCTGGGCAGCCGCCCAATAATAAGCCTCAAGAATGGCGGCATTACTTCCACTGGGTTCGTTGCCATGAATACTGTGCCCCGACCATACCACCACTGGCATATCATCGGTATTTACTCCTCCTGCTTTGGCTGGGTCGCAAAGTTCCAGATGCTTTTGCCTGATTTGCTCAAGGTTTTGGTGGTTTGCAGGCGATGTAATCTTTAAAATCAGTAAAGGGCGATTTTCATGGCTACGGGCGTACTCTTCCAATACTACCCGGTCTGATGCTTGTGCGATTGCCCTCATATAATAGACCAACTGGTCATGCGACACGTGCCATTCGCCTACTTCATACCCCAATACTGATTTGGGAGTAGGTATTTTTGTATCGTATTGAATGTTTTGAGGAAGATAATATTTTAGGTTAATGGTTGGTTGTGCCATCAAGGGTACCCACCAACTGATAGTCAGAAGTATTAGTAATGTTTTTTTCATGTACAATGAATCGGCGTGAACGTATGTTTAAAATTAGCGCTCTATGAAGCAAAACATACTCTAAAGTGAAACTTGAATGTTTATTGTTTGATAACAAAATGCAGCTAAATTAGTTAAAAAAATCTTAAACCTGTTCTCAAATCAACTCATCAATCCAATCTCTTCTCGTTTTTGACAAAATTTGTTTTTTTAGAGTCAATAGTAGAATTTATTTTTGAAGGATTACAATACATTTTTGTATATTGAGGTATTGTCTTACTTTTTTCAAATTGTTTGCTATGAGTACCCACGAAAACAAAGACCATTATATAGAAATACCGCTTACTTTTGACGTTGATCACTTTTGGGAAGTATATAATGAGCAATGGCAAGACGAAATTATTTTAATAGACAGGCGCCACTCCGATAGGTTTTATCTGGGACGCATACTTACTGCCCTATTCATTTTTGGCTTTATTATGGCGTTTATCAATGGAGTGTGGGCATTTTTTATTGGGGTTGGCATCGTCTTGAGCGTAGGTTATCAGGTAAAAATGGCCAATGACCTACAAGCCATGCAACAAAAGCTAGACAACAAACGGGCAGACGTAGAAAAATGGCTCGATGGCCTCAAAACAGCCCACTCATTTCGCCTGTTACTTACTCCTGATTATTTTACGCTTTTTCAAGATGAAACACCCCACCAAATGCCTTGGGAAAAATGCCAAAGCTTTGCTGCCAACGAAAATTATCTGATGGTTATAGGGCAACCACAAGAACCTAACTTTATCTTCCCCCGGAAATCAATGAAAGAAGCTGATTTCTTTACATTGACCCGAACAGTAGAAGAAAAAATATTGTTGTAACCCCCACATTTACAGACAAAATCATATCGTTTGCCGAAAAACTTGCAATTGCCCATAAATAAACCCTCCGCAAGTATGTCATCATCCACATCTTTTCTGTAAATTGTTGGGAAAAGTACTCACAAATCTATCAAATACTTTAACACAAACTTCCTCAGTCGCCATTTGGCTTTTGCCTAGACAGAGTGTATGAGCAATTATGTCACAGCCAACTTCAGAAAATGCTAAGCAACGGTCGTTGATAGACCGTGTGGCGTTTAACTACTTCATTAAAATGGTAAAAAAACAGTCTGCTCAGGCTGAAGACGACTACCATATACTCAATGACAAAGAGGTAAGGGCCATCCATCAAATCAGGCGCTGGGCACTTATATGGTCGGCAACCTTGGGGGTATTGGGGGTGTTGATGCTGTACTTGCCTATCCATTTTTTTCCAGCATTATTTCCCAGTATTAGTATGAACCTCCCCTGGTGGGGCCCTGCCAAAGTACCTGTGGTGTCTACCATATATAGCATTGTACTGGTAATAATAGAGGTTTACTTTCTTACCATTGTTAGTTTACAAGCAGTGCATAAAATGGCAAAGGTTTGTGGTTTTCCTAATGTTGATGATCCTGACTACGAAAAACACCTCGCAGGGCTTTACTCTATAGGAATGGAACGCGAAAGTACCGAAATGGCTAATTATGGGATCAACCCTATGGCAGGGCTCAATAAGTACTACCTGATGTTGGTGGTAGTGATTAACCGCCTAAAAGGTACCATTACCAACTTGTTAGTAAAACTATTGCTCAAGCACCTGTTGGGGCGGGTAATGCTTCGGCTTTGGATCAATTTGGCAGGCATACCCGTATATGCTTTCTGGAACGCCTGGGCAACTAATACTGTGCTCAAAGAGGCCAAAGTACGCATTATGGCACCCAACATGGTCATTCAACTTACCGATCAGCTGTATGAATTGTTGAAAGACGATGAAGAGTTCAAAGATTTTTTATTCGATGCGCTTCAGTTTATTGCAGTCATCAAGCGAAAATTTCATCACAACCACTATTTCCTGGTAGAAAAACTTATCCTTAAATTTGATATAGAAACCAAAGACCAGAAGGCACTTGGGCGGGCACAGTTGATTGACAAAGTAAACAATATCAATCCGGCAGCACGTGAAGGCATCGCCAAGCTTTTTCTATTTGGGATGATCATAGATGGTAAATTATCATTGAAAGAGAAGAAAACCCTGCAAGAGCTGCAACAACAAGGACTTATTACTTTTGATTGGGCTACCCTCAAAAGCTGGGAACGTTCTTTTGTCAATGGACAAGGGCTGGAAGAATTGCTGGCAAGCAAAGTTTTACAAAACGCCTAAAATTAAACTTGCACTCCAATCCATAAAATATCATCGCGTTGTTTGGTACCCTCCATATGCTTGAGCAACGCCTGCTCTAGTAGTTGTTTTTGCTTGCTCAATGCCAACGAATGATTATCCTGGATAAATTGCTTCAACCGTTTCTCTCCAAATTTCTTACGCTTTTTATTATTCTGGTCTGCCAAACCATCTGACCCAAAATAAAGATAACTCCCTTTAGGTAAAGCCACTTGATGGGTCTCAAAAGCAATCATATTTCCTTGCGACCCTCCAATGGAAGTGCGTGTGCCTTTTATCTCTTGCAGTTCAAAGGTGTCTGAGGGTATATAAATCAACGGTCGTTTTGCTCCTGCAAACTCTACATTTACTTGATTTTTTGCATAGTCATGCAATTTTACCAAGGCTACGTCCATTCCACTATTATTGCCCGTTTGCTCTTGATTTAAACCTTGTTTTATTTCTTGATGTAAATTAGTCAGAATTTCGGCAGGGTCAAACACTTTGTTTACCTTGATAATATTGTCTAACAATGTATTGGCTACCATGCTCATA
The DNA here is from genome assembly GCF_947493425.1 of uncultured Microscilla sp. GTDB lineage: Bacteria > Bacteroidota > Bacteroidia > Cytophagales > Microscillaceae > Microscilla. Next base: position 7,967 of record NZ_CANLRP010000128.1, on the reverse strand, counting down.
AAAGCCCCAGGCACGCCATGCCCGGTACAATCTACCGCAATTAAAAACAAATTATTTTTGACCAACTCTACCCAATAAAAATCCCCGGAAACAATGTCACGCGGTTTATAGAGAATGAAGTGGTGTTGAATAAAAGTTTGGATGTACTGTTCGGAAGGCAAGGTGGCTTGCTGTATATTTTTGGCTGCGGTAATGCTTTGGGTAATCAGTTTGTGGTTCCTTTCCAGTTGGTCGCGTTGGGCAGCTATTTCTTCCTGGCTTTGCAGCAACTCCTCATTGCTGGTCACCAGTTCTTCGTTGGCGTTTTGCAACCCCTGTGTTTTTTCTTTTACTTTTTGTTCCAACACCTCATTTTGCTTTGCTATTAGTTGCATGTTTCGCTCTTGTGCGGCTTCCTTTTCTTGTTTAAGCATATTGTATTGGTGCCCCAGCGCAAGAGCAAAAATTAACACTTCGGACGATACACCGACATAAATAATATTTTGCGTAAACCAATTTACAGATAAAAACCCATTGATCATGAAAATAAATATAAAAATAGATACAATAAAAAATAACCAGGCAAGGGTGTATAAACGCGCATTTTGATTGCCCTTTACCCACAAATAAATGCCACAAAACAACAAGCTAAAAACAAATATGAGTATGACGACTTGGCTAAGCTCAAGTAGTACTGGCAATGAAAGCAAGTTAAAAAGGTTGAGCACCCCTAAAACTCCAAAACCCAGAAAAGTGAGAAACCATAACCAATAGTAAAACCTACGCGCAGTAGTGGCAAGCTTGAGGTAATAAGTCGCAAACAAAGTACCTGTAACAAAGCCGATATTATCCCAAACAATAAAGTTGTGCCAAAGCCAATCACCATAAAACAAAGGGTAGCCGTTCTCAAATGGTGTAGTCACCAAGAACATAACCAACATAAGGGTATAAATAAGATAAACCCGTTCTTTGATCGAATAAAACAAAAAGCCATTGTAAATAATCATGCCTAATAAAAGCCCTACAAAAATAGCCACAGCATACAAATAAACATTGCTATGGCGTGCCAACGCCTGAACCGTTCCTACCCTTAGTATGCGGGTATGGGGCATTTTACCTGACACTTTCAAATAATAAGTTTTGGCTGTAGAGTCGTTTTTTTCTACCAACAACACACAATAATAATTAGATGGGTATTCATTGTTTTCTTGGGGGCGCAAAGCTCCCAGTAGTTTGGGTGCAGGGTATACTCCCGATGAAGTAGGCGCATAAAAATCGGCGTACCAGGTATCAAAAGGGCTGCCTATTTCCAGCCAAAGGTCTTTTTTTGTTTGGTTTTCTAACCTAAACTTAAACCAAAAAACTGCCTCAGTCGCCGGATGAGTAAAAACATTTTGTTTAATTTGTTGGAATTTTTTCTGGTGTTGAGGTTTTAAAATATCATGAAGGCTCAACTTGCCCCCCTCATCTTTCAAAAAATGCGTTTTTTCTCCTATCAATGACATCTTACCCTTGTCTTGAATAGCCATTACATGACGGGTAGCCTGCCCATAACCAACCAGCGAAGTCATTAAAAATAAAAAAAAAGCAAGACAATTTTTCACACAATAGTTCATACAAATACTACAAATTGTTATTAGAAAACTCTCCAAAGGGTTGAATTATTTATGTTTTTCTTAGTCAACGCAGCCATCATATTCGGTGATATAAATGCCTGTTGCTTGCTACAAAGTTGTTCAAGGACAAAAACACCTACAAGCATCAGGTAGCTTATGACAATATAGTATTTTTTGCCTTGTTTTAGATCAAAAACAGATCAAATTTACTGCCATCAGACGGGTAAGTTGATAGAGTAGACGCTGGGTTAGGGTTTGTAAAAAAGAAGTTGATTGCCAACCACAAGACTATAAAATAAACCTGGACTGTTTTGGCATAAAAAAGCGACAAATAGGTGCTTATTACTTGTCGCTTGCAGCTGATCACTTATGGTTCAAAAAACACTATTTCTTTTTCTTAGCCGTAAAGACGCCATTGGGTTGATAAAAAGTAACTTCAGTTGCTGTACCTTTTTTTACAGCAAAAACCATTTGGTACCCCTTCAGTCTTTTGTCTTTAAAATCAAAAGTATGTGGTTTTTTCAATGACACCAACTCCCAATCGGGTTGCCCTGGCAAACTTACCATCAGCTGGTTATTACGTGCCCATACTTTTACTGTGGTGCCGTTCAATAAATACTCCCCAGTATACAGGCTAAGTGTGGCTTTACTCAATGTTACTTTAGCCTTGTAGCGTTCAAACACAATAGGGGCAACGCCTGCCTGTAGTTCGGCAGATGCCTTGTCTATTTTGCCTTGAGCATTGCTGTTAAAAACAATCTTTACGCCCTTAAAAGCACTGCTTGCCAGCTCAAAAACATCGTAATGGTAATGATTGAGTGGTACATCGAATGAATGGAATTGTACTCTTAACTGCTTGTCCTTCAATGCAACTACCATATCGCCATAAGCCGCCTGGCGAAACTTGCCCGTGTAGTGTTGGAGCTTACGCGAAGGTTTAGTTCCTTTGATTTGGTCAGTTTTTTTGTTGTTCTTTGCTTTTTTCAAAGAGGCTTTTCTTTTGGCTAACCTATCCAACCCTTTTTTGCTCCAGTCAATATCTTCTAACCCTGCCAAACGATCCAGTACTTTATTGCGAATAATACGAGTAATAGGCGTACCATTTTTATTGGTCAAAATCACTACTCCGGTTTTCTTGCCAGGCATTAACGCCACCATAGCCGAAAAACCATCAATATTTCCCCCGTGGTCTATCAATAATTGCCCTCTATAAGTACTTATAAACCACCCCAAGCCATAGCTCACGTGCGACGAATATTTACTGGCATTGCCAGGCACTATGCTGGCTGGGCTGTGCATTTGCTTAAGCATACCAGCCGACACTACCTCTTTGCCTTTGTATTTTCCCTTGCCTAACTGCATAATCAACCACTTCGCCATATCGTTGGTGTTAGAGTTGATCGAACCAGCGGGTCCTACTGCATCGATGTTACGGTAAGGCAATACCTTAAGCTTTTCTTTTTCTTCGCCATACCCCAAAGCCACATCACCTGCGTCCTTCATTTTCTCTACCGAAAAATTAGAACTGTTCATTCCCAAGGGCTTAAAAATACGGCGTGCTACTGCTTTCTCCCAGCTATTTCCCGACACTTGCCCTACCAAATATCCCGCTGTCATAAACATCAGGTTTTGATACTGCCATCCTTCCCGAAAACCCATGGTAGGTTCAAGATGGTGTAGGTTTTGGTACATTTTCTCTCTTGAATAATCACTGCCATACCATACCAGGTCGTGGCGAGGTAATCCCGAACGGTGGCAAAGCAAATCGCGGGGTGTCATGTGTGCGGTTACGTAGTCATCATACATTTTAAAATCAGACAAGTATTTTTTTACAGGCTTGTCCAGTTCAAGCTTGCCATCGTCTACCAGCTGGCATACACTGGCAGCAGTAAAAGCTTTGCTACTTGAACCTATAGCAAACATAGTTTGGTTGGTTACAGGCAACTTTTTTTCTACATTCCGATAGCCATACCCTTTCTGATATACCACTTTGCCATTTTGCACTACTACCATTGCTACACCAGGTACTTTCCAATCTTTCATTGCCTTGCGAATGTACTGATCTACCCCTTTCAGTTTTTTTGCTACGGCTTTGTCTTGTTGGGCAAACGATGCAACACTCAGTAGGCACGCGGTTACAAATAATAATAGAAATCGGTTGGTTTTAATCATTGTTATTTTAGTTTATAAATTAGATTCCTCCAGGGTTTATTTAAAAAGGTTAGTTACGACTCCTTACTTTTTATTACAAGTCTTGTGATAATTTTTTATCCCTTGCTAATTTTCATTCAATTGTGAATCTTTAGAAGGATTTGCTACGTTTTTATCATTACTTGCTATATTTGATTACCATATAATCCGATTGATTACTATCTAAAAAGTGGAATATGTTAAGTGAAAAATTTTTCAGAATATTAAAAGCCAACGTAAACGACCTGATGGACAGGTTGGACAATGTAAACCTGGGCAAAGTGGGCAAAGACCTCGATACTTTTTTAGACAAGGTTTTCCCTGATCCCGAAGAACGAAGAGAGTTTGAACGCAAGTACCAATCTCAGAAACAAAAAGAGGAGGACGAATGGCGTAAAAAATATAACTATTACCAACAAAAAGCTAACAGGCAACAAAACACTTACAATGAGTATTTCCGCAACCAATACCAAAGTTTTCAAAATAACTTCACGGCAGGGCTAGACGGCAAATACTACGACGCACTGGAAATAAAACCTGGGGCTTCGTTTGACGAAATAAAGTCGGCTTATAAAAAGGTAATGAAAAAATACCACCCCGATAAATATCACAGTGACCCCGAAAAATACAAATACGCTCAACAAATTTCTCAGAAAATAAATGAAGCCTACGCTCACTTTAAGAAGAAATTTGGAAAGTCATAAGACAGCCTGAAAGCTGTAAGATGATGTGATAACTCATAAAAAAAACCGAAAACTAACCATTGTAAAATGGAAGGGTTTTCGGTTTTTTTGTAAATAATGCTGTCAAAACACCTTGCCAAATTTAACCGTGCACTTTACGCACTTGGGTTAAATTTGAGGATCTTATGATGACAACAATTTCAGGTTATATCAGGTCTGGAAGCCCTGCCTGGCCATGTTATTTTTTACTAGAGTATTTCATCACTTTTGCGCTGTAGCTACCACATACTGCCCGTTGAGTTGTCTCTTTCTTGGCAACTGTTTTTTTTGAGTCAGGCATTACTTGGGTAAACGCAAAGAGCGCCAACAAAACGCTCAAAAAAGCCAGGTTTACTATTTGTTTGTTCATTGTGCTAAAAAGTGTCAATCAATTGTTGGAATAAAGGTATTTTTTATAGGCGCTAAGGTAGTACTTTTTACTACTGTCCTTTAATTCCAAACTTCGTTTAACAGTGCTTTAACACTGGTTTACAGTTTATTAACACTTACCTTGACCTGACAATCAATGTCAGTCATAAAAAAATGGCTACCTGTAACACAAGTCGCCATTTTGTGATTGATTTTAGAAAGTATACTGTGGCGTGTAGTTTACCACTTATCGCTATTTTTAGTCTTCATTATGGGTAGAAACCCAGTTCCAACTAGAGCCTTTTTTGTCAATATCTACTCCACCCACCTCCAAAACAAACTGGCGGTATTTTTTATACTGGGTCTTGTTCAACTTTTTACCGTTGATGATAATTTCACCTTTTTTCATTTTTAAAGTATAATTTCTGGTGTCCACAGGAATAATCTTGTCTTTTTTCATTTCCTCAATTACTTTCTTCAGCACATTTCGGTGCTGACCGGCTACACGTCTATGCTGTTCGGCAGTGCGTCTATGCTGCTCTGCCTGCCTACGCAATTCACGCCTATTTTTGCGTAGCTCACGCCTATGTTCGTTTAAATCCCGGTGATGCCTGCGTTGCTCTGTTCTTCTTCTGCGTTGCTCTTCCCGGTTTTTCTCAAAATTACGTTTGCCCGCAGCAATGTCTTTCTGATACTTGGGATAATCTTTGGGGGCAACAGTTTTTCCGTTCACCACCAGCTTGGTTACTTCCCAATTATCGCCATACTGTACACTTACATCCCTCCCATTTTGAGTCTGTCTAAACCACCTATTGCTGTTGCCGTGGTCTATATACACGGGAGAAGGAGGTGTAGGAGGCAAAGGGGGGGTGGGCAGGTCATAATCATAGCTATAGTTAGACTTCCTTTCGGTAGGGTCAACTGCTATAGTAATAGGCGACTTACCTTGCTCACCAATGCGTATTTTTTGGTCATTGATGGCAAAATCCCTGGTGTACTTGTCATAATCTTCAGGCTTTAGTTTTTTCCCGTTTTTATACACCACTACTTTTTTGCCCGGCAAAGTCACAATCATAAACTTACCAAAACGAATGGTATCATTCGTTGGCTTGGGAGTAGGCAGCGGCAGTTTGGCAACCGCTGTTTTTAGCATTGTATTTGTTACAGAATGGCTTGGTATTGCTTGTACCTTGGCTATAGTAGGCTCGTTACGTACATAAAACGAAGCAAGTGATAGAAAACCTACCATAAGCAAAGCTGCCACAAAACCTTCAGAAAAAGTGGCATTGGTACGTGGCGAATTAATAATTCGTTGGATACGACCCACCAAGCCTCCTTTTTTTCCGGCGAAAGCCACCGCATTTTGAGGTGCACCTATGCGCATCTCTTCCAGTGTAGCAAGGGTTTTGACCAGGGTAAGGCGGTCGTTGGTCAGTTGCAAAGCAATATCGTCACAGCAATTTTCGCGTTCTTCGCGTACCCTTGCCGAAATCCACCACATAGCAGGGTTAAAAAACAATACAATCTCAAATACCGACTGTAGAATATTTACCAAATAATCGTTGCGGTTAATATGCGCCATTTCGTGCGCCAAAATACTCTCTACCTGTTGCGCACTTAAACCGCTGATAGTACCCAAAGGCAACAATATCACAGGCTTGAGATGTCCAATCACCATAGGAGTTTTTGCCATTCCTGACTCTAGCAGCCTTACTACTTTTTTAATTTTGAGGCTATCTGCAATCTCTAGTACTTTTACCTGCCAATCATTGCTTACTGTCTTGGTTTGATGATGGCGCAAACGCTGCAAATAGGCAAAGCCTCCCAAAAAACGAAGCATCAACACCAGCACCCCCAACAGCCATACCGTTACGATCAAAGGCAAATGTTGGTTAAAATAATTACTGAAAAAAGTCAGGTTTTTACCCGAAGCAACCGATACTTGTTGAACCAAAGGCAACTGTGCTTGTACCACTTTGGCAGAGGTAGCCTTTGCGTTATCGACTAGCAGAGCACTCGCTTGGTAAAGGCTAACAAAGGTAATGGTTGCCACCAAAGCTAAAGTAAACAAGGCACTGGTTGCCACAAAATAACGTAAACGAGAAGAATTTTTGCGCAAAAGTATCAATGCCACCGCCAGTACAACGGCTAACACTGCTCCTTGCCACAAGCTATGAATCAAAGCCCAGCCAAGTGCATCTATCAAACGGGCGGGAATAAGGTTTTGAATCCATTGAATCATGAGGTCTCCCCTCCTTTCTCTAAGTCGTCAATCATTTTTTTGATTTCCTCCAATTCTTTCTTACTGGTTTTTTTATTGCCCAAAGCCTGCATGACCAGCTTTTTTGCCGAACCACCAAAAGCGGTATCCACTAGCCGGTTGACCAGTGTTTTTTGGGTATCTTCCTGGGTAATCACCGCATGGTATATATGGGTGCGTGTAGAGGTATCGCGGTCGGTCAATCCTTTTTCGGTCATCAACTGCAACATCTTGAGCGTGGTAGTATAACCGGTTTCGGTGTCGCGTAACTTATTGAGTTCATCGTTTACAAAGCGCACCGTAGAGGGTCCGTGTTGCCACAGTACCTGAAGAATCTCTAATTCTACGTCAGTGGGTTTTTTCATTGGTAATAAATGGTTATATGATTATTTTTGTACTACGAAATTATTCGTAGTACAAATAAATACGAAAATATTCGTAATAACAAATTTCCCATAATTTAAATACGAAATCCATCGTATTTAAAGCTATTTAAATTGCCTATACCAGTAGATTTTTAATAAAACAGCGTTTTATACCTGCCAGGTTGCCAAAAACTGGCAGGTATAGGCAAGTGTATAGCTTTTAAAATACTTGATGCAAATATTAAATTTCAATTGTCTATGCTAAAGTCAACTTAAGTTCGATACTAAAAAAAATACCCAACAGGCTTATGAAACCTATTGGGTATAATTCTTTAAGGCTCTTATAAAGAATTGGGCTGAAGGGTTATTGTATGCTCATGTTTGCTCTTCACTAGTACCTTAAATACTAAATACCTAACCCATTATTTCGGCGATTTTTGCCCACTGACTTTACTTAAAAAAACTT
>NZ_CANLRP010000127.1 GCF_947493425.1 uncultured Microscilla sp. | reverse complement strand
ATATTTTCCCCTTAAGTTGTTGATTCGTCTCTTCAAATTTAAGGGGAATTTTTTTAAAATTCTTAACAGCCTACCTGACAGGTTTTTAAAGCCTGTCAGGTATAAAATTTTTTACGCCAATAATTTCGGCAGCAATGCTAATGGCAATCTCTGCGGGAGTTTTGCTACTAATAGGCAGACCTATAGGCGTGTATATTTGGGTGATTTGCTCTTCGGGTAAACCATCTTTTCTCAAATTTGCCAACAATTGGTCTATCTTAGCCTGGCTACCCATCAGCCCCAGGTATTTCAGGGGCTTGCCCAACAACTGCCGAATGGCTATATCATCACTACGGTAGCCAAAGGTCATGACGACTACATAGTGGTTGGCTCCTGCTGGAATGGCTTCGCCTAATTGATCGTAAGGTAGTACTCGCTTGTGATGAGCATAGTGATTTGCCTCCATTGTATTCAAACCAGGGCGATCGTCATACATATAAATACGAAAATCGAGGTTGGCCATTACCTGAGAAAAAGCGAGCCCTACATGCCCCCCTCCTACAATGTATACATTGTTTTGCATCCCAATTTGTTCTTCAAAACTCCACTCTTGATGGGTGGTATTAAAGTATTGATAACGTGGCAAGGTGGGGGCTTTTGCCTGAAAAGTCAACCCTTGGGGCGACAGTTTCAACACCCCTGAGGCAGCACTGAGCACTTGTTTGACCACTGGCAAATCTTTGGGCAGTAAAGGTATCAAAGCAACCGTTTGTTCGCCCGAACATATCATCCCCGATTGATCTTTTTGTTCGTTTTTGCGGTGTACCTGCCGCTTGAGTTGTACCTGATATACTTGCTTTTGCAGCAAATCACGCGCCCACTCTACAAGCTTGTGCTCCATAATGCCCCCACCTATAGAGCCTTGCATGGCTTTTTGCGTTACCGCAATGCTAAACCCTTGTCTGCCTGGGCTACTTCCCTTGCTTTCTACTACATACAGTAGCATTACTGGGGTATATTGCTCTAGTTGTGTATTGATAAACTGCCAAATATTCATGGAGTGTCATTTAATTTCAACCGTTACTTAGCAACCAGTGTTTTTGCCTGATTGATAGGGTTAATTGAGTATTTTTTCGCTTAACATCATATTTGCAAATATAATAAAAAACAGGCAAGTCGTGGCATAGAAGTTTTGGGTTGCTTATTGAAAAAACAACTCGCTCAAAGCATAATATACTGCCATAAGCCCCGAAAATATAGCACTTGCCAAAAAACGCCATTGCAAGGGTATCTTGTTTTGAATCACATAGTTGGCCACTACCGATACGGGTATATTGACTACAAACGACCAAAAAGCAACGCTAAGCAAATGCCCCCCTACCAAATGAGCATTCCCGCTCACCAGCTTGATAAGCACCAGGTGGCGGGCAATCCACAAGGGGTTGAAGTAGAGCAAAGCGAGCGCGGTACGTTGAAACGATGCCTTCAGGCTGGAATCGTTGCCAACCTTGCGGGCGATCCAACGAAAATAATTAGGGATCTCAAAAGCATACAAAGTTGCCCCAACCAGCATCATACCCAACAGGCGTAGCCACGCAAACTCTCCTAAAGTCAATGCCGCTATACAATCGCCCAAGGCATACACTACTGCCCCTCGTACAATGTTTTGAGGAGTATATTCAAATCTTTTTTGCAAGCTATTCATACAAGGCAGTTAACACTTTTTCGGGGGTAAAAGGCGCATCAAATACAGAGGTTACCTGAGGATTAAAAGCCCTTACTGCATTCAAAATAGCAAAGTAAGCCCCAATGCCGTACATCAACGGAGGCTCCCCCACCGCCTTGGATTTAAAAATGGCCAAATCGCTGCCTTCAGCCGCCAAAAACTCCACCTGTATATCTTTGGGCACTGAGTAAATATCGGGTATTTTATAGGTAGACAAAGCATTGGACAAAAGTTTGCCTTGCTTGTTATATTCCAGCTCTTCCAGGGTCATCCAACCTATGCCTTGTACCAAGCCTCCCTCAATTTGCCCTTTGTCAACAATGGTGTTCATACTTGCCCCAAAATCGTGGACAATTTTCACTGCGTCAAACTCATAAGTACCTCTTATACAGTCTACAGTTACTTCGGTTATTGCCGTGCCGTATACATGGTAGGCAAAGGGGTGTCCTTTTTCTTTACTTTGGTCAAAATGAATGCGTGGGGTAGCATAGTGCCCTACCTCGCTCAGACTCACCCTTTTCAGAAATGCCTGCAGTACCAGTGTGTTCCAGTCAAGGTCGGTTTTTTGCCCTTGCACATGCACCCAGCCCTCTCTCACTGTCACGCCTGTTACACTTGTCAAATCCAACTCCTCAGCAGCTACCACTTTTAAACGATCCAGCAATTTGCGACAAGCAATCTCCAATGCTTTCCCGTTCAAATCGGCGGTAGCACTGGCTGCCGAAGGCGATGTATTTGCCACACGGGTAGTATTGGTAGTTTCGAGTTTGATGCGTTCGTTGGCAATAGAAAAAACCTGGGCGGCTACCTGCAGCATTTTGGTGTTAACCCCCTGTCCCATTTCTACTGCTCCAGTGCTTACGCCTACGCTGCCATCGTGGTAGATGTGTACCAAAGCCCGCGCCTGATTCATCAAGGTTTTGGTAAAAGAAATTCCAAAACAGATAGGCATGAGCGCATAGCCTTTTTTATGGTGAGTGTTGGCAACATTAAACGCATTGACTTTTTGGGCCAGATGATCTAATGCATACCTATTGGTGGCAGCGCTCCACGAACTTATTGCTTCAGGGTTTTCTGCCTTTTGCCCGTAAGGGAAAGTATCGCCCGCTTGTAGCAAGTTTTTTTGTTGAATCTCTGCCGCAGATACTCCCAGTGCCTGGGCAGCTTTGGCTATGGCAGCTTCTATCACAAACATCCCTTGCGGCCCACCAAAGCCCCTAAAGGCAGTATTGGGAGGTAAGTTGGTGCGACAACTATAGGCAGTGGCAGTTACATTGGGTACATAATAACTATTGGTACAATGAAAAAGGGTGCGCTCCAACACTGCAGGCGACAAATCGGCGGCAGCCCCGGCATTTTGGTAAAAAGTAGCTTCATACGCGATGATTTTCAGGTTTTCATCCAATCCTATCTTAAAGTCAGAGGTATAAGGATTACGTTTACCCGTCATGCGCATGTCGTCCATGCGATGCAATACATATTTTACCGGGCGTTTAAGGTGATGTACCGCCAGCGCCACCATTACCGCCCACGGGGTGGCCTGGTCTTCTTTGCCCCCAAAGCCCCCGCCCAACCGGGTTACGTCTACCTCTATAGCGTGCATAGGCAATCCTAACACTCTGGCAGTTGTTTTTTGCACCGCAGTGGGTCCCTGAGTCGACGAATGAATTTTAATGTTGCCATTCTCAGCTGGGTAAGCATACGCCCCTTGGGTTTCTATGTACAAATGTTCTTGTCCATTGGTGCTTGCCTGTCCACTGTACACATGGGTACAAGCTTGCCAGGCAGCGGCAGTGTCGCCCAGCACAAAAGTACGCGGAGGGGCTATCAATTCTCCCTTTTCTTTTGCTTCACGCGGATCTGTGATTACCGGAAGGGGAGTTATTTCGGCTTCAATCAATTGGGCGGCTTCGCGGGCAATATCTTCGGTTTGTGCCACTACAAAAGCAATGGGTTGCCCCCAAAAGTGTACCTCTTTATCGGCCAACAAAGGCTCATCGGGAATGATGCCTCCAATCTGGTTTTCGCCTGGCACATCGGCAGCCGTAAACACCGCTACCACTCCCGGCAAGGCTTGGGCTTTGCGCACGTTTATGTGCTTGAGTAGCCCATGGGCTACTCTTGAGTCATGCACTGCGCCATACAAAGTACCCTGTTGTACTGCAATATCGTCTACGTATATCGACTCCCCCCTTACATGGCCATGTGAGTCAATGTTTTTTAAGCTTTTGTGATTTTTTTCCTGCTTCATACTAAATCCTCCAGGGTTAAAGTACCTTCAAAAATGGTAATAAAATGCGCATAAATGAGTTGGCGCAACAATAAGCGTTTGTAAGTAGCCGTACCACGCACATCGCTGATAGGGGCTACCTCATCGTTGGCTATTTTAGTCGTTTCTTTTACTAGTTCAGCACTCAGGGTTTTGCCCTTTAGGTATTGAGCGGCTTTCGCCAAATAAAGAGGAACAGGGGCTACCCCTCCTGCCGACAAATGGGCTTCTTTGATCAACATTCCTTCGGTTTTGAGCTGTATTGCTGCGTTTACACTGGCAATGTCGAGATGAGTACGTTTGCTTACCTTCTCAAAATTGAAAGCTGTATGGGTAGTTGGCAAGTCAAAATAAATACTTGTGACATACTCTGTGGGTTGTTTGTCCAGGATTTTGTACCCTTTATAAAAATCACGCAATGGCACTTCGCGGGTTTGGTCTTGGTGCTTTAACACTAGAGTAGCATTGAGGGCAAGCAAAAAAATGCTTAAATCGCCAATGGGTGAGGCATTTACTAAGTTACCCGCTATAGTACCCATGTTGCGTATTTGGGTAGACGATACCAACTTAAGGTATTGACTTAGCTGTGGAAAGTGGGCTTGCATGACCTCTGACTGCCAAACATCTGAAACAGTGCTTGCTGCTCCTATATAACAGCGTTGATCTTTGACCTCAATCTTGTTTAATGCCTCTTGGTCAAACATCAAATATAAGTTTGAACGCATCATTTCTTCGGGCTTTTGTACATACAAATCGGTGCCACCGCCTATGTAGTGCCCATCAATATCTGTAGACTGTTTGATAGAAGGTTCAGGCACGCTTAAAGTTTGCATACGGTCAGCAATGTCGGTAAAATAGGCAGGCAAAAACCCTTGTGCCACCAACCAGTCCAGAGACTGACCCGCTGTTTTTGCCTGAAGCTTGTGGTCAACGGTCTGAATAGCCCTCTCGATAGATTTATAACCAGTACAACGACATATATTGCCATCTACTGCTGCCAACGCCTTTGAATAATCTGAAGACTGATGGCTCAGGCAATGACCACCTAAAGAAACGACAAAACCCGCTGTACAAAAACCACACTGGGTACCCCCTTCGTTTACCATTGCCTGCTGTACCTGATTGAGCTGCCCTTGGGGTAGATTGAGCCCTTCTACAGTCACTATATGTTTGCCTTGAGCGTTACCCAACGGCGTAATGCATGAAGTCATAGACTGATAGTGGACACCATCGTTGTGCAAAGTGCCTACCAACACTGTACAAGCCCCGCAGTCACCTTCGCGACAACCGATCTTGGTACCAGACAGGTGCTGTTGATAACGGATAAAATCGAGTAGTGGAGTACCTACAGCTGCAGAGGTAGCTATGGTAGTATCGTTTAATATAAATTCTATCATGTATATTTTTCTGATCCTGTATTTTTTGTCAAAAAGAGTGAGGTGCAAAACTTAGGGCGAGTACCCTGGTATAACCTACAAAATTACGTAAAGCAGTTTCTAAATTCAAAGAAATGATGGGTTCTTTAGTTCATATCCTCCAAAGATTACCCTTGAAACATTTTAGTCAAAACTTAAGGTATACTAGGATTAAAGTGATTACCTGCGGTGAGCTCGTCACAGCAAGCTGCCCCGATGAATCGCATTGGTCAGGGCTTAAAATTCCGCCTGTAAAAACCAGCTTCAAGTTGTGTTGAATCACAATTTTTATGGAATCGTTCAAAACTCTTTGCTCGTTTTTATGCCATTTTTTACGAATATTAGCCCCAGTGGGGCGAAACCTTGGTAGAAAAAATAAACGAAGCGGGACACAGCTCCGTAGGAGTTGCGCCTAAAAGAGTCATTTTTGATGATTTTGATGGTATTTTAAGTGTTCGTAAAATTAAGCTTTGACGCATGCGATGAATCGGGATTTATAAATAGACTCGGTTTTAGGATTTACAGGATTAGCTTTGCTGAGCTCAGCACAGCAAAGCTGTAGCTTCGGTTGATTAATGTTGGTATTCAGACAATTAGTCAAAACCCATCCTCAAAACCATTTTTGTTTAAGTATACAACGAAAATATAAAATAATCTAAGGCAACAAAATACCTATTTGGTAAAAAAGCGGTATGCAAGCGTTTGTTTATTGGCGGCATCGTCCCAAAACCCAAACTAAAGCCCACAAAAAAAACGTGTCCCCTTGATAACAAGAGAGGCACGTTTCAAAAAGAAAGTATAAAAAAAAAATTTACTGAATCACAATCCGTTGTTCTTTCACCCCTCCAGCTCCATCGTTAATGGTCGCCTTGATGATGTATATGCCTTTGGGCAATTGCAAATGAGGGAAGGTAACTGGAGCCCCGGCAAAGTCGGCGTACACTTTACTGTACATCTTTGTTCCTTGAATATCCAGTATACTTACCGCTACCTTATCGCCAGCATCGGCAGGTACCAACACCTGCAAATCTTCGGTTTTGGTGGCAGGGTTGGGGTATACCTCCATCTTACGTGCCACGGCTACTTTTACCTCTACCATCCGCGAACGACGCGAAGACTCGTGTTCTTGTACTTGACAAATGCGATAGTAATTGATCCCTATTTCGGGCGATGGGTCTATCATTTCGTACTTTTGGGTACTTTGCTCGTTTTCATTGGCTTTTATTGTTCCTATAGTTTTAAAGTTCACCCCATCTGTACTACGCTCTACATTGTATTGCTTGACCTGCTCTTCGTTTTGAGCGACCCAATCAAGTTTTACCTGATTGTTTTTGATCAATTTAGCCTCAAACGATAGCAAGTTAATAGGCAATGCAGTATAGTTCCAACCCAGGGTAAAAGTTCCGGTACCCAAGCTGGTAAACTCATTAGACACCAAGCCGCCAGCTCCTCCTCCTATACTAAAATTGGTAATGTCATCTACTCCACCCCCTATGTTGCTCCAGCGCTCTCCATTAGTGACCAAAGTAGGGGTTTCAGCCAACAAACCCTTCGCATTGTTAGTAGCATTGGCTGGTCCAGTCAAACCAGGATCTTTCAATATCCTGAGTTCATCTAGCTGCGACAATAACAAGTCATTGACCATGGTACCCAATGGCAAACCAGGGTTAGCCGCCAACAAAGCTGCTATTTGATCATCAGCCCGTTCGTTGGCGCCACTAAAGGGCAAGCCAATGACAGCCTTGCTGAAGTTTACTTCTGTTCCTAAATTAGTAGGAAAAGCGGAATTAATATTTGGGTAACGTGCCTGACGAACTTTCCAATGTCTACTACGCGACAAGTAGTTGATATTATCGCTTGGATCAGGAGGAAATACTCTACCATCTACTGCAGCACTCTCAAACTGCTCCACAATGTACATCACCGATGAAGTAGGTGCATCTGGGGTAGCCGTCAATTGAATATCAAGCCTTACTCCGTTATTATCACCAGGGTATACATCACCCTTGCCTACTGGATATGTCTTAGTCACCAACGAAGAGGCGGAGTTGTAAACCCTGCCTACTGGTCCGTCTACATAGCCATTTACCCTGGTCCAGTCAGCATTTAGCCCCAGTACTACTTCGGCATTTTCACTCGAAATCACTTTTTGATTAGTCAAAAATAATCTTCCCGCACCTTGGAGTTCAATCCGGTTTTTGGTCACCACATTGTTTACAATCTTGCTTACTCCCACATTAAAAAACTTCTCTGTTTCGGGAGCTACTAGCCTTACCGTAGGCGCAGAGGTATACCCTGAGCCTGGCGTGTCTAAAGTAATACCAGTGAGTTGTCCATCACCATTGATGGTAGCCGTAGCCGTGGCTCCGGTGCCTCCTCCCCCTTCTATCATTACTATAGGGGTTTGGGCGTATTTATCGCCAGGGTTGGTAATGGTAAATGTGCTACTTACTGCATCGCCCGTGAGCGCTGCGGTAGCCGTGGCCTCCGTACGGTATCCCTTGCCTATATTTTGGACAAGGTTAGAACCAAAATACACGGTACCATTGTCAGGCGAAAACGTTCCTTCGTTTTGCCAGTTACCCCATAGCTCAATTGGGTTGTTTGACGACCTCAGCTGGGTATTGGTATTCTTAATTTTCAAGTCGTTTTCTACCCTTACATAAGAGTTCAATTCAGTAGTACCATCTTCAATTTCTAAATTATAAAAAGCATTCAAGTTGACAGTTGGTACCCCTACTTGACCAGGGGCAAAACTTACCGATGAGGTAATGGCTTTGATTACCCTGGTAAATGGTTGATTAAACTTTACCGTACCATTGCCATGTTCAAAAGTACCTTCATTACTCCAGCTTCCTCCTACACTAATGGTGGCAGTATTGTTCATTACTTTTACCGTGGCATCTTTCGATATGGTCAGGTTTTCCAATACCGTGAGTGGTTGGTTTACCTCAATGGTAATGGGGTTGCGCTGTGAACCATCGTTGGGTTCGGGCAGCAGCGTCTCTATAGTCAAACTTCTACAGGTGATAGGGTTGGTGTTGGAACTTAGGTTCATATCTACCACAAAGTTTGAGGGCGAGATCACATCGGGTGGTCCCTTGAGCAAGTTCCACTGCAAGAACAACAATCGGTGGTCAATAATCACAAAGTCACCTGGGCCAGGTACCCGGTCGGGGCGCCAGTTGGTAGGGTCATTCCAGGCCGTTCCGGCACCGGTCAGTCCTCCATCCCACCGCACTACATTAGGCTCTCTCCACAGTATCATACTATCGGTTTTTATCCCAAAAGGATTGATCCCTAAACTATTATCATTGTTATCAGCAATGGTATTTTCACTGTCAAAGTCCTCTCCTGAGAAAGTACCAATGGCATCTTTGAATACCACGCGGTTTCTGGGGTCGTTAGAGGTTCCAGTACGCTTTACATTACTTGGTGCATTAGTAAAAGCCAAAATAGGGTCAGGATTACTCGGGAACACCGCATTGTAAATGGTATCTACCGCTGGCGAAGCACTATAGTCATGGGTAACATTCGCGGGTAAAGCATCTATGGTGCTATAGTCATTAGACCCGTTGCGGTATACGCTGTACTCTTGCGGAAAGGTAATAAAGGTACTGCCATCTTCGATCGCATTGGTAAAAATCGCATCACTGAAACTCGCTACCGGGTATACTTTAGAAGCAGTAGGTACTATATCCACCAATGTGGTAGGGCTAAGGTAAGCAGCCGCCACTGCACTTATGGCAGTAGCTCCTCCCCCGCTAAACTCCACAGCAGGTGTTCCGGTATAGCCCGACCCAGCATTCGTTAGTGTCACGCTGGTCACCCTTCCGCCTATTTCGGCAGTAGCCGTGGCTCCGGTACCACCTCCACCAGAGATGGTGATGGTAGGAGCTGAGGTATAGCCCGACCCATAATTTACCATTCCTATGCTCACTACTTTGCCACCAATCACTACTGCCTCAGCAGTGGCTCCAGTACCGCCTCCACCTGTAAAAGTAATCGTAGGTGGGGCTCCATAACCCGATCCACCATTGTTTATTACAACATTGGTTACTTCGCCACTTGAGATAGTAGCCGTAGCCGTGGCTCCGGTACCACCTCCACCAGTAATGGTTACTGTAGGGGTGGCTGTATAGTTTTTACCCCCGTCCAGTACCAATACCCTATCAATGGTAGTAGCTCCAAGTACTGCTCGCCCTTCGGCACCACGCCCGGTAGCATCTTTGATAATCACAAAAGGGGTATTTGTATAACCAGCACCATTGTTAGTGATAGTAAAATTACTGATACTACCAATGGTGGCAGCGCTTGCTGTAGCGGTCACAGCGTCACCTAGCCCTCCCGGAAAACTTACTGGTGCGTCGGGAGCACTTAAAGTCACTGTAGGTGAGGCGGTGTAGCCATCCCCAGGGTTGGTCAAACTAATAGAAGTTACACTGAGGGTAGCTTTAGCCGTAGCTGTTACGGTAGGTGTTCCCCCTGTAAAAATCAAGTCAAAACCACCCGTGTAGTTGGTACCAGGGTTCGTCATTATTCCACGAGTTACTTTTAGCTTAGCTTCACCCAAAGCATTGGTCATACCAGCCGGGGTACCTATGATCACCCTGGTCAGGTCTGAGTAAGTATTGTTACCTGTACTGGTAATATTAATAGCGGTCACCACTCCATTTACTATAGTGGCGGTTCCGGTGGCGCCTGCTCCAGTGCCGTTAGGGTCTACAAAAGTAACCGAAGGAGCCGAAGCATAACCTGAGCCACCCGAAGTAATGGTAACTCCAGTAATGGTACCCCCAGCAACTGTTACGTCGGCATTGGCAGCCGGAGAAGCAATGTATACCAAAGGTGCTTTTTCGTAACCCGACCCTTCAGAACCTATAGTAAGGGCAGTCACTGTTCCTGAGATTACAGGGGTCAACTCTGTGGTTACTCCCTCTACAGTAACAGGATCGTCAAGAGTAATAGTAGGCGCACTGTTATACCCTGACCCTCCACTGGTAATGTCTACTTCGGTTATGCTCAATGTAGCGTCTGCACTGGCACCAGTACCATCGCCCGAAAGGGTAATAGTTGGTATAGAGGTATAACCAGAGCCATTGTTGGTAAACGTAAGCCCAGTAATGTTTCCGGCACTTACTATAGTATAGGTAGCAGTGGCGCCTGAGCCTCCCCCTCCATTGGTCGCAAAATCAAGCGTCAATACATCGGCACTGGCATACCCTGTACCTGCATTGGTGATTTCTATTTCATAAATTTCTCCGTTCAACACACTGGCAGAAGCAGTAGCTCCGGTACCTGACCCTCCGGTAATCAATACATCAAAGGTACCATTGCCGCTTGACAAATAACTAGTCCCTCCTGCAGTTACCGTCATTTCAGTAAGCGACCCTGCCGATATATTTACAGTGGCCGTAGCAGTGGTACCTCCCCCACCCGGAGCACTAATGGTGGCGGTGGCTGAGTTATACCCTGAACCGCCTACCAGGTTGGTAATGCCAGTTACGCTTCCTTTCAGCGTAACCGCCAACCCAGTACCATTGGTGGCAGTATTGTCTATAGTAGCCGTAGGGAAGGTAGCATAGCCTGCGCCTGCGTTGTCTATGCTTATTGCCGTAACCGACCCAGTAATAGTAGCGGTGGCAGTACCTGCTACTAAGGTAGCTCCCGAAACATCTACCAAAGAAACCTCAGGGGCGGTAGTATACCCAGCACCCGCATTGGTAATGTTGAGCACATCCAGGCTTCCGGTCACTTTGCCTACTGCACTTACACCTGCACCGTTTGTAAAGTCTACGGTGGGCATTTCACTGTAGCCACCACCAGGGTTGGTAATATATATGCCTGTTACTCCCCCCGCAATGCTTGCTGTAGCAGTAGCGGGCGTAGTAGCTGCGCCAGTAATGGTTACCGTGGGGTTGGTCAGGTAGCCCAATCCACCATCGGCCAAATCTATTTTAGTAATGCTGGTAGCTACTGTGGCAGTAGCGGTAGCGCCCAAGCCACCACCACCGGCTATAGTTATATCTGGCGAATTAGAGTAGTTTTCTCCTCCGCCCCCTTGTACTATAGTACCAGGACTCAATATTTTGGCGTTGGCATCTATATTTATTCCGTCTTTATCCGCATAATCCAGCAAAAAGTAACGGGCTTTGAGGGTGCCATCTACATCAAACTTATAAGTACCAGAACTAGAAGGGTCACGGGTAAGTTTGGTGTACTCTGAAAAAGACCCCATCAATTGCATAAAGCCTCCACTTTGTATGTGCAGTTTTCCGCCCGATTTTACCTGAATCTGGGTGGCGGTTCCTGTAATCAACTGTCCCTTGTTACGGATGGTCATATTGGCACTGATGATTTTTTTACCTCCAACCACTTCTAAAATACGGTTTTCGTCTATTTCTATGCCGTTGAGCGACTCCAGGTCATCGGTGACTTGATAGACCACATCACTGGGTTCATTTTTGGCTTTTTCGCCTTTGATGTCTTTGTTTGAGGTGGTTCCAAAGGGGTTGGTATCGCTGCTGTGCCCCACTTTGCCACTTTTGTAAATTTTCTTATTAAAGTAAATGTTACTAAACTTTAGCCCACTGGTTTTGATCGTACGGGTAGTATTGTCGCTGGGCGTAAAAATCAACGCCGCCGTACTTGTACCACCATCATCGTTGGTACCACCAGATATGTTCAGGTTTCCCTGAATGTTTACTGGCGACTTGATAAACTTGAAATGCCCACTGGTTTGAATAAAATCACCCATAACCAACATAGGTGTAGACGATACCAAGGCTACTTCTCCCGATTGTAATACAAAGTCTTTGCGTACTACCAAAGTGTTCATATTGGTGCCACTTATACCGCCAATTCCCTGCATACGAGCACTACCAGAAGCTTTATTGACAGTCAGGTTGTAAAAAGAGTTGGTTCCTATGCGTATTTCCTGCGATGACGTTCCATTGAAAATAAAATGTGAAGTTTGTGGATAAAAATAAGCAAACTGAGTAAACAGGTCTCTACCCACTTGTACAGTTGCTTGTCCTCCATAAATGCGTCCATCGCTACTATAAGAAGAGTTCTGAATTTCTCCTTTTACTATCATTGTATAAGGGGTAGTATTGTCAAAGTACAACACTCTTCTGCTTTGGCGGGTTACCTTATTATCGGCTCCGTTATGATGTACATAAATACTTCCATTCAAAGTATAGTTTCCATCTACATAACAACTACGGGTGGCCCTTGCCAAAATATAAGCAGTATAATCTTCGTTTCCGGCAGTTCCAGGAACCACACCAGTAGGCAAAGGCTCCCATACCAAATCATTGAGCGACCAAACATTAGACACCCCTGAGGCATCCGCAGACGACCAAAGTGCCGCGTGGTATTGATAAGTATTTGAGCCAGTGGGCAAAACAGGATTACTGCCATAATAACTGTCATAGGGGTCGTTTTTAATATAAGTGGCGCTACCTGCTCCTGATGCACCATAACTACCTGATTTTCCTTTAGAGCCAGTATCCCACTGTTGGTCATAACCTCTGGCTACGGGTGGTCCCCACCAGTATACAGGCGTAGGGCTTACCCATACTACCTTATCATCAGCCGATCCACCATCTTTGCTTTCTCCGTTTACCCCTCCAGCTTGCCCCGAAGAGTTTTGCACTGTGATAACCAATCCACTAGTATTGTTATTAATAATGTTTCGGGCGGTGTTCCCTCCATTACCTCCAAAACCTGTGTTTAAAATTCTCATCTTTTGCCCGGTATTAATGGTCAGGTGGGCACCTGATCCTCCCATTCCGGCAAATCCACAATAGCTAAAACTACTATAGTCAGCATCGTAAGTAGTGGGGTTTTCGTTAGAGAAGGTAGGGTTGTTCATATCTACTAAATCCAGTTCTCCAGTAAGTACATTTTCTTTGAAGTGAAGCAATGACGCACTAAAGTAGACTTTAAACCCTCCTACGCTATTATTACCTCCGGCGCTGCCACTGGCATCGGTTCCATAGTTGGTGCCGCTTAGCCCAAAGTCGTTAGAACGCCCAGCTTGCTGTTGAATAAACGTATTGACTACAGCCGCCTTACCCCCTCCATACACACCTACTCTATAATAGGTACCTACCTTACCATCACGAATCAGTATATTGGTGTTATTGGCAGTACCCATAATTTTGAGCAAACCACCTTGACGCACCCTCATAATAGTACCTCGGTGTTGCTTTCCTGTGTTCATTTTTATCACCGATCCGGCAGGCGCATTCAATGTTCCATAAATGTTAATTTCATCTCCGTTGGCATTGGTTTGCCCATGGTATTGGTTAGACTCCGAACGGTCGCCAAAAAGAAAGGTACGACCATTGACATCAAAAATACCTGATAACAAGCGTAAATCGCCAAAAATACGCAAGTTAGAACTGGCGTTGATAGATACTTTTTTGTCGGCAGCTTTATTGATAATTACTTCAGGAAAAGCAATCCCGATTCCTTCAGTAGGGTTGTCGTTATAATCACGAAGCCAGAAAGTAGTTCCTACTCCGTTGATTCCACGAATATCTTGATCTCCTGCCCCATTAAACACTACGGTAGGTCTTCTGTCTTGCCGAGAGCTCACTCTGGAGCCATTGATATAAAAACCATTGCGTTTCCCATTGGATCTTGATGGCTCTACAATGTTTAAGTCTTCAAAGTTGCCTCCCAAGTGCATACAAATAGACCGAGGGTCGCTCGATCCTCCGGTAAGGTCAAGGCTAGACCCCGTATAAGTACCTGTACCCACATTGGCATTGGCAATAAATACTTTACCTCTTACGTTAATGTCTGAAGCCGGAATATCCCAATTCCAATTATCAACTCCGTTAAACGTGCTTTCCCCCAGATTGAATCCTCCAGCAGTTACGTTTTTTACTATCAAAGCTCCTCCATTAATGGTTACATTTCCAGAACCACCAATCGTTAACCCAGTGCCTGCGTTGTCCATTACTCCTACCAAAATAGGGAAACTAGGGTCGTTGCTCACTGTAGGGTCAGCAGCCGCCGTATTCAATGGGTCATTTTTTATTTTGCTAATAATGAGGTTATCTATGGCTCCATAAGTATAATAGTGAGTAAAGTTCATGTAAGGTGCTACATTCGCCTGAGCAGTAGATATTTGGTTGGTGAGGTAGTTTCCGTTAATGATGGAGCTTTCTTTTCCTCTAAAATCAAAAGTAAGGGTTCGCCCAGTGATTTGGGCTTGTTTGGTAATGTTGCCATTAATGGTAAGGTTTCGGCTTACTTGTATACTGTTGTCACTGTTATACACGACCAAATGCCCCCCTGCCTGAAGGTCAAAATCACCTTCTATTTGAGTAACGAAAGCCTCGGAAAGGTAAACCCCTCCACTAGCAATAATAAAGTCTCCATCAGTAGTACCGTTTACATCTTTTACATAGAGCGACTTGGTATCATTGTTATTGTTCAAACTAGCTTGGTTGTACAACCCTCCATTCAAAGTGATTTTTTTACAAGTAGGGCGGGTAACAGCTTCAAAGTTGCCTGCGCATGGGGCATTGCCCACAGTAGGGCTTGCCGGGGTAGTAGTTTTGTCTATACAATAATTGGTGTAGTCTTCCGGAATCCAACACACAGGCGTTCCAGCCGGAATTATCACCTCAGTATTTTCGTCTGGTATCCCATTATCAGGTACTGCAGGGTTTGTAGGGTCAGCTGCCGCTCCACCCACAGTCCAAGACCAGTTAGCAGGGTCAAGCCAATTAAACTCTTTAAGATCAGAATAAAAACCTCCTGATGTTGACCCAGCAGAAGGTGGGTTCCAGGTAGCAACTGTTTGCGCTTGGGTAGTCAATGCACAAGCCAGTACAAACACCCAGCTTACAAGAAGTACGTTCGTAATTTTTGACATGAAATTAATAATAGTTAAAGTATCCTATATTTAAACTTATGTAAAATGTAGTAGTAGTAGTATGTTAATTTGTACAGGCGTGGTTAGTATTCTAATGGTATTATATAAACATCCGGTGTTTATATAATTATTTATTAAATGTGTGCTTAATAAAGTTGTGGGTAGGGTAGTGTTTGTTACTGTATACGGTTTTCAGTCAAAATGTATTCAAAATGGTAATATCACACGTGACAGGTTTAAGCTTATTTTCAAAGATGGAACTGCCTTTTAACAGAAAAAAACATCTTTTTATGTACCAAAACAGCATAAAAACAGCTTAAAGGCTAGTTTTATATCACTTCATCTCAATTAAGCAGAAGTAATCAAAATATTTCCTCTATGGTTTTGATGTAAGTTTTTATGACAAAAAAATGCTGTAATGTAAATATTATAAGGATATACTCGCTTGTAAGGCATCAAATTCATTGATTTTTCATAGCTTGCCAAAAGTTAAAGGTTAGGATTTGATTATATGAAAATATGTTCATATATTTGCATTATAATATCAAGGCATATATAGTAAGGTAACTAAATTTAGAAAAAGTATGACAACAACTAAACGTAACATCAGCGCAGAAAAACTGGAACGAGTAGCCGAAGTGCTCAAAACAATTGCCCATCCGGTAAGGTTAAGCATTTTGGAAGTATTACAAAACCACGGCAGGTTAACAGTTTCAGACTTAAAGGAAAAAACCCAAACAGAACAATCGTTGCTGTCACATCATTTGATCAAAATGAAGGACAAAGGAGTGTTGAGAGCCAACCGGGAAGGTAAAAATATTTACTATGCACTGGTCGATGATCACATTACCCATATTTTTGACTGTATGGAGAAGTGTAGTTTTATATAAAATCGCTATTACTTTCTGCAAAAATTTTCGGATAAAGCGTTGTAAGATTTTGCTTACCCTATATCCGGTTTTTTTTAGGAAAACAAAACAATAAATTAACATATATTAATATAAATAGTCCACAGCCCCGACAAGGTTCTAGGTATACCTTGTTCCCTAAGTAGCTACACTTTTTCTATCACTTTGATTTTCAATTGTTTACAAAAAGCGTAGTTAGAAGCATTTAGTCCATAGTCCATAGTCCATAGCGGATTCGAGTAAGCATTAAACCTTGTATGCTTGCTTTATTTTTCAAAGGGTTTCAGTTTTACGCCTAAACACGTAATTAAATAGTTTTTAAACTTATAATCGTTTGAGAATCTGACTAAAATCACTGCGGAGTATTGTTAATATGACAAGAGTAAAAATAGATTTATCATTGTTTTTTTGAAGTAACACTGAATTACACCGTATTTTTGTAATGATGGTATTTTTTAGTTATCAGTCACGTTTTTTAAGAGCTTGTTACCCAGCCTAGAATTTCAAAGTATTTTAACTAACATTATTAAAAAAGTAACAACATGAAGGTAGAACAAATATATACAGGTTGTTTGGCAGAAGCTGCCTACTATATTGAGTCTAACGGAGAAGCAGCTATTATTGACCCCTTGCGCGAAACTGAACCTTATATCCGCAAAGTGGCTCAAAATGACGCTACTCTTAAATATATTTTTGAAACCCACTTTCACGCCGATTTTGTGTCGGGGCATGTAGACCTTGCAAAAAAAACCGGTGCCACGATTGTGTTTGGACCAGAAGCCAAAACAAGCTATGACATATACCCTGCTCAAGACGGAGATGTATTTGAAATAGGTAAAGTAAAGATAAAGGCTTTACATACTCCTGGTCATACGCTGGAATCTACTACTTATTTGCTCATTGATGAAGAAGGCAAGCACCACGCTATTTTTTCGGGCGACACCTTGTTTATTGGCGATGTAGGACGTCCTGACCTTGCCGTAAAGTCTGATCTGACTAAAGAAGATTTGGCGGGTTTACTGTTCGATTCATTACGCAATAAAATTATGCCCTTGGCAGACAATGTAATTGTTTACCCTGGACACGGGGCTGGTTCGGCTTGTGGCAAAAACATGAGCGACGAAACTTTTGACTCTTTGGGCAACCAAAAAAAGACCAACTATGCCTTACGTGCTGATATGACCAAGGAGGAGTTTGTGAAAGAGGTAACCGATGGTATATTGCCTCCTCCTCAATACTTTGCCAAAAATGTGATGCTGAACAAACAAGGGTATGAAGAGGTAGACGAGGTGCTCGAACGCGGTATGAAAGCATTGAGCATTGAAGAGTTTGAAGCCAAAAAAAGTGAGGGAGTGGTGATTTTGGATACACGCCACGAGCAAATATTTAACCAAGGTTTTGTACCAGGTGCCATTAATATAGGACTGGAAGGTACTTTTGCGGTATGGGTAGGTACACTCATCAAAAACCTCAATGAACCCATTATGCTGGTGACACCCAAAGGTAAAGAGAAAGAAACCGTATTACGCCTGGCAAGGGTGGGGTATGACAACGCCATTGGCTACCTTAAGGGTGGGTTTGATGCCTGGCAAACAGCCAATAAACCTGTAGACCAAATCAAATCTATTGAAGCAATAGAACTTGCCACATTGAATAAAAGTGGGGATATTCATATTTTGGATGTACGCAAACCCACCGAGTACCAATCGGAACGTATTGCAGGTGCTCAAAACTTTCCTTTGGATTTTATCAACGGGCACTTAAACGACCTTGACAAAGAGGCTACCTATTATATACATTGTGCCGGGGGGTACCGCTCTATGATTACTTCATCTATTTTAAAGAAGCACGGTTACCCTAATGTAATAGATGTGAAGGGTGGGTTTAGAGAAATTGCCAAAACGGACATTGCCAAAACTGAATATGTTTGTCCTTCTACCTTGTCGTAGGCACGTGTTTACCCAAATTGGACATTGGATAAAGGCACATTTAAAAGTTAGGCAAATTATTACAACTTGTATTTACCTCACTGTTCTTTTAAGGCTGTTTCATCAATAATTATGAGACAGCTTTGAAGGAATAAGATAAGCGAGGCTTTCAAATTCATTGATTTTTTAATCAAAAGCTTTTTTAGTTATACAAATTATGAGTTTTCAAAACATCGACGTTGCTGAATTTAAGCACAAAATAGCTCAAGAGTCTAACGCTGTCATACTAGATGTACGCTCGCCCATAGAGCTGGAAGATGGCAGTGTGCCCAACCACCAACTGATTGATATTATGCAACCTGACTTTGCCAGCAAAATAGCTGAACTCGATAAGGGAAAAACGTATTTGGTGTATTGCCGAAGTGGTAACCGAAGCGGCAAGGCTTGTGCACTTATGGCTGAAATGGGTTTTACCAAACTGTATAATCTTGCTGGCGGTATAATGGCTTGGAACGAAGCTATTTAGGCAACCCAGCCAGATTTTTTGTTAGGTTGCAATACCCCACTTTAAACATATTACTAAGGGTAATTAACGAACCAAATATATGCGTTTGTATACGGCAGTATTGTTTGTGCTCACTTTGCTTTGTGCCTGCAACAATACAACAAAAGAAGCACAAGAAGGAGATGAATACCTGACCAAGGGTAAGGAGGTCATCCAGCATACGCTTAACAAGTTGAGCGGAGAGCTTAAGCAAGCTATGCGCCAAGGAGGTGTGCGCCAGGCGGTGCCTTATTGTAATGCCAATGCATTGCCTATTACTCAGCAAATAGCCCAAAAATATGGTGCACAAGTACGGAGAACAAGCATAAGAAACCGCAACGCAAAAAACGCCCCTACTGCCCACGAAAAACTCATCATTCAACAATATGCCCAACAACTGACAGCAGGTAAAAAACTAAAGCCTATGGTAAGTCAATTGCCCAATGGCAATACTATGTTTAACGCTCCTATTTTACTAAGGGCTAGTTGCCTCAACTGCCACGGAACGGTGGGGCAACATATTACTGAGACTGACTATCAAGTGATTCAATCGCTTTACCCCAACGACAAAGCTATTGGCTATAAGGTGGCTGAACTGAGAGGGATATGGAGTGTAACTTTTGAGAAAAAATAGTGTTTTTTTATAGGCATAAACAAAATAATGGTCATAGTTTCAAGTGTCCATTTATGACAATAATCATAGCAAAAAATGAAAGGATCGGGCAAATTTGAAGAAAAATTTTAGTGAACTGAATCTTATATAGTATGAAAAAGATATTGATACCTACTGACTTTTCTGAATTATCGGAATACGCCCTGCACACGGCTGAAAAAATAGCGACTTCGCTTGGTGCAGAAATACACGCCTTGAAGGTATTGCCTGCTCCTGGCGATGCTTATTTTGACGACAAAGGCAACATGCTCAACTGCCAGGATTATGACATGACCAAGTTTGAGAAGGAGCGTATGGAGAATGAAGCCAAAATTAAAGAATGGCTCAAAGACGCCAAAGTAAAAGTACATGTAGTGGTGAAGTTTGGCAACATGATAGACGACATAGTAGAGTATGTTAACGTCAATGCTATGGACTTGGTGGTAATGGGCACCAGTGGGGCGTCAGGTTGGAAAGAAATGTTTGTAGGCTCTAATGCCGAAAAGGTAGTAAGGTACTCTCCTGTGCCGGTACTCACGATCAAATGTGATAAACCCGATTGGGAGGTAGAGAAAATTTTGCTGGTCAATGATTTTAAAGAGCCAAAGGTAGAAAACTTAACCGCACTAAAAACCTTACAAAAAGCATTTGAGGCGCAAATTCACTTATTAAAAATAGAAAAGGGGAAAGAAACTAACCGTGAGGTGTTTCAACAGATGGAAAAGTTTACTGAACTTAATCAGCTGAAAAATGTAGAGTTTCACGTAGAGAGCAGCAGCAAAATTGAAGAAGGAGTATTTTATTTTGCTCACGAGCATTCTATAGATTTAATTACAATGGGCACCCATGGACGTACTGGTTGGGATCATTTGATCAAGGGGAGTATTTCTGAAAACCTGGTTAACCACATGTACAAGCCTATATTGACTTTTAAATTAAACTAAGGAATTGTTCAAAAAT
The DNA here is from genome assembly GCF_947493425.1 of uncultured Microscilla sp. Lineage (GTDB taxonomy): Bacteria > Bacteroidota > Bacteroidia > Cytophagales > Microscillaceae > Microscilla. Next base: position 3,240 of record NZ_CANLRP010000127.1, on the reverse strand, counting down.
AAATTTACACCCTGAGGGGTGATTTTTCGCCTTGATACTTCGTTATTTTTATTGCCCGTAGCGCTGCTATGGGCGCAAAAAATAGCCTCGTCTCAAAACAAAACCTCTACCTCAAGAATGGTAATTTAATTTCTCACCATTCCTAAGTAATTATGATTTGTTCAATGACAAATTACTGAAATAATTATTCGTCATTGAACAAATCGTGGTTTTACAATCAAAACAACCAAATTGTGTTAGAACTAATTAAACAGCCCTGGGCGTGGTACATTGCCGGACCACTGCTCGCATTGGTGGCTATTGCGCTACTGTTTTTTGGCAAATCGTTTGGCGTATCGGCTACTTTGCGCACTACCTGTGCTGCATTGGGTGCTGGAAAAAAGACGAGTTTTTTTCATTATAACTGGAAAGCCGACCGCTGGAATATATTGTTTGTAATAGGGGCGATAGTAGGTGGTATGATTGCCAGCCAGTTTTTGATGCACCCTACTGTGAGTGTGTCACCAGACACAGTACAAGATTTGCAAAAACTAGGGATACAAGATGTCTCAGGGTTAGCACCCGCAGATTTGTTTGGCTGGCAAGCGGTCTTTTCGCTCAAAGGAATGGTGGTATTGGTACTTGGAGGCTTTCTCATCGGTTTTGGGGCTCGTTATGCGGGTGGTTGCACATCGGGGCATGCCATCAGTGGCTTATCAAACCTGCAGCTTCCTTCGCTCATTGCGGTCATTGGTTTTTTTGTTGGAGGGTTGCTCATGACACATTACCTCTTACCCCTTATTTTACAACTTTGATTTTTTTTGTCTTTACAAATGAATTAATGAACATATAAATAAATGTTTGATTAAATGAAAACAATTAAATATATTTTTGCCGGAATACTGTTTGGTATTATCATGACTAAGGCGGAGGTAATTTCGTGGTATCGTATCCAGGAAATGTTCCGCTTCCAATCATTCCACATGTATGGTATCATAGGCTCGGCGGTAGCACTGGGTATGTTAGCTACTTTTCTGATCAAAAAGTTACGCCTACGCTCTATTCAAGGGCAGCCTATTGCCTTCAATGACAAGAAAAAATCAATTCCCCGTTACCTTATTGGAGGAGTTTTGTTTGGATTGGGCTGGGCGATGACTGGTGCCTGCCCCGGGCCGCTGTATGTACTCATTGGACACGGTTTTGGGGTAATACTGGTGGTGTTGGCAAGTGCACTATTGGGTACTTACGTATACGGTTTGTTCCGCAATAAATTACCACATTAGCTTTTTCAATCTTGGTGGGGCACCTTAATCAAAACTCTTTTATCCTTGTCATTTGCTCAAGGAGGTTGCGCCAATACTTTATTGTTGAACTATTAAAAACTCAAGCAGGCAAGCCTCAAGTATCACTGCATTCATTGTACTTGAGGCTTGCCCTTCGATACTCCAAAATAATCTGTCATTTTCCTGTGCTCTGCTTTTATAAGAAAGTACTATTTGTATATATGGTATTTCTGGCATAATTTGCTGTAACAATCACACAACTAAACCTCAGGAATGAACATGGTTAAAATCTTCTTATTTGTTGCCTTGATATTATGCGGAACTATAGCCCAGGCACAACAGGATTCTACAAAAAAACAAGCGCCTCTCCCCACCAAGGGAGACTCTATCAAGGCTGGAGGTGGCAATCCCTTCCCTCCTGATGTAAAAAAAATAACCTCCGATCAGGCACGCATCAAGGTTTTGTCAGATTCATTGGCCTTGCTTTATCAACGGTTTTTAAATATTCAAAAAACCTCGCAACAAAATGCACAAAGACTAAATAGTGTCAATGCAAACATCAAAAAAAGCAAAGAAGGGCTTGCTCAAACCCAACAAATGAGTAAGGAATTGAGGGATTCGCTGAACAGCATTTATAAAAGACATAATACCTTGCGGCAAGAGGTAAATGTAGGAGTAAAAGCCATCAAAGATATTAAAATAAAAGATTTGCTGGATGCCAAAAACCGCTATACAACCAATGTAAGAAGCATAAAAACTACGGCAAATTTTATTTATGCCTTCAATAACGGGCTTAATGGGCTGGAAGCTTCGCTGGCGTTTACCGATTATGCCAATGCAATTAACATCCTCAATAACCCTCAAAACAATGAACTGGGTTTTTCGCTGGAAACCGAGATTGTGGGCTTGATTAACCAACAGGTGGTAGGCAAACTTAGAAGGTTTAGGCGCCGCAAAAAGAGCCGCTTTTTAGGAGTTGTTTCCACTATTTTACGCAACCCCATCACCCAATCATTGGTTTCTTCTGTGCCTGCCGTAAACTCTATTTATTCGGTAGCTAACCTGGTAAATAATACGGTGGTAAACCACAAGGGAGTAAGCGCAGGGGATTTAAAAAACTTTCATGAAGGTTTGCGCAAATATGTAGAGCATTATGACAACCTCTCGGCTTTGAACAAGGTGTTGGCAGTAACCAACGAAAACCTAAAAGTAAAAACAGAAGCTTTGCGCAAGCTTACCAATGAGTTTGTCAAAGAGATGGTGGCTACGTTGTACAATGCACAAAGCATGACTACGCTCAAAGATAAATCGCTCAACGATATTATAGATCAATATTACACCTATAGCCAGGTGATGCGACATATAGAAAAGATTGAAAAGAGCTATGTCAGTTCAAACTCAAATCAAATAAGCTATCACATCATTGTAAGGGATGACCGGGTGGGTTATTCGGTGCTTGCCCGCAACAAGATAGAGTTTATTACTGGAGAGATAGAGCAAATTTCGTCTGAGTATGTAACTGCCCTGGAAGAGTACCATAAAAACATTGTGATTATATTGACCAATGCGTACAAGTTGAGTAAAAATCCCGCAAAAATTCAAACCAAAATCAAGAAACTCAACCAACAGTTTGAGCAGGTAAAAAAAGATTACCAGAAAAAGGTCAACATCAAAAACATAAGGAATCGACTGAACGAAATTCCACGGTATTAAACTGCTCTACTACATATCAATACTCCGCAGTGATTTTCGTCAAAGTTGGTTGCTGGTGATCAGTTATTGATGGATTTAAAAACTATTTAATTGGATGTTTAGGCTTAATTAAAACCGAAACGCTTTTAAAAATAAAGTGAGTAAGCAATCTTAATATAAAATACTGGTTTATAGCATTTAACAAAATAAACATTTACTCGAATCAGCTTCTAACTACGCTTTTTGTAAATAACTGAAAATCAGTGTAATACAAAAGCGTGGTTAC
>NZ_CANLRP010000126.1 GCF_947493425.1 uncultured Microscilla sp. | reverse complement strand
TCATTAGTAAAGGTTATATCTTCTTGCATATAGTAGAAAATATAACCTTTTTTATTAAATGTCAAGCGACTGCACTAAGAGAGTTTGTCGCTTTTTTTATAAGTCAGGTGTAGGTGATTATAAAGAAAACTTGGCGGATAGTTTCACCCCAAAGTTTCTCACACCTGGTCGATCGAGGTAAGTAATTCGATGGAGAAAATGTACCCTCAAAAACTTGAAAATATTTTCTATTCCATAGGCTACTTCTACATAAGGTACATCGCCCAATGAAGCGGCTCCTTGAATAGGTGTTCCATCGGGTGCTACCGAAGGGATAATGGCGGAGTTTTCGGGGCGTAATGTACCTACCAGCATATTTACCTCGGCAAAACTTCTCCACTTCAAACGGCGAAACAGGGGAATACGATTAAAAATAAGCCCCTCGAAAGTATGCTCATAACGAAAAGATGCATAAGTATCGCTGGTAAACTCAAGATAGTTCATCAGGTTAAACCCGTAGTTGTTGAAGAAAATGGTTTGGTTGCCCAAGTGACGAAACAACAGCAGGTAGGGCAGTTGTGAAGGAATATACCCTCCCGAAATTTGGTAAGAACCATTGCCAAAAGTGCCAAAACGAAACTTCTGATCTATGTCCAGGGTGAATTTATGATAGCTAAAATCGCTGTCGATAAAACCTGTAATAAAACTTGGAATACCCAGGCGGTAACGAAAGGTAACCACAGGATAGTTGGTGCCTAAACTTATGCGGCGATTGCTTGCTTGAATAAAACGTTCGCGGCGTGCCCAACGCAACTCAGCCATTAATTCGGTATTGACAAACTCGGTATTGACAGGCGAGTCGTTACGATCGGGTGTTGCATAATAAGCAAAGTGCTGAGGCAAATCGGGCAAAGTCTCAAAGGTATGGTTACGTAAACGTACTTTTAAGTTCAAACCTTTGAGCACTTCGCTTTGTAAGGTGATTTTAGTATCACGCTGCAAATATAGGTTGGTATTGGTAATGTTGAAAAACCGAATAGAAGCAAGGTACAAATTAGGCAAGCGATCATCGTCTACAGGAATAGCCGCTTGAAAAATATCGTGGGTGTGACTCACACTAAAGGTAGTCCAGGGCTTGCGTGATATAATATAGTCCATGCCCACCCCATACTTAAACTCTTTGTCCCAAGCGCCATAGGCAAGGTATCCATTAAACCCAATTTTTCGGCTAAACTTACCGTTGGTTCTGAACCCTAATCTAAAGCGGTGCCCCTCATAGTTGTTGAGGGCGTAAGCAAACAGGTAGTTTCCAATGTCTACAGCCCCCACAGATTTGTAACCAGTGCCCAGAATAGAGATGAGTTCTACCCAGTTTTTTACCACTGGCAACTCTTTGATATTGTTAATCATAGAGTAAGTCTTTTTTTCGGCAGTAGTCAATGAATCGTGGCGGTTTTTTATCCAAAAATCATCGTCATACAGTTTAAAGTCCTCTGCTACCTGAATCTGATCATTGTAAAACCTGAGTGGGTGTTTGGTTTGGGTGTCAAAGTTCTTATTCGAGACATAAAACTTGGCAATCAACCCTGCGGTATTACTGGTAAGTTCGGCAATGTCTATCAACACCCTGGTCTTGGTAGGTAGCCAGGCGTCTTTGTCGGTAGGAGCCAGAGTTTGTTGAATTTTTATCTTTTCCAGAAAGTTAATATTGGCTTTTTTGTCTACCCGCACATCTATTTGCTTTAGTGCATAACTAGCTTTATCTATCCAAATGGTCCCCTCAAACGCCAAGTCGCGTTTACTCTTAGGTACCACGTCTATTTTGTAACAAAAATGCTTGCCCAGTTGTACACTGTCCATCAAAAAATAGCGATAATGCAAACGCCAACCATCGGCAAGTGGTGACACAAAATCTTTTTGGGCAATTTTCATCCAGTTGGTATAAAAATTATATTCCTGAAAACTAGCGCCTATCAACTGTGACACAATAGAACCATCTTCGATTCCTACTCCCGTGATTTTACTTTTGAGTACATGTTCTTTGGTTTTCTTGGGGTTGCGGCGATAGTGATACTTAGACATTGTTTCGGACATAAAAATTGGAATCAATGGCTTGCCGTCATCTCCTGTAAGCTTGCCTATACTATCTATGGCTGTGAGTATTTTTTTTACTGCCCGGCGTTTTGCCAGTTTTGCGCTTACATTGTCAATGTCAAACTCTACTTTGGTATAGCTATCATATTCGTATTGATCCAAGCGGCGTTTGTCATTCTTATTTTTGTTTTTCATCACGTTGCGCATAATCGCCCAGGAGGGGTTTTCGCGCGCTACAAACTTTACCTCTTCAAGCTTGGTATTTTCGGGTTTGAGCTGAAAATTGATGGTTTGTTCTTTTTTTGTTTTATCAACTATGGCTTCTTTACTTACATAACCAATGTATGACACCATGAGTGTATCATATAACTTGGGTGTGTTGATGGTAAAATACCCATCAAAGTTTGTATTGATACCAATGCTGGTACCTTTGAAATATACATTGGCAAAAGGAACCGGTTCAGCAGTTTCTATATCTTTTACCCTTCCTGTAATTTTAAATTGGGCGTATGCGTCTGTTGAAAGCACTAGCAACAATAGACAAAGGTAGTAAAATGTGTTTTTCACTGGTGTGGTTCTAATTATCATTTGAGAGATTATAATTCAATATTTCGGGGTGTTTCGTCTGATCAGTTGTGCAAAATGTGTTGAAAGTACTGCCATTGATAGTTTTGTTTGCACCAGGTTGTGAGTAGTGATCAGTAATTCCCGAACATTACAAAAAAACTACGCCTTACTTTATTTTAGGAGTGGTGTAAAAACAAAGTTCTATAGTAGCACCAAACATAAGATTCAATCCTAGTGCTCTGAGTACTAAATTCCTTTCACATCTTTCGGCTTCTTTTGCTTGCTGACTTCACCTAAAAAAACTCACGTAGCTTAGGCTATGCTCATTTTTTGGAGGCTTGACAGCTACCAAAATAAACTCGAAATAGTGTATAAACTACTTAGCTCCCAAAGCACTAGAGTAAAACACCTACGCATTCTCTTATCTTCAACGCAATTGCCTAGGCTTTTGTCTCAGGGTTTTATTTTGGGTGCTACCATATATCAGACCCCAAAGGTATGCTAAAGGTTGCGCATGCAACTGATTTTATAAAGCCAAGATAAAAAGCTTCTTCTCAAGCAAAAACCATTCAGTCCCAGGTTACCCTAAGAGGTTTTGCCGTTATGCCTTTTCTACCTTGATGTTTTTATTTTTATAATGGTATTACCCTTGATAAAACTGCCCTCAATCAAGTAGAACACAAGCAATGCAACTCACTCATAATAAGTAATTTAAAAATTATTCGCAAAAAAAAGCGCTTTTTACTTGACTCTACCCTTACGTCATAGCTTTTATTTGTAACCAACAAAAAATAAAACAACTATGGTTAATTATTCTGTAAAACAATTGGCTCGTTTGGCTGGGGTAAGTATTCGTACGTTGCACCATTACGATAAGATTGGGTTGCTGGTTCCGGCACGCAAAGCAGCATCAGGGTATAGATATTATGGTAAAACAGAGTTATTGCGTTTGCAACAAATCTTGTTTTATAAAGAACTAAAGTACCCACTCCGGCAAATCAAAGAGCTGCTTGATGCGCCTGATTTTGACCTGTATGCATCGCTGGAACAACAAAAACGTTTGTTGCTGGAAGAAGCCAATCGGGTACAACAGCTTATAATGACCATAGATAAAACAATGGTTGGACTAAAGAATACTGAACAAATGATTACAAATGAAGAATTGTACGCAGGTTTTACCCCAGAACAAAAAAGTGAATACCGCCAGGAAGTAGGCGAACGCTGGGGCGAAGACAAATTGCAGGCAGTAGAAGAAAGACTCCTTGGGCTCAATAACAAGCAGTGGACTGATGTAAAAGCCAAAGGACAAGAGATTGAGCAACTGTTGGCAGAGTTGATGCAAGCAAACCAGGCAGTTGGTAGTTTGGTGGTGCAAAACACGATTGCCCAGCATTATGCGCATATTTGCGAGTTTTGGACACCCAACTGTGAACAATACCGTGGCTTGGGCAAAATGTATGTAGAGGATGCCCGGTTTACGGCTCATTATGACCAATACGCCAAGGGTTTGGCCGCTTTTATTTGTGAAGCCATCGGGGTGTATTGCGACCATGGTATGCAGGTGAGTGATTAGCCTTCAAAAATTGAGTGATTTATTGATGCAGAGCGCAATATCGCAATCAATATAAGTAAATGTGGTAACTTCTGGATGTAGAACAAAACCTGTTTCAGAGATATTGAGGCAGGTTTTTTTATAAAAAACAATCATGGCAATCCTTTAGCTTTGAGCAAACGAGTATTTATTAAACAAGGCTAGGCCTTGTACACTTAAATACACCATTTGCTCAAAACTATGATAAATCTGCCAAAAATAATGATCCTTGTGTTGTTTTGTTTGATAAACAGCCAATTACTCACCGCCCAAAATACCCCAAAAAAATGGCAATCTACCTTTATGAGCGCCAAGGCAGCGTATTCGGCAAAAAAATATGCCCAGGCAACACAACTGCTTGACACTGCCTATACCCAAGTACTGGATGAATATGGTAAGCGTAATATCAATTATGCTTACACTTTGCACCTGCGGGCGCTTTGCCAGATGCAACAAGGAGATTCTACCAGAGCCATTCCATTATTTAAAAAAGTGCTGCGCATCTCCAAAAAGCTTATAGGTACCCAACACGTCACGTATGGCACTTTTTTGTATGATATGGCGGAGGTTTATAACGGACAAAAACGCTACAAAAAGTCTTTGCAGCTTTATCAGAATGCGGCAGGCGTATACAAACAAACCTTGGGCGCCAACCATACAGGGTATGCTGCCCCTATCTACAAAATGGCGTTTATTTATATGGCACAACAAAAGCGGCAACAAGCAATTCCACTGCTCGAAGAAGTAAGCAGGATATACCGTCATAACCTGGGAGAAAAGCATGAGTCTACCATTACGGTAACCGCTCACCTTTCGCGAGTGTATTTCCAGACAAAAATGTACAAACAGGCTTTGAATCTTTACTTGAAGCTAAAAAATATCTACAAAGAGGTTTATGGGGTAAATCACCATTGGTATGCCGAACTGTTAATACAAATCGCCTTGGTATACAATGACCAAAAACGATATGCTCAGGCAGACAGCCTGTTTAACCAGGCATTGCCCATTCTGAAAAAAGGCTTACCCAATACACTGGCAAACTATGCCAGTGTAGCCTTTAGTACTGGGCAAGTGTATTACCAACGAAAAAACTACGGCAAAGCAGCCTCCCTTTTTAAAACAGCTGCCCAAGCCTACAAACAATTATTGGGCGGAGGACACCTTTACTACGGCTTGACACTGAACTCGTTAGCGCTGGTATACTACGATCAAAAACAGTATACACAGGCAGCCCCTATTTTTAAAAAAGCTTTGCCTATTTTGAAAAATAATTCTCAGGAACATTATATAGTAGCTGTATATAATCTGGCGCTCCTTTATACTGCCCAATTCAAGCACCAACAGGCAGAACCGCTATGCCAAGAAGCAGCAAAATTTTATCGTCGGACATTGGGTGCCAAACACCCCAGATATTTGTTGGTGGCAGGTCTCTTGGGAAGCAATTACTACCAACAAAAGAAGTACCCACAAGTAATTGTTTTGTACAAACAATTGCTTAAGGTGTTTGCTGAACAACTGGGTACCCACCATAAAAAATACCTGGATTATAAAACCTCTATAGGTTCTGCTTATCTATTGATGAATAAATACGAGAAAGCTGAAACGATATATAAAGAAGTACTTGAAGTACGTAAAAAACAGCTGAAAAATTTTCCCTTAGACTATGCTACTTCATTGAATAACCTGGCTCAACTCTATGTTGATTGGGGTAAGTATACACAAGCCGAAGTTTTGTTTAAAGAAGGGATTACAGTCTTACACAAGAAAAACAATAAGCAAGGGGATCAGCATTGGTATTTGATATATAACCTGGGAGGTTTGTATATGCGTCAAGGTGACTACTCACTGTCTGAAAAGTGGCTTATTCAGGCCAAAGATTTGAGCGCAAAATTACCAGACAAAGCAGCGACTAAACGTAAATACAGAGTTACGTTGGGTATGTTAGGACACTTGTACCGAGCTTGGGGCAAGTACGACAAGTCAGCCCTTTTGCTCAAAGAGGTTCGCCGGGTGAGTAAACAAACGGTAGGTACTCAACACCCTGCTTACACCAGCGCTTTGTTACAGCTTGCTACGTTGTATAGCGAAACAGGCAAGTATACACAAGCCGATACTTTGTTTGCACAGGTCAAAAAAAGCGGTACCCCTGACAAAGATTTTTATAACAACTTTGCCAGGCATAAAATGAGGTTAGGGCAATTTGGAGCTGCCGAAACATTGTATAATCAAAGCCTTCGCCTTGAAGCACCCAAATCACCAGGTTATGTCCGAATACTTGGCGATTTGGTACAGATGTACATAGCCCAGGGAAAATATGCTAAAGCTGAAAAGTTTGCCCAACAAGCTTGTCAACTAACCCAAAAACATTTGGGAACACAGTCCCTTATACATCAAAAAAATGTAATAGCATTGGCAGATTTGTATGTGCTCCAAAATAAGTTCAATAAAGCTCAACCTATGTTAGCCAATGCACTTAAGGTATACAAAGTCAAATGGGGGGCACAAAAGAGTCAATATATCCATATTTTATCAAACCTTGCTGTTATTTATTCTACTTTAGGCAAATACCCTGAAGCATTAAAACTAATGGAAGAAGTAACAGAGGTAGTTCGCAATAAAAAAGGAAAGCAACATGCTGATTATGTCACGTATTTAACAAATTTGGCGGCTATCTACAGCAGGTCAGGACAGTTTAAAAAAGCTGTCCCTCTTTTTAAAGAAGCGCTTGTTCTGACTCAAAACAACAAACTGGCACATGCCAAGGTTTCATCTGAGTTGGCATTTATTTACAATGCAGAGGGCAAACACCAAAAAGCCGAAAGCCTGCTTAAGAAGGCAAGCCAAGAGGCAGAAAACACCGTGGGCAAAAACAGTAGTGCATACCTTATGGCTTTAGGGTATTTAGCCAATGTCTACCGTGATCGTGGACTGTATAACAAAGCCACCAGGTTATATGAAGAAGCGTTGAATCTTCAGGAAAGGAAGACAGGTAAAAAACATTTGAACTATGCTGCTGATTTAACGGGGTTTGCATATAATTATCGCAAACAGGGCAATTACGATCAAGCCGAAAAATTGTATCGGCAGGTATTGGCCATTCAAAAAAGCCTTTTGGGGGCAGAAAGCTCTAAAATTGCCATTACTCAGGGAGCTTTGGCGGTGCTTTATATAGAGCAAGGCAAATATACCCAGGCAGAGCAATTGTTGGAAGAAGCACTACATATCCATAAAAAAACGCTGAATGGACAACACCAAGAGTATGCCACCACGCTGAACAACATGGCTTATTTGTACAGCAGTCAGGGAAGGTATAAAAAAGCTCAAGTGATGGCAAAACAGGGGTTACAGATACAGGAAAAATTATCAGGAAAGCATACGCTTCAATATTGTATCCAACTGGGTAATTATGCTGGTTTGTTTAATAAGCCAGGGCAATTTGACAAAGCGATTCGTTTGGGTAAAGAAGCTGTTGACATTGCTAAAAAAGTAGTGGGAGAAGACGACCTTCAATACACCTTGTTAAAGAGCGACCTGGCAGGCTTTTATGCCAATCAGGAACAATATGCCCAGGCACTGTCTTTATATACAAGTGCCAGAGAAACAGTGAAGAATGCATTGGGTGCCCAACACCCAAAGTATGGGCACCTGCTTTTACAAACTGGGGTAGTTTATTTATTTACTCACAAGTACGCTCAAGCGTTGTCTTTTTTCAAAAAATCGCTGGCCATCTATAAAAAAGCTTATGGCAAAACCCATGAGAACTATATCTACACACTCAAAGTTATCGGACGAACACACGAGGCGCAGGGCATGTACCAAAAGGCCTTGCCTTGGTATAAAGAAATGATTAAGCAAGAAACCGCCCTTGTGAGGCGTAACTCTACTTATTTGAGCGAAAAAGAAAGGCAACAATACCTGAGGGCATCAGGAAGAATATTTAGAAGTTTTCAGGATTTTGCGGTGAACTATATCGAAAAATACCCCCAAGAGACAAAGTTACTGAATTTATTACTGGATTTCAGATTGGCAACCAAAGCACAGTTGCTCCAGTCTAAACAAGCGCTCCAGCAAGCTATGCTCAACTCTACAGACTCGGTGTTACAAAACAAATATAAAGAGTACCAAATACTGAAGGCACAAATTGCCACGAGTTTGCAGTTGAGTAAAGCCGAAAAACAAAAGCGGGGTATCAATACCAATGCCTGGATTACCCAGGTCAACCGTTTGGAAAAGGAGATGTATCAGCAACTAAACCTGATCCGCAAAGTGCAAAGACACCCCACCACTCAGAAAATTCGCAAGCACTTGGGCGACAAAGAGGCGGCGGTAGAGATTGTTCGCTTGCAAAGGTATGACCCCAAAAAAATGATGGAAAAAACAACTGTCTTGTACTTTGCCTTGGTCATGTATCAAGACACACGTCAGCTTGAATTGATCAAGTTGGGGAAGGGCGCATTGTTGGAAAGCCAAATTGTGCCCAATTACCAAAAAAACATTCAGGCAAAGCGCAAGGACACTGTTTCTTACGCTAAACTATGGCAACCAATAGCCAAAGTGCTGCACAAACACGGTATTCAAAAGGTATACCTTTCGCTCGACGGGGTGTTCCATCAGGTAAGCATGAACACCTTGCGGAATCCTCGTACCGGCAAATATGCCAGTGAAGAAGTGACCATGCATACTGTAACCAACCTACGCGACATTGTAAGCTATCAACTACAAGAAAACCAAAAAAAATCTTCTGAAAAGGAGAATACTGTAGTACACTTGTTTGGCCGCCCCAATTACGATTTGCCGTTAGAGCAACTCATAAAAGCAGAACAAGCATTGCATAAGCTGTCTGCCCCAAGCTTGGTAAATAGCAACGGAACCTTGACCAAGCAACTGTATCAAAGTGGTAAGAGGGCTTTGCGAGGGGGGTGGAGCGACTTGCCTGGTACCGAAGCAGAGGTAAAGGCTATAGCCAAAGTGCTTGAAAACGAACAAACTTATCAGGTAGTGACCCACTTGAAAGACCAAGCCCTTGAAAAAGTAGTAAAAGCGATCAAGTCACCTAAAGTTTTGCACATTGCCACCCATGGTTTTTTTATAGAAAGAATGAAAGCCCCTATAAAAACCACTCAGGAAGAAATTACCTTTGATAATTTTTCAAGAGGGGGCAAAAAAGAACCACTGAGCCTTTACCAACAAATAGACTCGGTGACCAGTGAGTACCCTATGTTGCGTTCTGGGGTAGTGTTTGCCGGGGTAAGCAGCTATGAAAAAGCAACGCTTAAGCCCAATACCGAAGATGGTGTACTGACTGCTTACGAGGCATCTATCATGGATCTGAAAGGCACCGAATTAGTCACACTTTCGGCGTGTGAAACCGGGCTGGGTGACATCCAGAACGGCGAAGGAGTATATGGTTTACAGCGGGCTTTTATAGCCGCAGGTGCCCAAAGTGTGTTGATAAGTCTTTGGAAAGTAGACGATAAAGCAACTGAGTTGTTGATGAGTAAGTTTTATAAAGAATGGATTGGCAACAAAAAGCCTAAGAGAGTAGCGTTTACATTGGCACAGGAACACGTCAAACAATACCGTAATGCGTTGGGACAAACGCCTTATGCTGCCCCTTATTATTGGGGAGCATTTGTGATGATTGGCAAATAAGCTCCTCTATTAAATACGGCTTCGCAATTCTTACACCCTGTCATCTTTACATTACAGGGTGTTTGTGGTAGGCTTACTCCACCAACCCAACTTTATACATACAAAAGCGGCGCTCAAAAACGACGCAAGGGCAAACCCTGTAAATACCAAGACAGACACCAGGCTGTATTGTGCCAAACCCAAGCGGCGACTTACATAAGTAGCGATAAATGCCGATGCCGCAAAAACCAAGATAGAAAACAACCTTTGTTGCCAATGTGACGAAAGTTTGGGAAGCCCCCAGGTACTTGCTAAAACAACGTAACCCAGGTTGAGCCCTATAAAAGTACCTGTAGGAAACGCCTGTAGCCAGGGAGATAATATAAGTAATGATAAAGCAGAAAGAAAAAACAGCCGGTGAGCCCAACTGTTTTCAGGAACGTTGTTGGCAGCCTTCCACCCCTTATACACGATTAAAGACACTATAATGCCAATGGTGAGTCCGCCCAATACATCGCCCAGGTAATGGCGTGCCAAATACATTCGTGAGAGCATCATCAAGGGTACTAACCCTGCTCCCAAGCACCAAATCCAACGACGACGAAAGACCAAAGCCGCCCCCAACGTTAAGGCAGTAATCAAGGAGGTATGCCCCGAAGGAAAACCTTCTCTTGCTGCTTTGTTGTTCCTTATTTTTACAAGAAGATTGTCTGAAAAAAGCTCAAAAAACCCTTTGGGTTGAATATTGGTTAGGTTGTGACCTACTGGGCGATCAAAACTATTGAGGGAAGCATCTACCGCCATAGGACGAGGGTAGTCTATAAGGTGTTTGCAAAAAATGGTGACCATGATCACGTAGAAGAAAATATTGACTATGCCAAAGCCTTTTTTGAAATGTGCGCCCATAATAATGGCATACACCACTAACACCAACACCGTTACGGTGCCAATTGCTGAAATGCCTTCGAAAAACCAATGAAAAAACGGGTGGTCAAACTGTTGCAGCCAGTGGTTTATATCAGTTTTGAACATAAGGTATGTTTAATTTTGTGGTGATGCATAAGCAAGGTAGGGAGTAAAGTTAAAATTTACCAATAAAAAAACCACCCTATTGATAATCAACAAGGTGGAGATGATATGTATAAAAGAGCGTTGATTACCCGACTAAATTTTGTTTTACAAAATCCTGAATGTCTAACATACCCACAGGTTTGTTGTTAGCCATTACAATGATGGTATCTATTTCTTTCTCTTTAAATAGAGCCACTGCATCGTACAAACGCGCTTCTTGAGTAATGGTGATAGGGTTGGCACTGCTCACACAATCAGCCATTTTGTCGTCTAAGAAAGCCTTGCCTTTTTCTTTCAGGTTACGACGCAAGTCGCCATCAGTAAAGATACCCTTTAGCTCTCCAGTGCCATTTACAATAGACACTGCACCCAAACCAGACTCAGTCATTTTGTTCAATGCATCGAAGATAGTTTCATCTTCTTTTACTACAGGGTTGAAGTCTTGCATTACATCCTTCACGTTTTCAGTCATCAAGCGGGTATGCTCTACAAACTGATCGGTACCTACTGTAGTAAAATTATTGCTGGTCAATGTTTTCATTACTTTCCACGGAGCAGTAATGGTATGTACACCAGACATAATAGCAGTGCGTACGTGCTCGGCGTGGCGTACCGAAGAAAACATTACCTTGGTGTCATAACCATAATAGTTTACCGCATCCACACAGCTTTGTACCAAAGTCAAGGCATCGTGCCCCTGGTCTTGCAAACGGCCTACCAATGGACATACATAAGTAGCACCTGCCTGCATAGCCATATATGCTTGGTTAAGCGTGTATACCAGGTGAACATTTACCATCATTCCGTTGTCACGCAGTAATTTACAAGCTTTTACGCCTACATTAGATACTGGAATCTTAAAAACAGTTTTTTCTATGTCTAAGCCCAAAGCAAGCAATCGTTTTGCTTCGGCCAAAATCTCTTCAGCAGTATCGCCTAGTGCTTCTACCTGCAAAATGCCAGGCTCTACCATACCAGCCAACTTTACTATAGCTCCGTCAATATCAGTAATGCCATGACGGTGCATAAAGGTAGGAGTAGTAGTAAGACCTGTTAAAAAACCCATGTCAAAGGCTTCTTCTATTTCTTTGAAATCGACCGAGTCTAAATATAGTTCCATGTGAAATTAATAATGTATTTCTTTGATTTTCAAACTTTTAAAAAATATAATAACTTAGCTGTTTTCAGCCACAGGGTACATGTTGTACTTTTTGTTAATGGCATGTATCTCTAGCAACGGCTTCATGAACTCCTCTATATCGTACACGCACAATTGGCTTGCTGCGTCACACAAGGCTGTTTCAGGGGTAGGATGAGTTTCTATAAAAACACCATCAACCCCAGCGGCTACTCCTGATCTTGACAAAGATGGTAAAAATTCACGAGCCCCTCCTTTAGAGTCGGCACTTGGAATACCATATTTGCGAATAGAGTGAGTAACATCAAACACTACAGGATAACCCATTTGGTTAAAATGGTAAAAACTGCGTGGGTCTACTACCAGGTCGTTGTAGCCAAAAGTATAGCCACGCTCGGTCAATACAATCCGGTCGTTGCCAGCCGACTGAACTTTTTTTACCGGGTGTTTCATGTTTTCGGGAGCCAAAAACTGTCCATGCTTAAGGTTTACCACTTTACCTGTTTTGGCAGCTTCTACCACCAACGAAGTTTGCATACATAAATATGCCGGAATCTGTAAAATGTCTAATACCTCACCAGCCGCAGCAGCTTCGCTTGGGTGGTGAATATCCGAAAGTATAGGAAACCCAAACTCTTTTTTTACCTTTTCCAATATTTTCAAACCTTCGTCTAAGCCAGGACCGTGGTAGTAATCTACCGAGCTACGGTTGTCTTTAGTATAAGAAGATTTAAATATGATGGGGACATCAAGGTTTTCGGCTACTTTTTTGAGATGTTCGGCGGTACGCATCATCAAGCTTTCTTCTTCGATGACACAAGGACCAGATATGAGAAATAGTTGGCTACTACCCATAGTAATATCGCCAACTTGAACGGTTTTTTTCGTCATGTTTATTTTATTCAGTCTAAGAGGTGATATACATCTTACAACTTGCCGCCAAAGTTAAAGAATCTTTTTATAATAAAAGTATTTTACTCAGGAAGATAGCAGGCTAAACTGAGGCTTTTGGGCTTGGGTATGGATAAAAGCCAGGTGAAATCGATGATTGCCATGACGCATCCTTGTTTTTTGCGTCTTTAGTTCAACCTAGATAGACTTTTGGCTTATGCCAAAATGCGTTGTGTTCATCTATACCCTGGCACCCAATACCAGAATGTCGTCAATTTGCTCAATATCTCCCATCCACTCTGTAAGAGCTTGATCCAATAACTCTCCTTGTTTGGCAAGCGGCTGAGGCGATATTTCATGTAATAATTGATGAAATTTTCGGGTCATAAACTTTTTACCCCTGGGACCTCCAAACTGATCTTGGTAACCATCTGAAAATAAGTAGAAAGTAACTGGGACATCCAAGGCTACTTCGTGGTTGGTATACCCTGCATTTTCTTTGGTTGCACTGCCTCCAATCGAGCGTTTGTCCCCTTTGATAATGTTCATTTCACCATTTTTCACATATAACAAAGGGTTTTGTGCACCGGCAAACTGTAGCAACTTTTGGTCTTGATTGATGGTACACACGGTGATGTCCATGCCGTCACGCGATTTGGTTTCCTTTTGGTGAAACACCCTTTTGATACCATCATGTAGCCAGTCTAATATCAGGTTGGGCTTGTGTATGCCCCGCATTTTTACAATTTCGTTGAGCAGTTCGTTGCCCACCATGCTCACAAAGGCACCTGGCACCCCGTGTCCGGTACAGTCAGCGGCAATGATGATAGTTTCTGAAGAGGAAGTACCCAACGAAGCACGTTCTACCTCGGCAAACCAATAAAAATCACCACTTACAATGTCGCGGGGGCGGTATAAAATAAAAGTTTCGGGCAGTGAATGCGTAATTTCTTCCATAGGAGGCAACATAGCCGATTGAATACGACGGGCATAGTTGATACTGGCCACAATGTCGCGGTTTTTCTTTTCGATGACTCGGTTTTTTTCGCTTATACTCTCATTCAGTACTTCGAGTTCTTCTTTCTGAGTTTTAAGGCTTTCTGCCTGGATAGTAATTTCTTCTTTTTGCTGGCTCAGGGCTTCATTTTTTTCTACAATTTCGGCTGTTCTTAACTCTACAATTTTTTCCAGTTTACGTTTTTGCATTTGTAAACGCCTTACATTAAGCTTGACAATTCCCCAAATCAATAACCCTCCAAGCAGCACCATTCCGGCATACGCCCATATAGTGCGGTGCCAGGGTGGGCGAATCTTAAACGAATAACTTGCCACCAGGCTTTCGGTACCATAAATGTTGCGTGCCTTTACATAAAAGGTATAAGTACCTTCTGGAATATTGGTATACTCTTTCTCGGTGTTGTGGGTCCAGGGGTGCCAGTGTGATTCAAACCCCTTAAGATAAAAACTGTATTCGAGTTTGTCATGATCTTCGTAATAAGTAGCCGAAAACGAAAACCTCAGGTTATGATCATCATAGTGAAGGCGAGGTAGTTTTTTGTAGGCTTGTTGTACAGTGACTGCCCCCTGCTTGTCGATAAAGGTTCCGCCAAACAGCAAAGAATCTTTATCGCTGATGCTTTCTACCTTGCGAATGATGCAAAAGTAAGGCTGGTCGTATTTTCGGTTTATATCATGGCTATAGTGTACCGCCCCTTCGGGAGCACTAAACAGCACATTTTTGTGGTCTACCGGGTTGATGTGGCTCCCCAACACCATAAAGTTTTTTTTGAGTTTTCTGAAGGGTTTCTTTATTATCTGGTAAGTATTACTTTGGGCATTTTTTTGCAAAAACATGACCTCCATTACGCTGCTTTGGTCACTTGCCCACAGCCACAAATTGCCCTGAGCATCGGTTTGGACATAGCTTATCCAGCAATGACTCAATTCGCTAAAGTGAGAGTGTGGTACAAACTTATCAGAGGCTTCGTTGTACTGATAAATGCCTCGGTGAGTGGCTATTACCACTTCATTGTTTATTTTAAATACCCGGTTGCCGTGCACAGCTGGCAACCCTTGAATAGTGTCATAACGCTTGGTGTTGACAATGCTGTCTAAACTAATATTGAGCACTACTTTTGAGAGTCTGCCGTTATCGTCGCTTGCCAGCAAATGCCTTTCTTTATATTCTGCCACATAAGGAATAGACTGGCTCAATCCTTTGATCTCTAAGGCTTTCCATTCTTTGTTTTGCTCAAAAACAGTCATTAACCCTCTGCGGGTACTTACCAACACTTTGTCTTTTTGGTGTATAAAAGGCATAAACTTTCGAACAAAATACCCTTGTTCCTGAGTGATTTCTCTGCCTTTTTTACGCTGGGTGTTGTATGCCCAAATGCCATTTTGGTGCCCAACCAACAGTGTATGCTCATGGGCGTATAAATCCAGTATATTGTTTAAATGATTGATTTTACTTAATTGAGGGCGTACCCTAAACTGGCGTTGGGCGCTCACCTCAGTCTCGCCAAATAAGCCCCCTTGCATAGTACCTACATACAGTTGATCATTTACATAAACCGATGCCGACAAGTGAGAGTTTAAGCCTAGTATTTGGTTATAAAAAGTAAACCCACTGCTTGCCACTATATGGCTTAGCCCTTGGTTAGAAGCTACCCAAATGTTTTTGTCTTTGTCTACAAAAGAGTGATACACACTAGAGTTGATCAAGCCATGCTCCTGGTCTATGTGCTGGTGGATTTTACCTTTTTTATCAATAATAAATAAGCCTTTCCTTAAAGTATTAATGATATAGTAGTCTTTCTTGAAGGGTTTGCAGTAATATACCCGATAGCTGCTCAAGTAATCGTGTAATTCGTTTTTCCAAAGAGTCAGTTTTTTACCATCATACAAATACATACCACTGCGGCTCACAATCAACAGGTTTTGTGTGTCATAAGGCAACATGGCATATACCGTCTTTTTTGCAAAAAAATCTCCGGCAGGTATCAATGTAAGTTTATTACCCGACATTTTCATCAGGCCAGTACCTCGTTCTCTTACATAAAACTGTTGGTTGACATAAAACGATACATGAAAGGTATGTTTAGGGCTCGGCTGGTATACTGCTGCTTGATCGGCAGATAAGATAAATATAGCTGTATGGGTGCGAAAAATGACTTGATGCTGAGGAGTAACATGGGTGCTCCATACCTGAGTAAAATGGCGGTGGGCTTTAGGAACCCGTTTCAGTAACGATTTAAAAACAGTTTTGCCCTGTTGGTTAGGGGTAAGGTAACCAAACTCTCCTACTCCGCCTACATACACCCGGTTTTGAGTTTTGTCTATTGCCAGTGAGTACACTCGTGACTTATTGGGTAGTTTAATCAGGCGCCAATGGCTACCATCATACTCCAACACCCCTGCGTTGTTGGCTACATATATCAATCCTCGGTTATCTTGGGTAATGGCGTGGTTAAAAACATCAGCATTGTATTCATTGACCGAATAATTATGAATAGCAGGGATGCCTTCTAGCTTGGCATGTAGGGGGGAGTGCTGGGCAGTAAGTGTGAAGCACAAAAAGTGAGTAAATAGCAATAAATATATTTTCTGTATCATTATAGTCAAAGGCTCACTGTCATAAAATGGAAGATGTGGATAGTTAGTAACGGCCACAAAATCAATGCATAACTATGTACTATTCAAAAAATAAAGTAATGTAACAAACATAGGTTACTATGCGCTATCATCTACTTTGTTAGCAGTTTGTTTTATGTGCGTTCAAATATAAACAAAGATTATTGTCAGCCAAACTATTTAAGTGTCTGGCTGATGAAAACACGTATTTACCACCTATCCAACTCGTAAACTGTTCCACTCTTCAAGCCATACCTGCCCTTATTTATATTCATACACTTGCAGCTTGCTCCACATCCGATTTACGTAAGGATTATGATAAAATGCCTTGCTTTTTACTGGTGGGTGCAAGTCCTTATTCAAGTCAATCAGGCTATATACCTTGCTGCCCTTCAGTTGGGCTTTTGCCTGTTTGAGCTGCTGTACACTATTGGGTTTATCGGCATATACAAACTTGAGCTTCCAGTCGTGTTGCCGTTTCAGGTAAAAAGCTACCAATTCGGGCGCGTATAATATGTTTTGTGGCTTATCCTGGCTCACCATATAGTTTTTAACCTGAGCAATGGCAGTAGGCTTACGGTGTTGCCCAACCAATGTAAAAGTAATAAACATATACAAGGGCAACATCAATACTACCATTCCTGCGCTGAGGTCTCGGTTTTGCCCTATGCCAATGGCTATGCGGGCTATTATAAAAGGGATAAAAGGCATAATGTGGCGGGCCTTATATAGTACATTCTGAAAAAAGAAAATCCATAGAAGGTAAGCAAAAAGGCTGAGGTTAATAATTGACCTCAACACGATTCTTTCTCTTATTTCACCTGGCATTTTTTGCCCTTCAGGGAAACCAGTAGATGCTGCCCATAGTTTTTTATAATTACGAAATCCCAGGTAGATAAATAGACTAAATGGAATGCCTAACCAATGCCTATCGAGCCAATAAGCCCCTAAACCGTCTGCCCAGGTATATTGAAAAATACGCACTACCCTCACCCAATAACCCGATTCAGTTTTGACAGTACCTCCCCACTCGTTAAAGTGTCCATCTAAGTGTTTTTGAGCAATTTGCAGTAAGGTGTCCCATCCACCAGTATCTATTAGTAAAGGAACGAACCAAACCGCTATTCCTAGCCCTCCAAAAAACAACAATTGAGGCAAACGCCGAAAAAACTGTAAAACAAGTAATAGGGTAGGCACCAACAACAAAGGTAAGTAAGACAAACGCACACCAATTGACAACCCCATAACCAGGTAAAAAGCCCATAGATAGTAGGGTTTATATGCCGCATAGCGCAGTTTACGTTCTTCGTGGCTGTACGATTTTATTCGGTTTACTACCTCACCTAAATTCTCATTGGCACCAGAGGTTTTCTCATCTGCCGTTGTATGACCAGTTTCGTTTTGCCCAGGCAATGGTGCCTCAAAAGCAAGCCAGGCTTTCATAAACAGGTATACACAAGCCAGCAAAAAAGCCAGTCCCATCAGGTCGGGCATATAACGATTGCTCATGAGCCAAAGAAAAGGATTGAGCAAAACCAATAAGACAAGCCATATTTTAGATGCCCGTGTCATGGCTGGAAAAAACAATTGATAAATTTGTGTAATAAAGTAAATCACCCCAAACAAAGAAAGCCCCCCAGTGATAGTAAAAGAAAAGGCAAGTTTGCCCCCAGTAATGGCGTAAAATATTTTTACGATAAAACAATACACTGGATAAGCCGGAAAATGAGGTTGGTAAGTAGCAAGGTTGTAGTCTTTGATGGCCAACGCAAATCGAAGGCTGTCTACATCTTCTATATAATAAATGGCTGTAAATATGCGGGAAAACACGCAGATAGTAAGGATACTCCACCAGAAAGTAGCGTTTTGAGTAGCTTTTGGGTTATTCCATATTTTCGATAGGGCGTTCATAAAGTTGAGGTTTCAAGTTTCCAGTTTTTATTTAGAATAAATCAAAATAGTTCTTGCAAATAAAATCAATATTCTCCTATTTTGCGCTTAATTAGACTGATTACAAATAAGTCATGCAGAAAATAATTATAAAAATTGGGAAACTTGCACTGGTCTTAACTATTGTGCTTGGTTCATTGGCGGCTTGTGAAGATGACCCCATAGTAGAACCCACCCAAAAAAAAGACGATGACTGCCAAGGTAGTTATTGCCAAATAGACACCAATACTGGAAACAAAGAACAAGATAGGAAAGTAGCACTTTTAAATGTGCAGTCTACAAACCCTCAAACTTTTTAAACCACTCACTAAGAGAATAATAGAATGATGCAAGGTGACTGTCGTAAACTCGTGCTTATTTCACTGTTTTTATGGTTTAATGCTTACTCCGTTGCCTGGGCGCAAGCCCCTCCCCGGCACTTTATAAAAGGGGTAGTCAAAACTACCAAAGAAAATGAACCGATTGTAGGAGCAACCGTGATTTTACTGGACAAAGGGAAGATAATTGAGGTAACCTCTACCAATGCCCAAGGGGGGTTTTTGCTCCAAACCTCAAAAAAACAACCCTTGCAACTCAAAGTGAAATTTATAGGCTATAATGATTTCTCGGTTCAAATTACCCCTACTCTCTCTCCCCAAACCACGCTTGAAGTATCCCTCAAAGAAAATAACCTTACCCTTTCGGCAGTAGAAATTATAGGCGATGCCCCCGGAAGCTACCGTAAACTGCCTGGTACTGCTACTCGCTTAAAAACCGAAGATATTCAAATGATTGCTCCAGTGGGTACTCAAGAAGCGCTAGAGTATGTGCCTGGAGTAAATGGGGTAGGTGACGATGGTTTTGGCAACTCACGCTTAAGCATTGGCATCAGAGGATTGAACCCACGTAGAAGTGCACGTGTATTGGTGCTCGAAGACGGGGTGCCTATTCAACCTGCGGCTTATGTTTATCCCAATATGTACTACAACCCTCCAGTAGAGCGATTGGAAGAAATAGAGGTAATCAAAGGAAGCGGAAGCATTCAATATGGGCCACAAACAATGGGGGGAGTGATTAACTACATTACTCGACGCCCCCGTAAAGATTTTGGTGGCATGGTAATGCTCACCGGAGGTACCAATGGTTATGCCAGTGCTTTTGCCGAAATAGGTGGTTGGGGCAATAACAAAGTACATCCCGAACTACAGCTTTTGTATAAACGTGGTGATGGTTATCGTGAAAATAATACTTTTGAGCAAATAAACGCTACTTTAAAGACTAATATTATTGCCAAAGAAAATAAAAAACTGTACCTGAAGTACAACCTCAATATGGAAGACAATCAGGCTACTTATACTGGCTTGACAGAATATTCTTTCCGCACCAATCCCAGGTTTAACCCTAAAAAGAATGATGAGTTCAAAGTTTTTCGCACTTCGTTAGATGCCATTTATGAGGTGCAAATTAATAAACATCTGGTAGCTGTAACTAAAGGATATGCAAGTTATTTTGACCGTGATTGGTGGCGTGAAGACGATATGTTTATTCGTGCCACTAGCTTAGGAGCTTACCTCAATGGGCAAGATGTAGAAGCCCAAAATTATACTTCTGCCACCGACTTGGTAAGGGTAGGCAATGGGCAAACCAATTTTGGTATTTTACGCACCTTTGCTACCGCAGGCATTGAGCAAAACTATAACTATGAATATCAGTTGTTTGGCAAAGATGCCACCCTGAATATTGGAGGACGCTACCATTACGAGCGGTTTATGGATAATTTTAAAGTAGGCAGCAGCCCAACCGACCGCGAAGGAGCGCTTTATCAAACAGTGAGCGTGACCGACAGTACCACTGGTGCTACTACTCAGTTTCGCGAAACCTTGCCACGTGCCCAAAGCCGTACCTTTACCACTACAGCTTTCTCGTTTTATGCACAACAAAGCATTCAATTTACTGAGCGTTTATCGATGCGTTTGGGGGCAAGGGTAGAAGCCTTTGAGCAAGAGGTGGTAGACAAGCTACAGGGGAGTAAATACAATGATAAGACTACTGTGGTAGTATTGCCTGGGGTTGGGTTTAATTTTGCCGCACTTACCGACCTTACTTTGTTTGGTGGTATACACCGTGGGTTTACCCCTCCACAAAGTGGTAGCTTCTCGTTGCCTTTTGTAGACAATGGCAGCCAAAACACAGGTGGCACGCTTGACTTGGCTGCCGAAAAAAGCTGGAACTATGAGCTAGGGTTGAGAGTAAACAAATCCTGGGGTAATTTTGAGGTAGCAGGTTTTCTGCTAGACATAGAAGACATGGTAGCTGCCGCCCGCAGCGCCGTATTTTTGAACCTGGGCAAGGTACGCAGTACTGGACTAGAGGCTGGCGGAAGCATTAAACTGTCTCGCCTAAGTGCTTTCTTGCCAGATATTAACTTTGCTTATACTTACCTCCAGTCAAAGGTGGTCAATGCCCTGACGCCTTCTCACTTGAACAGCCGTTATGATGCTTATCGTCCTGATGCCTCTGGTACCTTGGTAGCAGTGCAAGACACTGTAGATATTAGTGGCAATGATATGCCTTATGCTCCTAATCATACTTTAAATATTGGATTGGCTAAATCGTTTGCTTTTGGGCTTTCGCTTCGGGCTGACTTTAAATTTGTAAGCCAATCTTTCAGCGATTTTGAAAATCTCACTGAAGACTTTGTTCAAAATGCTACTTACTTGGATGCCAATGGTAATGAGCGTAAGTACTTAGGCTTTAGAGGAGATGCAGGACCCATTCCAGCTTATTACCTGATCAACCTAAGCGCTTCTTATTCTTTCAATAAAAAGTGGAGGGTATTTGCCACGGTCAAAAATCTTTTAGACAATATATACATTAGTTCAAGGTTACATTCTCATCCTTCACGACCCGAGCCCACAGCAAGTTCGGGCATTTTGGTAGGTGCTCGTCGCCAAATTAATGCAGGGGTAAGCTGGAGTTTTTAGGTAGGCGTTAGGGGCTTGGGACTGGGAGCTGGGTTTTCTGTTCTAAGACTATATGCATACATATTAATGTAAAAAAATGACGTTATGCGAGATTTTAAGAAGTTAAATATATGGGCAGAAAGTATTAGCTTGGCAAAAAAAGTATACCAGCTTTCAACTCTATTACCAATAGATGAAAAGTTTGGGTTAAATACTCAAGTTAAAAGAGGTGTTGTTTCAATTGCTTCAAATATTGCAGAAGGAAGTAGTAGAGATAGCGAATTAGAATTTAAAAGATATTTGGAAATATCATTAGGTGCTTGTTTTGAACTTGAAACACAATTAATTCTAATGAAAGAGTTAAACCTATTATCTGTAAACAATTTGGAGGCTTCCCTCAATCAAGTTGTGAAACTCCAAAAAATGCTGGGAAGCTTTATAAAGAGCATTAAAGCAAGAATAAAAGATATACACAAGTAAAATGGCACTTGAACGCTAAAACCTGAGTAAAACCCAGAACCTAGCACCAAGTACCCAGAACCAATAATAAATTCTATCTAAGATGTTATCCATACAAAAAATAAAAATACAATTTGCCTTATTGTTGGCAGCTGGTATAGGGTTAAATGCCTGTAAAGCAAAAAACGAAGAAGTAACCCCTGGTAATTCTACCAATACCTTAGAGGTACCTTCTACCTACAGTTTTGAAAGTCGCTTTGAAAGTGGCGTCAGTAGTGTAGACTATACGGGGCAGGTGGTACGCAACTTGTTGGTGCAAGACATCAAACATTTAATTGACGATGCAGCCACGGCAGCAACTCCTCCGGTTAATCTGAAATCTCAAGTGTTGCAGTTATACAATCACTTGGATACTGATAACCTGGAAACAGTTACCAAAAATAAGCACAATGCTAGTTTTACTGAGACTTTTTATGCCAAGATAGCTACTGGCAAAAACATTCCGGGTAAAATATCTGATGCTACTGTAATTGGTTATAACCAAACGGCAGATGCCTTGGTCAAGGGATGGTTGGATAAAATAGATGCCAATGTTCAGGCAGGTAAAACAGGCAAAGACATTTACATTGATGCCACTACCAAGGTAGACTATAATCAATTGATCAATAAGGTATTGTTAGGCGCACTGACTTACTCACAAGGAGCAGGGCATTACCTCAATAGGGTAGGAGAAGAAAACAATACGGAGCCCCGTCAAAAAGAGGGTAAATCTGCTGACCCTTTTACGGTGATGGAACACGTTTTTGACGAAGGTTTTGGCTATTTTGGGGCTGCTCGCGACTATGCTGCTTATAGTGATGATGCGTTGGCGGCCAAAAACGGCTTGACTTTTTATAAAGATGCCAATGGTGATAGTAAAGTCGATTTTCATTCGGAGTATAACTTTGGTTTTTCGCGCAATGCGGGAAAACGTGACCGTGGCGGAGCAAAAAACACTAACTTTACTAAAGAAGCCTTTGATGCTTTTTTGGCAGGGCGTACGGCTATTTACAACAAAGCTGATTTTGCTACGGTAATAGAGCCAGAAATAAAAAAGGCAGCTCAAACCTGGGAAAAAGTAATTGCCGCTACTATTATTCACTACATCAACGAAACATTGAACGATATGACAGCGGTGGGCACCACCAACGAAAACATTCCTAACCTGGCAAAACACTGGTCAGAAATGAAGGGGTTTTTGGTAGCTCTACAATATGGTAGTGCCAAGTATAAACTAATGACAGACGCTATTTTGCAAGACCTGCAAACCAAGGTAGGAACGGCTCCGGTAGTAGCGAATGATGCCACTTACAAAACCAAGTTAGAGGAGGTGCGAACCTCGTTGAAAAACACCTATAGCTTTGACGATAGTAGCGTGATTACCTGGTAAACAGCCTGAGTTTGCACTCACTGATAGTTTATTTATCCCTTGCAAAACCTTGATGGTTTTACAAGGGATTTTTTTTGATGATTTCAACAAATTCAGTGACTTATTTAATGGATGAGGTTTTTGAAGTAGATAACACCCACAGGGGTTGCCCCTACATTTAGCCTCTTGAATTAGATATTATAAATCCCTGTATATCAAAGGCTTTTAAAACTTCGTACAGTTCTAATTCGTAATTAAACCATTCGTAATTGATTCTTTTATTTATTTTTCAATTCACCTGGCAAGCCTATGTTGTTAAGCAAATATTGCATCTGTTGAATGCTTGCCTGTAGGTGGGTTTTTACCTGTGTATATTCTTGGTTTTCGAACAACTCTAAGGAGGTGTCCGCGTCAAATATCAATGCCTCAAAATTGGCACGAAGGCTTTGGGCAAATATGTTTACAATTGACTCAGGGATGGCAATGTTTTGTAGCTCTTTAGTCCAGAGTCAGTAGTCAGTAGCCCCCACAGGCATTGCCTGATCTTCAGGCAACTACCTGATCTAGCGTTTAGCCCACTACATGTGGTT
>NZ_CANLRP010000125.1 GCF_947493425.1 uncultured Microscilla sp. | reverse complement strand
TCCTTAAATCACTTGAGATAAACCAGAAATGGGAGATATACTGGAGTACCATCACTTAATATTGTACAGAAGGATATTTTTTATATTAGGGAAGCTTACTCTTTTGCCCTACCTTAAGAGTACTCATAAAAGTTATACAACCACTTTTTTAAAGCAAAACCAAGCTCCTACACCTAATGTATATCTTTTAATGACTCTCTGGGAAATAAGGCATTGGATGGGCAATTCAAAAATAACTATTGCTTTGGCAAATGAGTTTGGTACAATGTAGAAGGCTCATACAAACTACCCCATAAAGGATAGAATTGTTTGGAAGCCTGCTTATCTCCAAGCAAAAGCCTTGGAGAGATAAAGAAATTAAGAAAGTAAAATAATGCTTTATGAGTGCTCATTTTACGAATTTCAATAACTTTGTCTAAGAAATTTACTGGCTTGGTGCCACCATAAGGCAAAAGCTACGTAATGTATTTTCAGAACCACCACAAAACATAAGAGAAAAAATAGTGGTTTTACTACTACTCTAGACTCTTAGGAATGGTACCAAAATAAATACGCATTCTTAACCTCATCTTTTGAGGCTATACTTTGTTAAAAAATAGACGAATAGCGATGCTATGAGCCGACCATCCCTCAAGCTCGCTCAATATCCACTGGATATTGCCGTACCGCGTCTAGCAACAAAATATTTTAGCGTTACTATAGAAATTTATTTTTACACCATTCCTAAGGAATGGTGAGAAATTAAATTACCATTCTTGAGGTAGAGGTTTTGTTTTGAGACGAGGCTATTTTTTGCGCCCATAGCAGCGCTACGGGCAATAAAAATAACGAAGTATCAAGGCGAAAAATCACCCCTCAGAGTGTAAATTTATTTTTGAACAATTCCTTAGAAAAGTAAATGTTAAATTATTTATAAATTTTGCCCAAATCAAATCAAAATAATACTATGAACAAGATCAAGCACAAAATACTTGTAATGGGGTGCCTGTTAGCCTCATTAGGCTTTGTGACGAGCTGTAGTTCTAACTTTAAGCTTGGCAAAAAAAAATACGATCTTCATGAATACCACGAAGCCATCAAATATTTTGAAAAAGCTGAAGCCTCAGGACATCCCAAGAAAGAAACACACTTTTATATTGCTGAGTCTTACCGTATGTCAAACCAAATGCGTAAAGCACTCCCTTTTTACCAAAAAGCTATAGAGGCTCGCTCACGTGAAGACGAAGCACGCTTTCATTATGCCGAATGCCTTAAGTTTATGGGTAAGTACAAAGAAGCGCATGTATTGTATGAAAAATACGCCAAAACAGGCAAAAACTATAAACTGAGAAAAAAAGCCCGTACTGAGATAAAAAACCTGGAAAAGCTCGAAAGTATGGTAAAAGAAGAACACCATTATACCATTACTAATTGTGAGGGACTCAACACTAAAAGTGCCGAGTTTTCTCCAATGATCCATAAAGGTAAAATGGTATTTACCTCAGCCAGAAAAGAGACTGTATTCAAAGGCAATGGGGCTGCTTACTTAGGTATTTACGCCCATGAATTTGATCATCCCACCAAATTTACTGGTGAAGCAAAGCTATATGAAGATGACATTCACCATGAAACCGAACACGATGCTTCGCCTACTTTTGCCCGTAATGGCTCGTTTATGATTTTTGCCCGAAGTGGCAACAAGAAAAAAGGCAGACGAACCACTGACTTGTTTATTTCACGCCGTCAGGCAGATGGCACTTGGGGAGAAGCTGAGTTGCTTGAAATCAGTTCAGACAAAGCCTGGGATGCTTGCCCTTCTATATCACCTGATGGCAAACGTTTGTATTTTTCGTCTGACCGCAAAGGAGGCGCTGGTGGAAATGACATCTGGGTAGCCAACTTAACATCTTCGGGAAGGGCTTATGGAGTGCGTAATGTTGGCCGACAGATTAACACTAATCACAGCGAAAAATTTCCTTATGTAGATAACAAAGGTAAGCTTTATTTTTCATCTACCGGGCATTGGGGTTTAGGAGGGCTAGACCTGTTTGTTGCTACTCGTCGAAACGGTAAAGTTGAGGTGACAAATATGGGAGTACCCTTTAACTCTCCTGCCGATGATTTTGGTATTATTTACAATACTGACTCTACTGGTTATTTTTCGTCTGATCGTGAAGGTGGCAAAGGTGGAGATGACATTTACCATTTCTTAGATCAAACACCTAAAACTAAAACATTCAATTATTTTCTTGCCATTGATGTAGCTGTAGAAGATACTGTAACTCAAGAAGACATTCCATTGCCAGGCTCTAAGGTAGAAGTATATGAAGGGACTATTGCCAGCATAAAAAAAGGAAGCAAGCCAATCCATACCTTTACAGCAGATGCCAAAGGACACGTCAAGGAGTTTCCAGTAAAAGTAAAAACTGATTATGTAATTAAAGCTGGTAATAATGTAAGCAAGGTACAATACATCACCAACGAGGAAGAGTATAGTATGCTGGGACGTGAAGCTGACCAGGATGATCCCAAATACAAAAAAGCTGTAAACGATATTCATTTACAAACCACAGTATACCTTAAGCCTGTATTGGGTTATGAGTTTGAGGCCATTATCTTTTATGATTTTGCCCGCTGGGAAATTCGCCCGGATGCGGCCAAAGAACTAGACGAGCGAGTGCTTACTTTCTTGAAAAACAACCCAAAGCTTATTGTAGAACTAGGCTCTCATACTGATGCCAGAGGTACAGATCAAAACAACTTGATTCTTTCGCAAAAACGCGCCAAGTCAGCAGTAGATTATTTAATCTCAAAAGGGATTGATCCTGACCGTATCAAAGCCAAAGGTTACGGAGAGACTGACTTAAAAATAAAAGAAGCCAAAACCGAAGAAGAACACCAGGCAAACCGTCGTACTACTGTCAAAGTACTTGGTATAATGAGCGAATAAAATAGGGTGAATATTCTGAAAATTTATAATGCTGATGAGCACAAGGTGGTTCATCAGCATTTTTTTTTGTGTGCTAAAGTCCCGAACTTGCCGCTGTTTTCGTGAAGTTCATCATTAGCATCATTAAATTTATTATGAGATACGACCAAAGAGGGGTTTCGGCCTCTAAAGAAGATGTGCACAACGCCATCAAAAATATAGATAAGGGTTTGTACCCAAAGGCTTTTTGTAAAATCATTCCTGATATTATTGGAAGAGATGAGGCTTTTTGTAACATTATGCACGCTGATGGGGCAGGTACTAAATCATCGCTTGCCTACCTCTACTGGCGCGAAACGGGTGACTTATCGGTATGGAAAGGTATTGCACAGGATGCATTGGTCATGAATATAGATGATTTGTTATGTGTAGGCGCCACTCAGGATATTTTGGTGTCCTCTACTATTGGTCGTAACAAAAACTTGGTATCTGGTGAAGTAATTGCAGAAATTATCAATGGTACTGAAGAGTTTTTAGCCCTCTTGCGTGAACACGGCTTAATGGCTTATAGTACTGGTGGTGAAACAGCTGATGTGGGCGATTTGGTGCGCACTATCATCGTTGATAGTTGTGTAACGGCACGTATGCGTAGAGCAGATGTAATTAACAATGACCGTATAAAACCGGGCAATGTTATTGTAGGGCTTGCTTCATTTGGTAAAGCCACTTATGAGTCGGTGTATAATGGTGGCATGGGCAGCAATGGGCTTACTTCGGCTCGTCACGATGTGTTTAACCATGCCTTGGCAAGTAAATACCCTGAAAGTTTTGACAATGCCATTGCTGACAATTTGGTATACATAGGACAATACAATCTAACTGATGCTATTCCTGCACAGTTTCACCAGGCAAACAACAACAGTTTTGCCCACGATCAACTATCTACCTTAGATATAGGAAAACTTGTGCTTTCTCCTACGCGTACTTATGCACCTATTATGCAGGCAGTATTTGCAGAACACCGTACCAAAATAGATGGAATGGTACACTGCAGTGGTGGTGGACAAACCAAGATTTTACACTTTATTGACCAATACCACATTATCAAAGACAACCTGTTTGAAACCCCGGCATTGTTCCAAATCATTCGTGAAGAAAGCAACACTCAATGGAAAGAGATGTATAAAGTGTTTAATATGGGGCATCGTATGGAGTTATACACAGATGAAGCTACTGCCAATGCTATTATCAAAATAGCCCATTCATTTGAAGTAGACGCACAAATTATAGGAAGAGTAGAGCCTAGTCCTACCCCTCAGTTGACCATTGCTACCAACGAAGGTAATTTCGGATACACAAAATAACCTTCATTTTTTACTATTTGCCTGATAAACTTGTAAATTTGCAGCTTTCGAAAACTATCTTTGGTACAGAAATCGTTGAGTCTTGATTATGAACAGGTTAAATGTTCACTTTCGAACTTGATAAAACTTCCAGGGGAAAACTATTCAAAATATAAAAGTAATAAGTCTCCTCTATACCAGATGTAACACTTAAAGTTTATGTTACGAGTAATTGTGTCTTTTAGGGCATTTTTCACCACTGTTATCATAGTGTTGTTTGCAACTTTATCAGGCATTGGTCAATCTATTATCATTACAGGTAAGGTGGTCAATGCACAAGATAATGCTCCTTTGTCTTTTGTCAATGTACTGATAAACAATAACGCCAAAGGAACTACTACCAACATTGATGGCTTCTTTTCTATTACTGTACAAGAGTCTGCACTCAAAAAAATGAGTTTTAATTATGCAGGCTTTGCCCCTTTTGTATACCATGTCAAAACCAAGGCTGACCTAAAGCCTCTTCGTAGGCAACTCACCATTAAGCTCTACCAAAGTACCAACCAACCTTTACAAAGCACCGTTGCCAATAACAATAGTCCAGCAAGCGCAATTATCAAACGAGTATACCAAAACCGTAAACGAAATAACCCCAAAAACCTCAAGTCTTACAAGTATAACGCATACCACAAGTTTTATATCAATCTCAAAAATAAGATCCCAGCACAAACAGCCGCTGAGGTAGACTCATCGAATACACTGGACAGTACCGAAAAACGGTTGGCACACTACCTTAGAAAACACCACTTGTTTTTGAGCGAAGCGGTTACCCAACACCAATATATTTTTCCTAATTATTACAAAAAAACTCTTCAGGGAAACCGTATTTCTGGCGTACAAAACTCTGTATTCCTAAGCATTGATCAACGTTTACAACCTTTTTCATTTTATAAAACACATATCAATGTATTTGGAAAAAAGTACCTCAACCCTATTAGTCACAATAGTGATAAAAAATACAGTTTTGAAGTTAGTGATACCTTATTTATAGGTGAAAACAGCATTTATGTAATTCACTTCTACCCTCTACCGGGTAAAAACTTTGAAGCACTCAAAGGTGTACTTTATATCAACACTAAGTACTATGCCATTCAGAATGTAGTATTTGAACCCGTAGACCAATACCAAAGCACGAGTTTCCGTATTCAGCAAGAGTACCACCTGTTAAAAGACAAATACTGGTTTCCAGTACAGTTAAGTGCTAACATCATTTTTCATAAGAAAAAGCTAGGTGAACGCCCTATGGTAGGCACCCTGCGCACTTTTCTGAAGGACATCGAGCTTTATCCACCTCTAAGACCCAGAGATTTTTCAAAAGTAACTTTTGAAGTAGCACCAAAAGCGAATAATCAAACACCAGACTTTTGGAAAAATCAACATCAGGCTCATCCTTTGAGTCCCAAAGATACACTCACCTACACCTATATAGACAGTGTAAGTAACCATCGTCTCTTCAATCATTTGGCAACCACCTTGAAACTAGCTACTTATGATAAGCTTAGCTACAGGTCACTGGATTTTAAGGTAAGTGAAATGATTCAATACAATGGCTATGAGGGCATTCGTTTAGGTGCTCATTTTAGTACTAATGAAAAAATCTCTGAAATTTTTAAAGGAACGGGATATGTTGCTTATGGTACCAAGGATGGGAATTTTAAATATGGTGCGTCCATGAGTGTTCAAAATATTTTCAAACGTTTTGATCCACAACTAGGCGTTTACTTTAGTCAAGATGTAACAGAACCTGCTGACTTAAACCTGCTGGCTCCTGAACGTTGGTCGCTAAATGGGGTGTTACGCCAGGCATTAATCACAAGAATGGATAAAGTGAAAACCTTAGGGGCATATATCAAAGTTCGTCCTTTCAGGAATTTACAGTTATTGGCAGGCTTCAAAAATCAACAGATTGAACCTACTTATCACTACGAATACCTAAGCACTACTATAAGCTCCCCTGACAATACCCCTATTGCTCTCAATGAGTTTAACATAAGTGAAGTAACACTTGGTTTACGCTATGCTTATCGTGAGTCTTTTATGAAAAAAGACCACCACGAAGTATACCTAGGTAGCCAATATCCAGTTATTCAATTTAACTACAAACGAGGATTACCCAGCGTATTAAATAGTGAATTCGACTACTATAAAATAGAAGGGCAAGCAGCCTACAGTTTTTGTCTGCCAACAACTGGAACCACCACCATTCGCCTACAGGCAGGAATGATACAAGGGGAAACTCCTTATCCTTTGCTTTACAACGGACGTGGAGGCCTTACTCAATTGCCTATCATGGTAGATCATAGTTTTCAGGTGATGGGGTTGTATGAATTTGTATCTGATCGTTTTTTTAACGCTTTTATTTCTCAAAACCTGGGGCGTTTGCTATATAGAAGCAATGCTACCTGGTTTCAGCCAGAGTTAATATTAGTACAAAATATTGGTTTTGGAACGTTGACACACGTAGATCGTCACCAAATGCTAGACTTTAAAACTATGGAACAAGGCTATTTTGAAAGTGGGGTGTTGCTTGACAAACTCTTGCGTATCAATTATTATCAAGTAGCTAACTTAAATATAGGTACTGGAGTTTTTTATCGTTATGGTACTTACACCAAAAAAGGTTTAGAAAACTTTGCCCTTAAAGTAACTTTAGGCTTATCATTTTAATATGCATTTTATTTTCCTGGGATAATTTTGCAAAATCACCCCAGGAAAATAAGATGCTTTCTTAGTTACTCACAACAAAATTAGCCCTTAATGCTTTCTTGCCCATTTTCATTTCTATATGATATAAACCCTCTGCCAACGGCGTAGATGGTAACAATCGAACTATCTGAGTTCCTTGCGGCTTTATTGCGACTTCTTGTTGATGAACAATGGCTCCTTGTACACTATAAATGATAGCTTGACAAATCTCTTTATGTTGAACTCCTTTAAGCTGTAGCTGAATGTTCTTACCACTGGCAGGGTTAGGCACTACCAACATACCAACTTTGTCGGCCAACTTGGTGTTGAAGCTTTTAACAGGCGAATAACCATAGGTGTTGTCTTTGTTAAATTGAGCAATACGGTAATAAGAAATGCCTTCATGGGGCTGTTTATCAATCCACTGATAAGTGTTAGCCAAATCTTGAGCATTGACTTTGGCTAAGGCATAATACCTCACTCCATCTTGTGAACGCTCTATAGAAAAATACTTCGCTTGATGCCCACCTTGCAATACCCAATCTAAGTATGCCTGCCCCATATTAGGAGTAACTTTAAAGTTCAAAAAGCTTACAGGTAGAGGCATAGTAGCCATAGAGATTACATGAGGAGAAAAGTCGGTAATGTTTACCGCTGTAACAGTACCTATACCCGTAGCGGTGCCAGTAGAATAGTTTAAATAAGGTGAATCCCAATCGCCAATGGTGGCATTGTAGTGTTGAATGGCTAACTGGACAGCAGGAGTAGGCAATGTATTCTCACTTCCTCGATACGACAAGGTAATATCTGCCCCTGGAGCAGGCAAAGGGTTTACTGATGAGCTAATGTCCCACCAACGATCTACCACCAGAGTAGCATCTGCTCCTGAAATTCCAGTGAGGTTTACCCCAGGCACCAAAGGCAAATTATTGACCCCTGTTCCCCTCGTAGAAATAGAAATGGTAGTGTTGGTGTTAGTTTTCTTATTAAAGGTAACAGGAATATACTCTGCTGCAGAAACTCCAAAAGGAAAAACATAAGAAGCTACATTGGTACCAGTATACCAACTTACAATGCTTTGATTGGTGCCTACTACAGCTTCGCTGTTAATGAAACCACTGCCAATGCGCACCAATGCAGTGGGTAAAGCATTGTTTATGGACAACTTGTTTTGGTTCAGCCCTAACTCGACACTGTTCAGAGTCAGTATATTATTGACCTCTATGGATGCGCCTAAAGTAATGGTTTGATTGATTGCTTCAAGCTGAAGGTTGTAAAAAACAGAAGAGCTGGTACCACCTATCATTTCATCATGAGTGCTCATAAAGCGTACTGTACTATTATTCAAGCTCAACACCCCTCCATTGTTCATCCAACTTCCGTGTACATCTAATGTATGAGTTCCGCTGATAGTAAAGTTAGCCCCGCTTTCTATAGTCAGATTTTTGCATAACGCCCCATTGCCATTGATCACAGGCCAATTGGCCACACCTGCCCCCGGAATAATCACATTAGTGGTAGCGTTAGGCACATTTTCACACCAATTCAAAGAATTAAACCAGTCATTATTAAACTCCCCTGTCCAAATAACTGTAGTGGCTGAAGCCACTGAAAAACCAATATTTAAGCCTCCATGTGAACCACCTACCCCTTCCTTGATCAAAAATTCTACTTTAGAGGTAGGCAACAGTAAACCTGTCCAAACCCCTACGTGACTATCACAACAGTCGTCATGAGAAAAAACAGTTACTCCATCTATTCTAAGCTCACAGTAATCATCGTGGTTAGGAATGTCTATTCGATAAGACCCACAAGGGAAATTTGTTCTTTTATATACATAAGAGTGGTTATCGGCTGGCACCTCACACCCAATATAACCTGGCGCATTAGAGGGTGTAGTATAAGCATTCCATTTAGACCTGGTATCAAAACTTAAACTGGTTTCTTCATAATGTCCATTTAACTTATCAAATTCTTTGCCTTCGTAGCAGAACACATTCCATTGACCATCACCATATTCAGTACCAGTAAGCGTAGGGGCCTTTACAACTATAGTTACTTGAGCATCTTTGGTACTACAGTTATTACTTCCAGTAACAGTATAGGTGGTAGTGGTAGCAGGGGTAGCAGTCACTGAACTTCCAGTAGTCGCACTCAATGTAGCATCAGTTGCCCAACTATAAGTATTGGCTCCACTTGCAGTCAAGGTCACCGTCTCCCCTTTACATATAGTAAGCATAGACGCCGTTACTTGAGTAGTAGTCAGTGGATCGACTGTAATGTTGATCGTTCGTGTAAGCTGGCAACCTGTTATGGGGTCAGTAGCTGTGCAAGTAATGGTACGTGCTCCATTAGCTCCTGCTTTGGCGGTAGCTATTACGGTATTGCCAGTAGTAGTACTTAAATCAATATAGGTAGCATCGGTAGACCAAGTGATATTGGTGCCACTCAGCGAGGCAGTCAAAGTAGACGACGTGGTTTCGCAAATGGTAACATCAGGCGAGGTAATGTTTAAGGTAGAAGATAAATTGGTAAAGGCAAGTCCCCCATGACTATTTCCGTTAAACTCTCGACAGCGTAGCTCTACTGTAGAAGTAGAACCTAAAAACCCCTTCCAAACATCAGTATGAGAATCGCAACAACCCTCATGATTAAACACTTCTACTCCATCAATCCAGAGTGACGCATAATCATCATGATTGGTGATATCTATTTGGTAATAACCACAAGTAAAGTTAGTTCTTTTATAACTGATGGAATACTGGTCATCGGGCAATGTACAACCAGTATATCCTGAAGCAAGCGAAGGGTTAGTGTTCAAGTTCCAACGATTCCTGGAATCAAAACTTAAATCAGGTTCGACATACATTCCATAATAATTTTGGAAGTCATTGCCATTATAACAATACACATTCCATTGACCATCACCAAATACGTTAGGGTTTTGTGTACCTCCTACAGTTACTGTTACTGTAGTAGAGCCTGTGGTACATCCATCATAGCCAGTCACCGTATAAGTAGTAGTAGAGGTAGGCGAGGCAGTTACTACCCCTCCAGTAGTAGCGCTTAAACCAGTAGCTGGTGACCAAGTATAAGAACTGGCTCCATTAGCCGTTAAGGTAACCGATTGCCCTCCACAAATAACTGGAGTAGAAGGAGTCACTGTTACTCCCACTAATGTGCTCATTTGCACGGTAATCTGGTCAGTCAAGGTGCAACCATCTTTAGTAGCTGTTACAGTATAGGTAGTAGGGCTGGATACGGTAGCCGTAACGCTAGCACTAGTAGTAGAGCTTAAACCTGTGGCGGGCGACCAGGAGTAAGTTGCATCAGGATCATAAGTAGCTGCTAAGGCTACAGGCACATTGGCACAAACCGATGGGGCAGGCATTTGTACCAAGTCAAGCTTGGTAAAAGTCAATTCACCAGCTGAAGCCCCCCCTCCTTCCTTCCAACGAAACTCAACAGTAGAACTAGGGCCCAACATACCTGTCCATACATTGGTGTGCCCATCTCCCCAACCATCGTGTGTGGCCACTTCTACACCATTGATGTATAACCAATACTGATCGTCATGCAGGGGTACATCTAATTGATAGAACCCACAATCAAAATTAGTACGTTTATAGCTCACAGCGTGGTTATTTACCCAGATAGTACAACCGTTATAACCTGAGGCATTGGAAGGTGTATCATATAATCCCCAGCGATCAGAGGATTTAAAACTAAGGTTGGGTTCTGTGTACATTCCCTCTAATGAGGTGAAGTCTCCACTATAACAGTATACATTCCAGGTTCCATTACCAAACACACTCGCATCAGTTATTGGGCTCCCGACATTTACTGTAAACGTTTGCGTGGTGGTTATACCACAACCATTGTCACCAGTGACTGTATAAGTAGTAGTGGTAGCAGGACTGGCTATCACAGTATTGCCCGCAGTATTATTTAAGCCAGTAGCGGGCGACCAAGAATAAGTGTTGGCACCTGTGGCTGTCAAAGAAGTAGATTCGCCAGCGCAAATAGTAGCATTGGTAGCAGTAATAGAAATAGTAGGTGTATTTGAAACCGTGACAGTAATGTCTTTACTTTCGCTACAGCCTGTTGTAGGGTCAGTGGCAGTTACAGTATAGGTAGTGGTAGTTGAGGGGGTAGCAGTAACATTCTTTCCAGTAGTAGTATTCAAGTCAGTAGCAGGCGCCCAAGTATAGTCCATGCCTGTAATAGCTTCAGAAGCAATACTCAAATTAGCTGATACACCTACACACACTGCCGGGTTGGGCGAAAGTGTAAATGTATTTTGAAAATCACCGTTTTTTACCAATTCAAAGTTCAAGTAACCATTGCCATAGTATTCGGCATAGCGTACTTCTACTTCTGAGTTGGGACCTAAGTACCCTTCCCATACCTTGCCTAGGTTTTGACAACAAGTAGTAGTGCTCAATACTTGCACCCCGTTTACATATATTTCTAGTTTATCATCATAGCCAGTCACATTCATCTGATACTTTCCACAAACAAAATTGGTACGCTTAAAGCTTACCGAATGATTGTTGTCGGGTACATCACCACAAGCTACAAATGAGCCGTAGTTATCAGGAGACTGATGTATGGGATAATAGTCAACGGTGTTGATGCCTAAATCTGCCCCTGTCTGAAAGTACCCTACATAAGTATTCCAATTGTTGTCAAGGTAAGTATGCCCATACCAAAACCCATCGCCAAATAAGGTTGGGTCTCCCGAAGCAGTTTGTACCCCAAAAGCCCCAGAAGCTGACCCTATGATTACGGGATCGTTGCTGACTACCCGAACCTTATAGCCTGTTCCAGCCGATGTAGAAGTAGGTAACGTGGCAAATGTAGAATTGGCAGAGGTTCCTACAAGAGAGCCAATGGTAACAGGAGACGAAAAATCGCCACTGGCGTCAGACAATTGGATGCTAAATGCATTACCAGAGTTGAAAACACCTGTAATTGAGAAGTGGACACTGATGGTTTGCCCTGCACAAAAGGGAAAGCCTGAAACGTTGTGGGTAGTAATGGTTTGTGCCTGAATGCCTGAATAAGCTATAACCCACAGGATTATAGTGGTTAGTTTAAATTTCATCATTATTATTCGTACTATGCTTTGTCGCAGTATAAATGCGTATTATTACCCAAAGGTAAGTCGAAAAAGTAATATTTCAGGCAGTTTAAGGTAGATTTTAGACCACTGACGCTTTAAATAGTATAAATACCGCTTTATTAACTATGAACCTTTGTAGGTGGTTTTAACAGAAAAAACCAAAGAAAAATTACTTGCTCATCGATACTTTTCGTCACTAATCACGTATGTAATCGAGCCGATGGTATTAAGAAAAAGGGCTGGATTAAATAAAAAACAGGGTGAATCAATGCCGTGTTTTCTCAGAAATACATTAAATTTACTTAATAGAATTTGCAAGTAACCTTATCGCTTCCTAATAATATTGGGAAGAGGAAAGTCCGGGCAACACAGAGCATCGTACTTCCTAACAGGAAGGCTTTTGATGGGTTAAATCATTAAAAGACAGAAAGTGCCACAGAAAATATACCGCCTTGAGCAATCGAGGTAAGGGTGAAATGGCGAGGTAAGAGCTCACCGCGTTTTGGGTAACCAAAACGGCAGGGTAAACCTTACGAGTTGAAAGACCAAATAAGCAAGCATTGTAGAGTTGGTAAACATCAATCTCTACTGAAGGGCGGCTCGTCTTAGTTTGTGGGTAGGTCGATGGAGTTTTTCTGCAAAGAAAGGCCTAGATAAATGATAGGGATTTTGGGAAACCAAAAAAACAGAACCCGGCTTATAAACTTGCATTTTCTTTATTTTATCAATAATTTTTTTATATTGGCGTTTGAACATTAAGAATGGGCAAAAGTTACTTTAAGCCGTTCTTAGGAATGAGTTTAAAAACAAGATGTCAGCTTTTAGACTAAAATTTTTCCTGTATTAAGATGGGACAGGATTACATATTCATTCCACTTTTAAAATAACAGGCATAATAATTTTGTAAGGGTTTGTGCTTGCAAACCATCACCGCACTTAATAGCAGATTACACATAGAATTATGGCGAAAATCTTAATCATTGATGATGAAAAAAGTATACGGTACACACTACGCGATATCTTAGAGTATGAGAAGTATGAAGTGGACGAAGCCAAAGATGGCGAAGAAGGCTTTGAAATGCTCAAAAAAAACGACTATGATGTAGCATTGTGTGATATTAAAATGCCTAAAATGGATGGTATTGAGGTGCTTGAAAAAAGCGGCTCATTAGGCAAAGATACTCAGTTCATTATGATTTCTGCCCACGGCACTATCAAAACTGCTGTAGAGGCTACCAAACTTGGCGCGTTCGATTTTATTCAAAAACCACCCGATTTGAACCGCTTATTACTATGTGTAAGAAACGCTCTCGATAAGTCAAACCTGGTAACAGAAACCAAGGTACTTAGACGAAAAATCTCTAAAACTTATGATATTGTCGGAGAGTCAGAAGCTATTCAACGTGTAAAAGAAGACATTGAAAAAGTAGCGCCTACCGATGCCCGTGTACTCATTACAGGACCTAATGGCTCTGGTAAGGAGTTGGTGTGTAAATGGTTACATGCTAAGAGTTATCGTGCCGATAAACCTTTGATTGAAGTAAACTGTGCTGCTATTCCAAGCGAACTAATTGAAAGTGAGCTTTTTGGGCACGAAAAAGGAGCCTTTACTTCCGCAGTAAAACAACGCATTGGAAAATTTGAAAGAGCCAATGGAGGCACGTTATTTTTGGACGAAATTGGAGACATGAGCCTTTCGGCACAAGCTAAAGTGCTCAGGGCACTACAGGAAGGTAAAATCACGAGAGTAGGGGGTGACAAAGAAATAAAAGTGAATGTTCGTGTAATAGCTGCCACCAACAAAAATCTACTGAAAGAAGTAGAAGAAAATAATTTTCGCTTAGACCTTTACCACCGTTTGGGTGTCATTCTTATTCATGTACCTCCACTGGTAGAACGCCGAGACGACATTCCACTACTTATAGACAAGTTTTTACAGGATATAGCCAACGAATATGGCGCAGCGTCTAAAAAAATGGAGGCTGATGCCTTAGAATACCTGAAAGGACTGGATTGGAAAGGGAATATTCGCGAATTACGAAATGTAGTAG
Organism: uncultured Microscilla sp.; assembly: GCF_947493425.1. Lineage (GTDB taxonomy): Bacteria > Bacteroidota > Bacteroidia > Cytophagales > Microscillaceae > Microscilla. The sequence continues at coordinate 10,295 of NZ_CANLRP010000125.1, read as the reverse complement.
AACGTTTGGTAATTATGAGCGGTGAAAAGAAAGAAATTGCTGAAAAAGATGCTCAAATGTATACTTCGGTTACACAATACGAAAACCAATAGTACAAGTTACTTTTGTAAAATATATATAATAAGCCATTTCTGGTATATCAGAAGTGGCTTTTGCTTTTAGAGTCCTGTTTAAAAATTAGCTGATTGTCTTCTTTTCAATAGTGAAACAAAGCTCCGAACTTGATTCAGAGAATTTATAAAATCGCTAAATATTATTATAACCTGAGCTGAAAAAGTGATTTTTTAACTTCAAAGACAAAGTTTAAATATAACTCATCTCGCCTTTTAACAATGAGCCGCAAACATTGAAGTCAATGAACAAAAGCAATAATTTTCGCAAATAGTCAAAAAATAGAAAACGACTTTATTCTCTTAAGCTTCCCCGCAATGATACATATTATGTAACGAAGCTCTCTATACTATTCATTAAGGTTTGTTAAGCTACTGTTAGTTCGGTCGTTAAATAACCTTTACTTACACAAGGCATTTTATTCTAATAAATAATCGCATATTTCTTTTGTTACCACATTTATAAAGGAATAAAAGCACATTTCATTATAATAATGATATAAAACATAACTTAAACACAAAAAAAATAATCCAAATTAAATGTAATAAAAAAGATTTAAAATTATATTTTTAAAGCAAAACTGATTTCCTGCAAATCTGATAACTAGCAACGAAGTTTCATTTAAAATTGTTTTTATCAGCCTTTAATACGCATCTAACCTTTCCCAATAAATGATTCCCTCCTCTATAGCCAGCACAAGCTTGCTTACATATACAAACACACTTAGCAACAACATTTTCTTAGAATCATCCAATGTTTTTTTATCTTTGTAAACATTGAATATCTTGAGGGTCTAACCACCTGGAATTATATTACTTTATTTAAAAACCACAATGGAAACAGTACGGCAACTAAAAAAGATCATTGAAAAAAATGGTCCTGACCGAAGCGACTATGGTATGCTTGATTCACTTTTACACAACTTAACGGATCAAGATTTTGTTGCTATTCAACAAAGTAACCTGTTAAAAAATGTAGACTTGTTAAAAGATGATAAATCGATCATGGGGCACATTTTTACTAAACCTTATGGTTATGCAGGTGACTTTCATATCATAGATAGGATATACACTCGCAACTTGAATAACAATTACATAAAGTGGGATCAATACTCACTAGAGAACTCTGCTGCACAAGCAGTAAGAAATCGTAAAAGTTATTTTCAGAAACTAATGCACAAAAAAGTCAAAAATTGGACATCTAACGAAAGCATTGAGCTATTAAATGTGGCAAGTGGTCCGGCAAGAGACTTAAAAGAGTTATATGACCAGCTATACAATAAAAGCATCGTCAATACGACTTGCGTAGAAATGGATGCCAAGGCCATTGCTTACGCGCAAAATCTTAATAAAGCCCACCTGAATCATATCAACTTTATTCAAAGAAATATTTTCAGGTATAATGATACAACAAAATATGATGTGATTTGGTCAGCAGGCTTGTTTGACTATTTCAATGATAAATGTTTTGTGAGGGTATTGAACAAAATGAAAACCTGGCTTAAACATCAAGGTGAGATCATCATCGGAAACTTTAACCAAGACCACAACCCAAGCAGAAAATACATGGAGTTGTTTGGAGACTGGTTTTTGGTTCATCGTACCAAAGAAGAAATGATTCAACTTGCTGAAAAAGCAGGGTTTGACAGAAAGAATATTACTGTAAAGAGTGAAGCCGAAAATGTGAATTTGTTTTTACATATCAAACAAGACTAAGGGCTTGTTTAAAATTCTTCCGAATTATTACCTTAAGGTTGCCATATTATAGGTAGCCTTTTTTATTTACTTATATCAACCTTAATTCCAATCAAGAGCATATCGTCTACTTGTGCTTTGTCTCCTTGCCAGTCTTTTATTGTTTGAGCTATAGTTTCCTTTTGTTTTGCCAAGCTTAATGGTTGCACCTCTTTCAACAATTCACGTAACCTGCCAGGCGTAAATTTTTTGTCATTTCTACCACCAAACTGATCTTGCAACCCATCTGAAAACAAATAAAAAGTAGTGGGCTGTTCCAGCGAAATTTCGTGTGATATAAATACACTGCCATTGTTTGTTTGTCCTTCTCCTATTTGATTGCCGCCTACCGAGTAACGACTAGCCTTGATATGCTCTATTTGTTTGTTTTGGTAATACACCAAGTGATTTTTTGCTCCAGCATAACACAATTTTTTATTGGTTTTATCAATGGTTACTAAAGCGATGTCCATCCCATCACGGTTATTAGTATCTTCCTGTTTTAAAGTGTTCCATATATGTGTATGCAACTTAGTCAGTATTACATCGGGCGCTGTCACTTGTTCGGTACGTATTATTTCGTTCATTACTTCAATACCAATCATAGACATCAAGGCTCCAGGTACCCCATGTCCAGTACAATCTACCGCTGCCACTACTAGTTTTTCGCCTACTTGTTGAAAGTAATAAAAATCGCCTGAGACTTTTTCAAGTGGATTAAAAAAGATGAAAAAGTTATCTTCTCCCAACATATTTACTACTTTTTTGTCAAGCGATAAAGCAGCACTTTGAATGGTTTGGGCATAGTCAATGGAGGCGTTCAAGTGTTCATTTTTTTCGTGTATATCTCGATAAGCCTTCCGTAAAGCACTGTGTATCTCGCTCAACTCTTCTGCTTGGGTCTCAAGTTCTTCTTTTTGATTTTGTATTTCTCTGGTACGTTCTTCTACTTTTTGTTCCAGCACTTCTTTTTGCTCTCTTACCAAAGCAAGGTTGGTAGCTTGGGCAAACTCTTTTTCTTTTTTCAGTGAATTAAGGCGATCACCCAAGGCTAAACCAAAGATTAAGGCTTCTACCCCAAATCCTACATACATAATTTGTTGGGTAAACACGTTAATAGGGATGATGTTATTCACAGAAGCAATGAAGATGAACACCCCTGTAATAGCAAAGCCCCAACCTAGAGTATAAAAACGAGCTTTTTTATACCCTTTGAACCACAAGTAAATGCCACAAACCAATAGGCTAAAATAGAATAATATAATAAACAATTGGTAGGGAATCAACAAAGAGGTAAAATTGGAAAGTGGCAACAAGTTGAGGCAGGGAAAAATGACGACCAGGATTAACATTAAAAGTAATAGCCAAAACCTAACTTTAGGAGCAGCTTGCTGCAAATCAAGGTAATGTACAGCAAATAAGTAAATAAAATAGAACGCAATGCCATGCCAAACAAAGAAGTAGTCCCAAAAAAAACGGTGTGAAAACAGTGAGTATCCGCTATCAAAAGTAATGTTAAACATAATGCCTAACAGTGCCAGAATGTAGTACACATATACTTTATCTTTGGTAGCATACCATATAAAAGAGTTATAAACCACCATGGAAAGAATAAGGATCACAAAACCTGCCACCAAGTAATCAAACATACGAAAGTAACGGGAAAAGGCATATACTGACCCTACATGAAAAGAATGCACATGCGGAAACTTACCTAAAACTCTTAAATAAAGTACTTTTGTAGCAGTATCATTGGCACGGACAATGCGTATACAGTAGTTTCCAAAAGCAGACGCTTTACTTTTGTTGGATCTGAGTGCTCCCAATAATTTAGGAGAAGCATACTTTAACGATGAGTCACCAGGTAGGGGGGCATAAAAATCAGCGTACCATACCCCAAATGAATCGCCTATTTCAAGCCATACATCTTCGTCTAACCGATTTTGTACAGTAATTTTAAACCATACCACTGGAGTATTATACCGAACAACACCTTTATGATTCTGCTCAAATTTTTGTTGGTTCGATGGGGTCAAAATATCTTGTAGGGTGAGTTTGCCAGATTCATCTTCTAAGAACTGGACGTTTTTACTACCCAGCAACAGTTTTCTTTTATCTTTAACAAAGATGGTATTCTGTGCTGCAGTAAAATGACAAAAACACAAAAAAGATATAAGTAACGCAGTAATCTTCATTGGCGTTTCCGATGCTTTTTAAAGTTATCAAATAGGCTAAGATCAAAAGGTATGCAGATTTTAATGCGATCAATCCTTATTCATTGATTAGTTTGGCTCAATGCCCAAGTAGAAACAAAATGATTCTACAAAAGCATTAAAATACTTATAAAAAAAACATTTTAATCAAACCATCTCCTGCCAATGCCACTACAAGAAACGAAGAAATGATGGCAATTTGACCGATTTTTGCACAATAAAAGCCGTCTCTACAATTAACCAATGCTTTGTCAGTTATTTGTACGTCAAACTATAGATATTTGATGTAACTCTTCAGAAATAAGCCCAAAGTAGTTGGCTGTTTTTGCTGCTTTCCTGTTGGTCTTATACGCTGACCTAATCAAAACTTGAAAATGTCATGTACTTTGCTTTGTTCTTGCTACTGCTTGTAGCTGTTCCATTAGGGATATTTATTTACCTCTACCGTCTTGTCCAGTCTTTGCCCCTCAACCACCCAGTAGCATTTCTTGAAGAACTGGAACCTGGAGATGGGCGTCAAATTGTAGTTTGTGCTGGAGACGACTTAACTCAAGGCAATATGGGAGCAAACTATGTAGACATTCTGGAAGATAAACTTGACCAACGCTTGTATCATGTAGTCAATGCTGGCGTTAACGGTGATTTATCTGAACACCTTGTCAATCGGCTGGATGAAATCATTGCCTGTAACCCTACCCATGTAGTATTGTTGATTGGCACCAATGACCTAAACGCTATGCTGGATGATAAAAATATGGCAACTTATCGCCAACTCAAAAAAATCAGTGAAAAACCTCTCACAGATCAATACCGAGAAAACGTAAGCCTAATCATTGAGGCACTGAAAATGCGTAGCCGGGCACGGGTTGCTATTATGTCTATACCCCTTATAGGCGAAAAACTCAATGATAAGGCCAATGCTCAAACACAGGCTTATGCCGAAATCATTGAACAGTTGGCAGCTTTCCATAAGATTACTTACCTGCCTTTGCAAGAAAAACAACGGGCATTTTTAACCAAAACCAAATTTAGCCCCAAACGCAAATATAAGCCTACTACCCGCCTGGTAGCCACCACTATGTTTAGAAGATATATTTTGGGACAAAGCTTCGATAAGATTGCCGCATTGAACGGTTTTTTGATGACACCTGACTATTTACACCTTAATACCTTTGGGGCAAATATGGTTGCTGGATTGATAGCTGATTTTGTCGAAGGGCGTACTTAAGCATAGGATTGGTCTTATTTGTCATTGACCAATAGTCCATAGCTGATGTAAGTAAATGTTCACCTTGTTAAATACTGTAAACCAGTATTTTATATTAAGACTGTGTACTCACTTTATTTTTAAAAGTGTGTCGGTTTTACGCCTAAACACTCAATTAAATAGTTTTTAAATTCATCAATAACTGATCACCAGCAAACAACTTTGACTAAAATCACTGCGGAGCACTGATTGAAAGAATTCCTCAAATAATGTATAGAAAAAGGCGTACACGCTAAATCTTATAGTGATCACTTCACAATTCAAGTAAAATTTAAAATCACTCATTGGCAAAATCCTTTATTCGAACTACCTTTGCCTCATGAAGCCAAACAATACCAAAACACAAATTCTAATCTTCGATTTTGGGTCCCAATATACCCAATTGATCGCTCGTAGGGTACGCGAGTTGAACGTCTACTGTGAGATTCTTCCTTATAACAATGAGATTTTAAACAATGCTGAAAGCTTAACTAATGTCAAGGGGATTATTCTGTCAGGAAGTCCTTGCTCAGTACTTGACAATGAAGCTCCTACATTTCCATTAGCAAAGTTTCAAGGCAAGGTTCCCCTGTTAGGGGTGTGCTATGGCGCACAGCTGATGGCACACAAAGCAGGTGGCAAAGTACAACCTTCGGCTACCCGCGAATACGGAAGAGCTAACCTACACTTTGTACAGAGTAATGCTACTTTATTTAAAAATATTCCAAGCAACTCGCAGGTTTGGATGTCTCATGGAGACAGCATTATTGATATTCCTGAAAGTTTTGAGATACTTGCCAGTACCGCATCTGTAAAGGTAGGAGGCTATAAAATTGCTAATCAGGATACTTATGGCATACAATTTCACCCTGAAGTAACCCATACTACTGAAGGCAAACAGTTGTTGCAAAACTTTGTGGTAGACATCTGTGGTTGTGAACAAACCTGGACTCCTGATTCTTTTATTGAAACTACTGTAGCTGAACTAAAAGCCCAAATAGGCAATGATAAAGTAGTATTAGGGCTTTCGGGTGGAGTAGATTCGTCAGTGGCTGCCGTACTTTTACACCAAGCAATTGGCAAAAACTTATATGCTATTTTTGTAGACAATGGCTTGTTACGTAAAGATGAGTTTGAAGAAGTACTGGAGTCTTATAAAGGCATGGGGCTCAATGTAACTGGAGTAGATGCCAAGCAAGACTTTTATGATGTGCTCAAAGGCTTGAAAGACCCTGAGCAAAAACGTAAAGCCATTGGTGGCAAGTTTATCGATGTGTTTCAGGAAGAGGCCAATAAAATACAAGGTGTCAAATGGTTAGGACAAGGCACGATTTATCCTGATATTATAGAGTCAGTTTCAGTCAAAGGACCTTCGGCTACTATTAAGTCACACCATAATGTAGGCGGTTTGCCCGAAAAGATGGACTTAAAAGTAGTAGAACCACTCAATACATTATTTAAAGACGAAGTTCGGAGAGTAGGCAAGAGCCTTGAAATTGATGACAAAATCTTGGGTCGCCACCCTTTCCCTGGTCCAGGACTTGCCATTCGTATCTTAAGTGACATTACTCCAGAGAAGGTAGACATTTTGCAACAAGTAGATGCTATTTTCATCAATGGTCTCAAAACCAGCGGCTTGTATGATGACGTATGGCAGGCAGGCGCTATGTTGCTTCCCGTACAATCGGTAGGAGTAATGGGTGATGAACGTACTTACGAAAATGTGGTGGCGTTGCGTGCAGTACATAGTCTGGATGGTATGACAGCCGACTGGGTACATTTACCTTATGAGTTTCTTGCTGAAACCTCTAACAAAATTATCAATCAGGTAAAAGGAGTAAACCGGGTAGTGTACGACATTAGTTCAAAACCACCTGCTACTATAGAGTGGGAATAATTTTTGGATAGCTTATATATTAACTATACATAACAGAGGGCTAAGGTCCTCTGTTGTTGCTTGAGCCCTTTTACTAATGATATAAAGCGTAACTTAGTTTATTTTACCAATCCATACAGCCAATGCTGTCTAAACGAAGTTTGCTTTTTATTTGAGTTGTAAGGTTTAAAACATAAAAAATGCCCCCGCATGTAGAGCTTTGCAACTTCACACACTAAGGGCACGGTCACATACTGAATCAGCATGTGATTTTTAATATACATTAAATAAGGAATAAATCCAAATACAGGACAATAAAATCACACATCCTGTTCTGTTATTAATACCTTATCATTCTCAATCAAAACTATCGTCTAATCAATAAACGGCGACTTACTGATTTGCCTTGAGTAATTACTTTATAGATATAAGTACCCGCTTTAAGATCGTTCACCCCAAAAGTGACATTGTACAAGCCCGCCTCTTGCGATTGGCTCAACACACTTTTTACCAGTTTGCCTTTATTGTTATAAATCAAGATTTGAACTTTACCATCTTGTGCCAAAGCATAGTGCAAATTGGTTTCAGTATTTGCCGGGTTAGGATAGTTACCTACTACCAACAAACCAGCTCCAGTATTATGGTTGCTTACACGCTTGTTTAAAGGTGTAGTAGGCGCAGACGCAGTATAAAGGTTACGGTTGGCAGCGGCACGACTTGCTTTGCGTAAATAACGTTCGTTGTTGCGAACATACCAGCTTTGTCCATAACGCTGGCTATTATTACGAGTCTTGATGTCGTTCATATAAAACCAGTCAGCCTGTACTCTGCCTGAGTTTACATCTATTACCATATAGCCGTGGTCTTCAAGATTACGCTCTTTCAGGTGAGGATTTAATACATCAAGCAAACCACTGGCAACAAAACCAGCAAAATCACCAATCAAACCAAGGTCTACAAACTCATCAAAATTGGCTGAGGTAACGCTTGAGGTTACAAACTCTACCATTGCCGAATAACGCTTGCCAAATAAGGCGTATTTCCATTGCGAGGTAGGCACATCAGCCGCAAAAGTGGTGTGGATATCGCCTGTCAACACTACTACATTTTTAATATTCTTATCCATCACATAATCAATGATTTTGCCTCGCTCGTCCTGATAGCCATCCCAGGTATCTTTGATGTCAAAACCATTGAAAGGGAAAAACATTACCTGATTTCCAATCAATTTCCACTTAGCTGAAGAACTGCTTAACTGATTTTTAAACCAAGCAAGTTGCTCAGCTCCCAACATGCTTCTTTGGGCTGTAGTACGTGCTTGCTGATCAGGGCTGTCTTTTTGTGCTTTCAACAACAAATTTCTCAACTTTAGAAATTCAGGCTGGGTTTTTACATCTTTACTTTGTTTGCGAAGCTCTACCCACTTTACTAAAGTTTTAATGGCAAAGTCAAACTCCTCAGTGGTTAGGGCATTAGGAGCCTTTTGATTGCCCGTGTTCACATTTACCATATAAGGTAAAAACTCTTTCAACAAAGTAGTCAGTTTATCACCTTCAGTAGTACGACTTCGTGACAATTCGCGGGCACGCGCTTCTAATTTTTTAGCCGTGCTTTTTCTAAATAAACCACCTCCTGCTTGTGCTTCACGTCCTTCTATACGTGTGTCTAGCATAATCAAGTCTACCAAGTTGCCATAGCTTATCTTACGGTAAATACGGTTTTTTACCAAGTCGCTGGTGCGTACTGGCATCCACTCAAAATACGCCTTAAAAGCATTGCCTTTGCGTTTGCCCCAACTTCCTTCATTACTTTGATGGTTTTGAGCACCATCTTTATATGCATCATTAGCAAACTCGTGGTCATCCCATACTGTAACAAAAGGCAGCTGCTGATGCAAACGACGCAATTGAGGGTCTAAACGGTAGTAAGAATAGCGAATACGGTAATCTTCTAAGGTAATGATTTCGTGGCTTGGCTCGTGGGTACGTCCTACCTCATCGGTATAACCAAACTCTCCAGTAGCGTACTCATAGATATAGTCACCCAAGTGAATAACCGCATCAATATCGTTGCGTTCGGCAATGTTGCCATACGCATTAAAGTAACCACTCTGATAGTTAGAGCAAGATACTACCACAAAACGCAAATTTTCTACATTGGTAGTAGGTGCAGTACGGGTGCGTCCTACCAACGAGTTTCTACCCAAAGCACTAAAATGGTAGTAATAGGTAGTTGCCGGCTGGAGTCCGTCTGCATCTACTTTTACCGTGTAATCTTTGGTTTCATTGGTCACTACTACACCAGAGTTTACAATATTTTGCATTTTTGGATCAGTAGCTACTTGCCAAATCACCTCTATATTGCCAGGGGTATCAGGGGTAACTCTTGTCCACAGAATTACTCGGTCAGACAAAGGGTCTCCAGAAGCCACTCCATGATAAAAAGGCGCCAAGCCTTGATCAAAATAATTGTGTAATTTTTGGGATGTTTTACCCGAAGTAGTACGAGTAATTTTCACAATGCGTGTTCTTTGATTGTTAGCCATTGTTTGGGCAAAGCTATAGCTTACACCCACCAGACATAAAGCCAGGGCTAGTAAAACTTTTTTCATCTGTTTTATAAGGTTTAAGTTTAAACTGTAAGGTTGCTCATGGGCAACAACAACAAGTCGTTTATCACACATTTACAACCTCAGCAAACATTCATAAGTGTATGCCTCAGCATTACATTCTTAAGTGACACATACACCAATATGTGTAAAAGGGTAAGTAAATTTTATGGGCGCAAAGGTGGGAAACAGATGTTACGCCAATATTTTGTGAAGCATAAGGCTTTGTCTTTTTTTCGGGTAAAAATGGGTAATATGTGGTAAAATTTTAATCTTAGTTTGATCTTTATAGGTTGATTTTACAAAATGAACTCTGGTCATTTACTACACCACAGTATACAAGGTGTCTAAGGGTTATTTTACCCTCCCAGGCAAGTTACTATATTGTTATCAGTGGTTAAGTAAGTGTATTATCTTTTAATGGTCTGATCACTTACGTTTCGCTGATTTCTAGGTTGGAAAAAAGAAAATAGTTAAACTCGCTGTATGATCACAGAACGAGTAGATG
>NZ_CANLRP010000124.1 GCF_947493425.1 uncultured Microscilla sp. | reverse complement strand
GGGCTTTTTTGGAATAAATTTAATTTTTCACACTCGCCAAAAACAGGCGAGTGTAAAGTAACAATATCAAAAGATTTACTCGAGCATATGCAGCAGGCATTAATGTATGCTACATAAGGCTAAAGTCGAGCTAAGGAGGGTATATTTAATATCGATAAGGAGGAAACTGGCTTTGAAATATATTGTGCAGCAGAAATATGTAAAGAAAGTTTTGACCAGGTATGGGAAGTAGTTGTAGAGAAGTACTTGTTAGAGGAATGTAAAGTTGAACTTGATGAAGAGGCTTTAATTAATTTTGGTGATCTTCCAGAAATATTTAATGAAGAACAACTAGAGTATTTATCTGATGTATATACTAAGTTTATTGAGGATTTAAGTGAACATCATATCAAACAAATATTAAATTACATTGAAAGTAAAGAATAAATTATGATTAAAGTCAGGTATTGGAATATTCCGAATAGTGTAGCATATGATAAACACTATAACCCTTTTCCTGGCTTACATTTGACTGATTTTTTACCATCAAATTATAATGTCTACTACATTTTAAAGTAGCTAATATGAAAAGAAAGTTTATGTTTATAGGTTATCCGGAAACCTCAAAAAAAGTGCTTAATAAGTATCAAAAATTAGAGTTTAAAAAAATAAAAAAAACTTAGGAGGTCATATTTTCCAAAAATAAAGGCTGATTTTAAGGCTGGTAAGTTGGAAGATATAGAACAAAATAAATGGACTTTGATGTTTTATGATTTTTCTACGGAACTATTACAAAAGCTAGATCAACAAGTTCAAATGCAAAAATATGTATTCTTTATGGGGAGTGAGTATTCTTGGATGGAATGGCGAGATAATACGGATTTCAAAAACTCAGGTTTATTGGGTTTCATGGGTAGCCAAGCTGTTAAACTACTATATTCAGATAGCTTTGGTGAGGCTCTTGGTTATAAAGTTTATCCTTTTGCTTTTCTGGGTTTAAGAGAAGTACTTCAAAATATGGCTATGTATATTAAAGATGAAAATAATGTAAATAAAAAAACTGAAATATTTTTTGACAAGAAAGTCTTAAATGAAAATAATAGAAAGCCAAGTTATACACTCCATGATTTGAATAGCCTCTACACAAGGGTAAGCGTAAGTATAGATGAGTTTGCAAAAATATTTTTAACTTATTTTGAGACCATAGAGAGGCAAATCCATAAAGAGAAAAATTAATCTCCCCACTAGTACGCATTTCAATGCGTTCCTTTTTCTACGAGCATTTATAATGCGATTATGAGAAAGTGAAAGCCAGATCATTTGCCTGGCTTTGACATCTCCCACTGGCATACCAAAAAAAGGCCCATCTTGCAAATGTAGCAAATGCAGTTTCACAATCTGGGAATGCAAGTAATTGTACAACAGTTGCAATGTCTGTTGCACGCAAACTTTTAAATAAGCCAATACTTGATGCTCGTTTTTTTCTCGAATCTTTCGTTGGAGAAAGGGGGCTAAATGGTTTAAATAGGCTTGAAGAGTTTTTAAAAAAAGTGCCTAGGGATGCTTCCAATATAAAAAAACCTTTCATAAACCCTTTTCCTCACAGACCCAGGATTGCATCAGCATATAAGCAAGTAGGGAATATAAATAATTTATCATTTGTATCTAACTTGTTAAACAAAGCTCCAAATAACTCATCGTTTATCTTCGCGTCATTCAAAGGTGGATTAGAAGATGGAATGAAGTATACGGGTGGTCATGCTTTCAATGTCATTAAAGATAAAAATGGAGTAATTAAATATTATGATGGACAATTAGAAAAACATCTAGAGTATGGAGCGGGGCTAGATAAACTTTTGGAAAAAATGGGAAAACATGGTTATGAAGTAAAACTTCCAAACGGCAGATACGAATCTGGAAATTGGTATATCTTTGATGCATCTAGACTTTAAATTATTACAAAACTATGATCATTCACGAAGAAACAATAATAAACGGCAGAAAAGTAAAATCAATTACTTTTGACATAGAAACTTTAGAATCACCAAGTGAGTTACTAACAGAAAAACCACTTCAGGTAGTTATCAAACAGTTTGTAGAAAAAGTAGAACATCATAATCAGGTTGATTATAATATAGTACCCATGGGATACCATTCATTATTGTATGGAATGTATAAAGCCTACTCTGACCATCGCCCTTTTGTACTCTCCCCTGATATTGTATGGTTAACTATCTGTCAAGGGTTCTCAAACCATGTAAATATCAATGCCCAACAACAAAATGATATCTTTCCTTATTTAAAAAAAAAGCAAAGATTAACTGTTACCAACAATGAGGTGATTTTAGGCCGAACTTCTTCTACATGGGAGGATATACCTCAACAATTCATCAACCAGTTAACAAGTTATATTGATCAAGGTTTGCTCGATACTTTAAAAGCCGATTTTAGTACTACGACTTCTACAGAAAGGATTGTAAGTGAAATTACTATTTTGGATACTGTAAAAGCATATTTTGAATATGGAGTAGCCTATATGATTTGTGGTATACCAACAATTACTCTAGAGGGTGAACCTTCAGACTGGTATAAAATACTTGACAAACTGGCCTATTTAAAAAAGTTTGGTTTGGAATGGTGGGTGAATAAATTAAATATGATCATTAAGGAGTTTGTCGCAACTTCTAAAGGGCAGGTGGATAGAGATTTTTGGATTGACATGTTTAAGGTTCATACAAAAGAAGAATATGGAAGCCCAAAAAGTATAGATGGATGGATTACGAATTTTTACCCTTACGATAAAAAAGGAAACAAGATAGATTTAAAAAAAGCAGAAGGGATAACAATTGAAGATATCATAGATTTATTGCCTAAAGAATTGGTGTGTGTTGACTTTGAATATTTAATCAAAGTAAAAGAAAATGAGGTTATCCAACAAATACCTATGGAACTTTGGGCTGGTTTTGTAGGCTTGAAGCAAAATAAAGAAACGTATGCTTTAAAACCTGAAATTGGTTGGTTTGTAAGTTATCAGGATAATTCAAAAATAAGAGATGAAAGTAAAGTTGACAAACAAACTGAAATTGGCACATATTCTAATTTAACTTGCTTTCCTGAAGAACTACTCAATGATAAGAGAAAGTGGCGAGAGTTAAATTTGAATTTTCAAAGCGAAGTTAAATTACCTTTAAACTTCCCTGAAATTGATGTAGAGACACTAAGAGTATATGGCAAGGTCAATGAAAACGATAAAAAGATTATAGAAACGTTACAAATAAAATTGTACTATGAAAAAGAGATTAGCCTAATTGTAAATGGAGTTTTTCCTTTTGATTTAGATGGTTTTTTCGAATTTTTAGCTTAACCCCCTCACTTAGCACGTATTTTAATATACCCTCTACAAGTATTGAGCTTAAGTGGTTGATTTTTAATGGATTAACTATTAGTTGTTATATGAAGCCTAAGTCATTGTACTTGGCTTTTTTTATCTAAAAACAAAACGTCGATGGCCGGGGAAACTACCAGTGTGAGCAAACAGGTTTTTATGCCTCGCTAAAGCCCGCCGAAATACAGAAGCTCCGCCAAATAAAATGGAACAACCGCGATGAAGCCCTCGATTGGTTAGAAAGTGAAAGCCAAGTCATTTGTATCTTTTTTATGAATAAGCTTGCTTGGTTTTTACCCCCCACTGTTGCGCATCTGCGATGCGTGCCTAATTTCTACGAGCATTTACTTGTTTTTCACTTGTCCAGGCGGTATGGTTGCTTACCGATGCTATGGATGCATTGACCGAAAAAAGCCAACTATGGGAGTGGGCAAGGGGTATACACAGACAAAGGATGACGAACTATATATATTAGAGCTATATATTTATTACAATCAGGAATCAGGCACTGATTGACATTTCAGAGATACACCTAGGCAAGAGCAACGCTTGTTTAGGTGTTTTTTTATGGACCATTAGCCCCACTTTTGCCTAAACTTGCACAAAAAGCCTAACACCTTGTTTTTGGTACCACCAAGTAGAGCTTATGGTGTTTGGTAGACCTTTCACCAACTGTACTCAAACCCAAATAATGCCCCAAAACCTTACCTCGACAGGTTGTCTCCAAGAAAAAAAAGCATGGCAATAAAGAAATGCCTATTTTTAGAAAAAATTATCACGCCTCCTTTCCACAAAAAATCTTTATCCTTGTCCAACTACATCTAAATGGCGATATTTGTCCATATTTTCGAAGTTTTTTTCAAAAAAATGTCCAAACAACTTGTCTGATTTGGGTATACATAGTAAGAAAGCTTTTCACTATATCAAGTACCAATTCAAAATTAAATAAAACAAATAAGCAGGTATACCTAGCTATCTTTCAGCTATTTACCCTTATTCACAATTACCTAAACTCCATGCGATTAATCCAAAAACAATTCTCATTGCTATTGGCAGCTTTATTTTTGTTCACCGTTGGCTGTAAGAAAAAAGAAGAAGACCCTCAACAGCGTGCCCAAACCAGCCTGAGCACTTTTATTCCTACTTCGGTAGATTTTACTTCGGTGACGCTCAAAGGGAGCATCTCGATAGTGGGTGAAGGAGGCATTACCGATCACGGCTTTGTCTGGGGGGAAACCGCCAGCCCTGACCTCAACTCGGTGGGCAAACATTCGCTGGGAGCAAAAACCGAAGCAGGGGCATTCGAACACGCCGTGACTGGGCTTGCTGCGGGCAAAACTTACCACGTGCGCGCCTACGCCACCGATGCCCAGGGAACAGTCTATGGCGAAGATAAAACCTTTAGCACAACGGGTAGCCCTACCATTACCGAGTTTACCCCCACTGAAGCAGGTCAAGGCGATACTGTCACGATTAAGGGAACCAACTTTAACGCCACCACCGCCGAAACAAGCATTAAATTTGGTACCACCGCTGCCACTACCATTTTGAGTGTAAGCGAAACCGAAATAAAAGTAGTAGTACCCAGCGGAGTAACCGAAGGTGCCAACAAAATCACCGCAACCATCAAAGGGTTAGCTGCCGCTTCTACCCCTGATTTTACTTACTTAGGTGGTTTATGGACACAAAAAAAGGATTTTGGGGGTAGCGCTAGAGAGTTTGCTATAAGTTTTGGTATAGGAACAAAGGGATATATAGGTTTGGGAAGAACTGATCAGCAATTTGATAAAGCATTGAGTGATTTGTGGGAATATGATGCTGCTAATGATACTTGGACACAAAAAGCCAGTTATCCAGGAGGTAAACGTACGGCACCTGTTGTGTTTGTGATAGATGATATTGCTTTTGTGGGTTTGGGTTTAGACGAAACAAAAGCTGAGAAAAAAGATTTTTGGCAATATAAGCCTGCTAACAATACTTGGGCACAATTGACTGATTTTGCTGGTACTTACTCAATTCAAGGTGGAGAAGCAGCCTTTTCCGTAGGGAGTTCTGGGTTTGTAATAAAATCAGGTTCAAATGAATTATGGGAAATATCTTTGGGAGTCTGGGGGCAAAAGAATAACCTTCCGTTTGTCAGTACCAAAACAGCATTTGTAATCAATGATGTTGCTTATATAGTTGCAAATGACAGAAAGCTATGGAAATATAATACGAATAATGATTCCTGGACAGGGTTAAAAAGTTTCCCAGAAGCAGTCGTTTTATCAGGTATGGTAATTAATGGAAAGAGTTATGCAGCTACCGGAAGTCAAAGCAATTATGTTATGTGGGAATATAACCCTAGTACGGACACTTGGTCTAAAAAGAGGGGGTTATCAGGAAGCATTAAATTTCCATCTTACACCGATGCCTTTTCCATAAATAGCAAAGTTTATGTTAGAGAAGGAGGTTTTAGTAGAAGCTCTTTCTGGGAATTTGACCCTACTAAATAAAAGCATTGAAAAGCCTGAAGCTAGTATTGACTGTTAGCTTTGGCTTTCTTATGTGTGATCAAACGATACAATGATTAGCTTTTTTAATCCATCCATCATGAAATTTACAATTACTACATTCAGGCATTTTATTATTTTATTTTTACTCTCAGTGGGCATTCAATTTGTTGCTCAGGCACAGCTGGTGGGCAACATCACGGTGACTAATTCTGGCATAGGTGCTTCTGAGTCTTACACTATAGTATTCAATGGGGAAAATAAGTTACCAGGAGTTTCTAAAGGGCATTTTTACCCTGACCCTTTGGTGCAAGATGGAGGCTGTGAGTATACTGCCGAAGTAACCACCCTTTCCGATTATGACGCAGGCGTACTTCATTCTCAAACTGTCATACCACTTAATACGAATGGGTGTAGCAACCGGGGATTTGCATTTCGGTGGATGCCTCAGTTAATGTATGTTCCTACCATTCCTAACAATAGTGTGTGTTCGGGGAGTAGCTTTACCTTGAGTTTGCCCATACAAACCAACGATAAAATTGAGCAGTACCATTGGCAACAGTCTACCGATGGAGGGGCTACTTGGACAGATGCTGCTAACACCAGCGGCACGGCTTACACCACTACGCCTTCTCTAGTCATCAATGCTCCTAAAGTGGCAAGTCCACAGAATATGCTTTACCGGGCAAGAGGTTTTCGTTATGGGAAGCTGGTGGCTCCTTTTGGGGGGGCATTGCCTATTTACTTGTTTTCTGCGGCTCCTGACCCATTTTCCGGTGTGGCTTACAGTGATAATCAATCTAATGGTTGGCAGTTGGAAGATCGAATTCCACTTAAACTGGGAACGACTACCATAGGCGAGGTAATTGTGCGTCACCTCACTTGCTCAAATGGATTAAATGCTAGTATTCGAGTTAAGTTTAACAATCCTTATAACCCAACTAATAATTATTATTATAGTTTGGCAGAGGGAGATTATACAAATGACTTTCTATACCCTATCCCATCTAATCCGACTGATTTGATATTTAGTGATATACTAGATTCTGGTTCTTTTCCAATAAGTGTAGAGAATCGTGGTAATCCTGGAATTGATGAAGTTTTTAGTGGAAAAGGCAAAGGGAGTTATACTTTGGCTATAGAGAATAAAGATGCTTCAGGAGCACGTTATTGTTTTAATAAATACCTCATCAAAATAAAATCTCCTTCTCCTGTTACCCTCACCGAGCAAACCGCCCAAAGAAGTAACCCCAGTTGCATTGGTGCGGCTGATGGACAAATTGTACTCACCGCCGGAGGGGGAGCTGCGGCGCAGTCTGGTACTTACAAATATACTATTCTCAAATACCGCAATGGTGCTCTGGTAGAAACCCGTCCTAACCTGTCACCGGGCAATCATACTTTTGGAGGGTTGGATGCCGCCAATTATCATTTCGAAATTAGAGAATCGGGTTGCGGGGCAACCACCTTGGTTACTTTGCCCAACCCTGGAGCCATTACCTTGTCCAATCCATCTACTACAGTGGCTACTTCTGCTGTAGCAAGCCCCATTGTGTGCGAAGGAGGCACGGGCAGCATTGCAGTGAGTTTTACCCAAGGCAACGAGAGTGGTACCTATACTATAGAAGCCTACAAAGATGGAACAAGCACTGCCCACGCCACCGCCAACGGTATTACCTATGTTTCGGGAGGGCACACTTTTACTGGTTTGCCCGCGGGCAGCTATACTTTTAAGTTGAAGCATTCTTGTAGTAGCGGAGGCAACTACGACATTACCACACCCCAAATCCTGACCGATTTGGTGCCTGTAGTGGGTACCCTGGCAGGCATTCCACAAACGGGCAGCACCCACGCCATTTCCTGTAAAGGCGGTAGCGACGGAAGACTGGGCGTAAAAGTAACTACAGGCAACGCTATTGCCCCCAATACCGCCTATACTTTGGTACTCAAACAAGGCGGAACAGTAGTAAATACCCCGACTTTTGTGGGTTTTGGTACCACTTCGCTTAGTGGGGTGACAGTAGGCGACTCGGTAGTATTTACTGGACTTGCTGAGGCGAACTACAGCGTAGAAATTAGCCAAAATAATTGTCCCCAGCCCGCTAAAGTATTAGGTAACGTTACCTTAACGGCTCCGGCTACTTTGACTGCTACGATTACCCCAGTGCTGCGTTTTGCTACCTACCATGTCACTTGTGCCAATGGTGAAGACGGGCAAATTAGGGTAGACAATGTGACCGGAGGTAATGGCAATTATACTATAGAACTCAACGAAAACGGCGCTAAAATAGCCACTCAAATGGGCACCTCGGCTTTGTTTACGGGCTTGCGCCCGACCAACTTCCAGGGGGGCACTGTGGTGTACAGCATTCGGGTAGTAGACGACAAAACCTGTGAATACATGAGTTTGCCTATTCAACTACAGGCATCTCCCGTGCTTACAGCATCGCTCATTACTGAGCGGGTCACTTGTAAAGGCGAAAGCAACGGAAGCATTGCCGCCACCATTGGCGGAGGAGTCAAACCCTATACCATCCAGTGGCTAGATGGAGCCAATAGCCCCATAACCGCTGAGATTACCTTGGGAGCCACCGAAAGCACTGCTACCTTGAGTAACCGTCCAGCGGGCGCCTACAAGCTCAGAGTAAAAGATGCCCAAGGATGCCACAATTTTGTGACCGGAGGTTGGTTCGAAACTTCTACTACTATAGATGAATCTGCGGTGGCTTTTGCCTTTGAAGTGGCTTCTTTTACCATAGACTCGGTCTCTTGTCACGGAGGCAGCGATGGTCGTGTGACCCTCGCCGTAGTGGGTGGTTGGGGTGGTTATGCCTATTCTAAAGATGGTACCAATTTCCAGGCTTCAGCTGTTTTTAGTGGCTTTGCCGCAGGCGACCACACGTTGTACGCCCGCGATGCCGAAAACTGTACCATTAGTACTACCGTCAGGATCAAAGAACCGCTATTACTTATGCTTGCCCAACAGCAAATTACCCACGTGAGTTGCAAAGGAGGCTATAATGGTACCTATATTTTTGAAGCAACTGGAGGCAATGATGCGGGTACTCAACCCTATACTATTTTAGTCAATGGAGCCCCTTATGCCGAAACTGATTGGTATACTTGGACAACCAATCGTCAAATTTCCCTTCGGGGTTTGGCAGCAGCCAGTTATACTATAGAAGCTACCGACCATAAAGGTTGCCAGCAAACTTTGAGTTTCACCATCACCGAACCTGCCCAACTATTAGCCACCATTGGCAATATCACCACCGCCACTTGTGGTTTGCCCAATGGCAGTGCTACTGTAGTGGCTACCGGAGGAACGACTCCTTATAGCTACACCTGGAAAAAATATGAGGAGGTCTTGGGGACCTTAAAAACCTGGAGCACTTCCGCCCAACTAACAAACGCTGAAGGAGGGGCTTATGAAATGATTGTTACTGATGCTTTGGGTTGTTCGGTGACTGAGGTGGTACAACTGTCCAATGCCGATGCCGCCACGGTGACTAACCAAAACATTACCCAAGCCACTTGCGCCGAAGCAAAAGATGGTACAGCTACTTTTAGTGTAGAAGGTGCATTTCCTATCCAGGTAAGTTGGGTAAATAGCAACGAAACTGGGCAAATTGCCTGGCAAAACGCCATTACCCTCAAGCTCAGCGGACTTGCCAAGGGTTACCACGACTTTCAGACCCAAGATGCCAAAGGTTGTATCCGTTTCGAGCGGGTACTCGTGCCAGGCCCCGAACCTTTGCTCATTACCCGCCAAATGAGCCAAGACCCTACTTGCCACAACAGCACCAATGGTGGCTTGGCAGTTGCGATCAGCGGAGGTACTGCTCCTTATACTATTCAGTGGGACAACGGACTGGCGGACGGAGCCACTTCTTTTGATAACCTCAGCGCGGGCACCTACACTGTAGCAGTGACCGATGCTAAAGGTTGTACCCGACAGGCGAGTTTTATCTTACAAAACCCCTTGCCCATCAGTGTAGACTTGGGTGTTGGCAGTACGGTGTGTGTGGGGCAAAGTGTGACTTTAAAGCCGACCATTCCGGCGGGCAACACCATTGCTACTTATGCCTGGACTTCGGCGAGTGGGAATTTTAGCAGTAGTGCCAGTGAAGTAACCGTAAACACCGCTGATACCTATTTCCTGACCGTAACCACTGCGGCGGGTTGCAGCGGTAGTGGGCAGTACAAATTGGCAAACTCAGCCAGTGCCTTCGAAGCCGATTTTCTGATGCCTTCCGATGCGGTAGTGGGCGATACGGTGGTGCTTATTGAGATTTGCCGCCCTGCGCCTACCACCTTGTTTTGGGACATCGAGGGGCTTGACCAAGACGTGTTTTTGCTGGAGAGCACCGTGACTAACCCTAAGCAACATTTGCTCGTTCCCAAAGAGGGAACCTATACGGTGCGTTTGTACGCCTCGTTGGGTGGTTGCCAGGACGTGTTTGAACGCCAGGTAACTGTAGTGAAAGCCGAAGACAAGCGTCTTGCCCAGTCAGGCAAAGCAGGTCAACAAATTACTGCCCAGGTATCACCCAACCCGGTGACTGGTGGCAAGGTAAACATTGCCGTATCTTTGGCGCAAGCTGCCCCGGTATCGGTAGAGATTTTCAACATTTCATCGGGCAATCGCTGGCGTTATCCTCATCCCATCCAAGGCAGTGGAAAAACCGATTATCATTGGTCGCTCCACATTCCCGAAATGACCCAAGGGGTGTATGTAGTGCGGGTGCAAACCCCCACTGAGCAAAAGATGTTGAAGGTGGTGGTGAAATAAGGGAGTAATTGGCAAATGCGTATTAGGATTGTACGAAGTTTTTAAAATCCTTGATATACAGATATTTACATATAAATCAAGGTGTTAGTTGCAGGGGCTACCCTTGTGGTCGCCCTAGCAAAGAACAAAAATGAGCGTATAAAACACCTTTTAAAAGTGAAAACAACCTTGTTTTTGTTCGCTTTAACCTTGCAAAATACTTATTATCAGATGATTACAAGACTTCGTACACTTCTAAATGCGTATACTGTTTGTTGGCTACTCTCTAATAGGGTAGCCCCCACGGGTTTGTAAAGCGGAAAACTATCGAACAATACG
Source organism: uncultured Microscilla sp. (assembly GCF_947493425.1). Classification (GTDB taxonomy): domain Bacteria; phylum Bacteroidota; class Bacteroidia; order Cytophagales; family Microscillaceae; genus Microscilla. The sequence goes on along the minus strand of NZ_CANLRP010000124.1, from coordinate 14,328 downwards.
AACATTAACTACAATACTTGATCAAGAGTTATGAAAACACAAATCCTACCTAAAAACAAAAGGCGAAGGTTTGCCTTAAGTGTGCCCGTTTTGTTGTTGAGCGTCTTTTTGTCGTTTACAACCTGGGCAAACGATACTTTGCGAACCGACACCACTATAGTGCTGATGCCTTCGCATATTGCTAATAGTAAAATCCCCACCTTGGTCAAACCAACCCTTGTCTCTAAGACTTACCAACTGGGTAGTACCCGCTCTTTTGCCGGGCTCAATGGTTTGTCTGCATTACCCGTAGAAAGTGTAGACATGCACGCTTTGTATCAGCAACGGCTCAAAAGACCAATGACCGACTCAATACGCAAGATTGTAAATAAGATAGAGGCTGATTTGAAGAAGGTGACAGAAGAGAATTTGTTTGTCAAAACGATTACCACTGGCGAACTCCTGAAGTTAAACTTTCCGAAGGGCATTAGAAGAATTATTGGAGGTAAAGAATATAAACTGGTGCTACACGGGGTTCACTTTCGTAAAGGGGATGGCTACATCCAGGTATCGATGAAGCTGCCCATACCCGAAAGTAAAGACGGTCAGGGAAAAGACCGTGCCCTCTATTTTTGGGGTCAGGTGGGTTTTACCCAAGATGGTGCTTTTCAACAAGGACGTATTGGTTTGCTGGTAGACTTTCCGATGAAGTTTGGAGATAATATGCTCACTTTTGAGAAAACTACTTTGGGCGCTCAAAACCCCGATGGTACCTTTGTTACCTTCGATTGCAATGGTTTTAAGAGTATGGGGGTAAAAGGGCAAATAGAGTTTTCCAGAAACGTATTGGTACCCGAAAAAGAATTGGGCAAAAGAGACCCTAACCCCCAGAGCAGGGTCAAAGGCAGTTTCAATGCAGTAGTAGGTAGTTGGAACGACATTTTGTTAGAAATAGACTTGCCCCAACGTTTCCAGGCAGCCCGTTTACCTCGTTTTGGTTTTGTGGTAAACAAAGCAGTACTCGACCTGAGCGATGAACGCAACGCCGCTGGGCAGCAGTTTCCTGTGGGGTATGCCGAAAATTACCTGCCCGATGGTAATAGCCCCCTTTGGCGGGGTTTGTCTATCAAAGAGTTTAGGTTATACCTGCCCCCCGAATTTAAAAAGACCGATAACAATCAGGCGTCTTCATCTGGTTTGTACATAGTAGCCCAAAATGCCCTCATCGACAAACAAGGTTTTACTGGAGAAATAAGGGGCACCAATATTATTGCTAAAGGGCAAGGTAAAATGGGCAAATGGCCTTTTTCGGTGGAACAGTTTTATGTGAAAATGGAAGCCACCCAACTACGAGCCGCTCATTTTGGCGGCAAAGTTCGCTTGCCCATCAGCAAAGACGATCCCAGTGCTTACCTTGGCTATACGGTCATTATCAACCCCGACGCAGGAGACTATGTAGCCCAAGTACGCTATAATAAAAATACGACGTTTGATTTATGGGGAATAACAAAAATGGTAGTGTTACGTTCTTCGTCGCTAGAGTTAGGTGTACAAGATGGCAAATTCCTGGCGCGTGCCATCCTCAATGGTAAGTTTGTCGACATTGGAGGAAAAAAATTCAGCAAGACCCTCCAAATGAAAGACATAGATTTTGAACGTATGGTCATCCAAACTCAAGCGCCTTATTTGAGTGTAGGAGCCATGTCGTTGGGCAGCATAGGTCAAACTCAAAAGCTGGGTGGTTTTACTTTTACTTTAGAAAAAATTGGCTTTATCGAAGGCGAAGCCGAACGTCTGGGGCAAACTGGGCTACAGATAGGGGGCAAAGTAAATTTTGTGCAAGGTAAAAATGGTTTTGGCGCTGAAGCCTATGCTACTATTTATGGACGTTTGGAAGATACTCCGTTGGGTTTTCAAGTACCTGTGTTTGAAGACGTAGAGCTTAACAAAATTGGCATTGACATAGACATGGGGGCTTTTAGGCTTGCTGGAAGCCTTCAGTTTTACAAAAATAATGACCTTTATGGGCGAGGTTTTCGGGGTGATATTCAGGCGGCTTTTGGCAAATCAAAAATGCGTATTGATGTCAAAGCTTCGGCCATGTTTGGCAACGTACGTGGTTTTAATTATTGGTTTGCCGATGCCCTGGCTACTTTTACCCCTGGTATTCCGCTCGTGGCCAATGGCATTCAACTGGGAGGCTTCGGTGGGGGAGCTTACTACCATATGAAACGTGTCATCAACCCCAATTTTAACAACCAATTAGGCGCTACCCGTTCGGGCATTAGCTACGAACCCGACAAAGCCACTTTTTTGGGGGTGAAGGCAAGCGTAGTGATTATTGGACCTAACCCTGGTACTTTTAGTGGTGAAGCAGGTTTTGAGATGGCCTTTAACCGCAATGGAGGATTGATTAGAGTTGGTTTGAGCGCCGATGTGAATTTTTTTGCTGGACTACCTAAGGAGTTTAAAAATGTAATGGATAAAGTAAATAAGCGAATTACCAAGCTTGAGATTGCGGCAAGCAAAGCAAAGACTACTTTGCTTGGAAAGCTTGCTCAAAAAATCGGTGGAGGTGCTACACCAGGAGGTTTATCCGATTATAATAAGTCAGGCAACGGAGTCATCAGGGCTATAGCACGCATCGATTTTGACATTCCCAACAGTACCTTACATGCCAACCTGAGTGTAGACATCAATGTGGCAGGTGGAGTGATTAAGGGAGGAGGCGAGGCAGTTCTACATTTTGCCCCCGATACCTGGTATATACATATTGGTACTCCAGAGCGTCGCATTGGGGTAAATATCATGGGAGTGGTTCAAACTGGATCTTACTTTATGGTAGGCGACCACATTCCCGAAATGCCTGCTCCCCCCGAAAATGTCATCCGTATCTTGGGTTTACAAAGCGAGTATAACAAAGAACGAGACGATGCTGCAATGCTGGCGGGCAAAGGTTTTGCTTTTGGGTCGAGCTTTGCGATGGACACAGGCAATATGAGTTTTCTGATGTTTTATGCTCGTTTTGCGGCGGGTTTAGGTTTTGATGTGATGCTTAAAAAATACGGTGATGGAGTCAGTTGTAAAGGACGTCCCGGAGGAGTGGGAATCAATAATTGGTATGCTCAAGGGCAGGTATACGGTTTTTTTGAGGGAGAAATTGGCATCAGAGTAAACTTGCCTTTCAAAAAGGGCAACTTCCCTATCATTCAAGGAGAGCTTGCCGCACTGATGCAAGCGCAGCTACCCAACCCGGTATGGATCAGGGGAATTGTAGGAGGACGTTTTAGCATTTTGGGAGGTTTGATCCAAGGTAGTTGTAAGTTTGAGCTTGAAATAGGTAAAAAGTGTGAGTTGGTAGGAGGCAGTGCCCTCGATGGAGTCGAGATTATCAGTGATGTAAGCCCCGCCGCTGGTACCCCCGAAGTAGGAGTGTTTACTTCCCCTCAGGCAACTTTCAACCTGGCGGTAAACAAAACTTTCGAACTCAAAGATCCGGTGGCAGATAAGCTGAAACGATTCCGGGTCAAGTTAGATCATTTCAAAGTAACTGAGCGTACTACCGGACAGGTAATTGAAGGCAAAATGGAGTGGAACGAAGACCATACCGCCTTGTCTTTTGTACCCAAAGATATTTTACCTTCCGAAAAGGTAATGAATGCCGAAGTACAGGTAAGCTTTGAAGAAGGTACCTCAGGTGTTTGGAAGCCAGTGGCTGGGGTAGTAGAAAAGAAAACCATGGAGTTTAAAACAGGCAAAGCCCCCGACCATATCACCCGTCCAAACATTGCCTATAGCTACCCGGTTATTCGGCAGTTAAACTTTCACGTAGGAGAAACCAATCAAGGCTATATTCAGCTCAAACAAGGACGCCCCGATTTGTTGGCAAATAAAGAAACCCAGAAACTCTTCGATCAAAAATTGCGTTTTGTGGCAGCCAACAACCCTCAGGTGTTCAAAGAACTTCCTTTTGTATATGACCGAGCAAATGTTCGGATTAACTTTGCTATTCCGCAAGACCTGAGCAAAGAAGTAGTATATCGCTGGCAAATTGTAAACGTACCCAAAGGCAAAGCGGCCAGGGTAGACGAAAACGTAACCAATGTAGTAAAGAAAAATAACTCGGCAAACGTATCGGTGACCTCGAAAAAGCTGGAAGGGAGTCGTTCGGTACTTAAAGAGAAAAACATCTTCAATGCTCCGATACGTACGAGTGCCTATGCTACTTTTGCCGACAAGTTCAATGCATTGACCCGTACGTCGGGCTGGAGCTGGCCAATTGCTACCAGTGTACACGTATTGGGGGCTACCTATACAGGCAAAGAAACTTTTGATCTTTTTGAGATTGCCGGAGAAGGGGGCAAGCCAGCGCTTATTGAACTAGAGGCATTGATTGGCAATACGCCTTGGTATCAAAATGTAATCAACCCTTTGATTTATCAAAACTTGTCAAGAGTGGGGTTAGAGCGCAGTGTGAAGCCCTTTGGTATACCACCGTTCAAGGCAATGTTTATCAATCAGAAAAACTGGCAAACGGTACTTTCTGAAGAAACATTGCAAGCAACCAAACCTGCTCATTACCGGGGAGCATTCATTTTTAATATACCTTCGGTAGTGCAACGCGACTATATGGATTTGGTATACAAAGCGGCTGCGCTTAAGCTGACAACTTCGGCACCGTGGATTGACCGTATACTCACTACGCCTTTTCCGAGCATCAGCACCGGAAGTTATGAAGCAGTCATTCGTTACCGCTTGCCTGGCAGCAATCGGGTTACCTTTGAGCGCAAGTTTACTATTATTAACCCAGGTAATGACTAATTCCTGGCTAATGATCAATAACTGGTGTTATGTAGCTGATGCTGAGTTTGCTGGTTTAGATTGTTCAATGGTTAAAATTGTCAGGCGATTGCGTGAGGCATTACTGAACGATATAGCCATTGAACAACCAAAAAAACGATATGCTAAGGCTACGTAATTGCTTTTAATAATTAACCCAAGTTACAGCATATAAACTGTAAAATATTAACTTCCAGCTATTTACATATTTCAGGTGTGAATATAACTGGCACTTGAAGCACCGATATACATCGGCATCTCAAGACTTGTCGCTTGTACCTCTGAACTTCAATTGATTAATCTATAACAATATGCAAAAACTTTTTTTATCGGTTGTTTTCACCTTGTGCAGTTTTTGTGTGACATACAGCCAAAAACTACCCAAAGGAGTGGAGTCTTTAGGTAAAACCATTAATACCAAAAAGTACACAGAGTATGCTCCTTCCCTAAGCGCTGATGGCAAAATATTGGTGTATCAATCCGATAATAACCGTTATAGAATTTGGTATTTATACGAATCCCGATTACAAGCCAACGGCAAATGGTCAAAACCAAGGTCAATAGAATCAATCAATCACTACGGACAAAAACCTTCAGTGGGCAATGGTTTTCAAACCGATTTTATCTCTGCTCCTTGCTTGAGTCCCGATGGCAATACCTTGTATTTTTGTGCAAACTTTACTGGGGGAATGGGCAAAAGAGATTTGTACGTGGCTTATCGTGGTACAGGTGGTAAATGGGGCAAACCACAAAATCTGGGGGCACCTGTCAATACTACAGGTTCCGAAGACTTCCCATCTGTATCGGCTGAGGGTGATGCTTTGTATTTTGCCCGCCCCAATGGAAACAAACGCGCGCAAAATACCTGTTATGACTTATGGGTGAGTCAAAAGGATTTAGAAACAGGCAATTGGCAGAAGCCAACAAAACTGCCTGCTAGTATAAACACTGGTTGTACAAAATGCCCCCGCATTCAGTCAGATGGGTTAACCCTCATATATTCGTCACTGTCTAAAGACGGGAAGGGTGACTTTGACCTGTATAAGGCAGTGCTCAATGTAAAACAAGATGGTTGGGAACAATTGGCTGCGATCTCAGAACTAAACAGTTCCAGTTTTGACCAATTTGTAACTGTGATTGGAATAAAAAAGGGCACAAAGGCTTATTATAGCACTCAGGGTAAAAAATCACCCGATATTTTTCAAGTAAATCCATTGCCACAAAGCCTGCAATTGCAACAGGTAATCAACACTACAGGTAGGTTGTTGGCTACTAAAGATGGTCAAAACAACTATGTTTTGGGCAATGATGCAAAACTTGAGTTGTACCTTTTAGAAGCCGGTGAAAAACCTTACTTGTTGAAACTATGCAAAGCCGATGCAATATCAGGAGGTTTTGCTCTGGCTTTACGGTTTGGCTATAGCTACAAGGTAAAAGCCACTGCCAAAGGCTATGAGCCAGACGAGCAGGTATTATATTTAAAAGATTGGTCAGCGCTTGATTATGCCCTTAAAAATCCTTTGTTGCTCAAGAAAATAGAGAAAGTATCGGGTTCTATGTCAGCCGATATTACAGGTAGTAGCATTCAAAATAAGGAAAAAAACCTAAGAGAAGTGAAAGAGCACTTGGCAAAGGCTCAAGATAAACTGTTTATAAATCCGGCCACGGGCGAAGTTATAAGCCAAGCTGACTTGAGCCAACGTTGGGTTGTTCAAGGCAATGTAAATGGCAAAAAAGAAGGTAATCCAAGCTTATCTATTCGTTCCGAAGGTGAATTGATGAAAGCTTTTCCTCAGTTTAAACCTTATGAAACTTCAAGTTTTATCAAAAGAAATGGAGGTAAATCCACTCTTTTGGCCAAAATAAAAATCCCTGTATTACACTTTGCCTACAAATCAAGTACCCTCGATGCACAGTCGCGTGTTTATCTGAAAACTGTCTACGACCTCATGCGTCAACAACCTGATTTGCTGCTTTGGGTCGAAGCACATACCGACATTGCAGGTACTTGGAGGTCTAACTTGAGGTTATCAGAACAGCGTGCCCAGGCGGTAAAGAAGTTTTTGACTAAACTGGGCATAGAAGCTAAACAGATCAAGGTAAAAGGCTTTGGTGAGGCCCGTCCATTGGGCATTAATGGAGCTCAAAACCGCCGGGTAGAGTTATATTTTAAAATAAAGTGAGCATACAATCTTGGCTCTTTTTAAGCATTCTACGGATACATTTCACGAGTGTACGAAGTTTTTAAAATTTCTGATATACAGGTGTTTACGTATAGTTTAAAGTGATAAATGTAGGGGCAATCCCTTGCTGTAATGCAATGGAAGTTCGCGATTTATCGGAATGGTTGCCCTAGTGAAGAGCAAACATGAGTATATAATAACCCTTCAGCCCAATTCTTTATAAGAGCCTAAATCCATCGTTTTTTGCCCTTTGTAAGTTTTCGTGAAATTTCAGTTTTCTATATTTTCTAAAAATGATCACCTTGTACACATATTCCTCTCTTACAAAGCCTTTTTTTTTATAAACAAATGTCCATTTACTGTAGGCAATTAGGTATATCTATATACTAGCATAATTGATCTAAAAATGATAAACCGTCAAAAGGTTATTAAAACGATCAAGCATTCCTGATTCAAAAACATAATATCCATTTGGACATAGATAGTAGTATTTTTTGCACTTCACGAAGGCTGCTATAGTCAATAAAAACTTATAGTCTTGGTAGAACTGCCAGAATAACAAATTATCAGCATAAGACTTAACCACTTAAACTGAAATATTACCCTTTATCCTTTACCAAACAGATCAAAGCTTTGCCATACTTCACATTAGATTACAATCGCGTACACGAGTTATGAAAACAGACATACAACCATCATTCAGGCATAAAATGGTGGTTTTTTTTACTCAACTAAGCTTCACTTGTATAGTGATTATGTTAACAATGAGTGTCCATCAGGCTACAGCTCAGTTATCACCCCCCCGTTCTATCAGCGAAGCCAAGTCCATTATCGACGAACGCAAGCTTAAGGTAAGCGGAGGGGTATCGGCTACTCAAATATTTTATGGAGCATCAGGCACAGACGAACGTCGCGACCCCTATACTTATTTTCTGAGTGGCAACCTTACTTTCTCCATGTTCTCAGTCTCCGTTCCACTTACTTTTAGTTACACCAACCAAGAGTTCAGTTTTAGTCATCAACTACCCTCTGTTAGTTTCAATCAATACGGTATTCAACCTACCTATAAATGGATGAAATTTTATATTGGCTACAACACCCTCACACTTTCTCCTTACACCATGAGTGGGCATTTATTTTTGGGAGGAGGCATCGAAGCCAAGCCGCCCGGACGAGTCAGTGCAACTGCTTTGTATGGTCGTTTCCGAAAAGCTACTATGCCCGACAATACTGGTGAAGGAGGTGCTTTCGAGCGAATGGGCTACGGAGTTAAACTAGGGATACACTTCAAACCTCGTCCTAATAAATACCGTCGCAAGGTGACATTCAAAAGTAAATACACCCGTGATGGAGAGCTGAGGGCTCAGGCGAAAACTCCCCAAAAAAAGCCAAAAGAACCTACTAAATCGGCTCCTTTTTCTGATAATACCGACCTGTTGGAATTGATCGTGTTTGGAGCAAAAGACCGACCTGGTTCTTTGCCTCAGTTAGACGATAGCACAGGCTTGTTTCCTGAAGAGAATGTAGTACTGAGTGCCCGTGTTAATAAGACCTTGTGGAAGAAGTTCTCTGTAGAAGCAGAAGTGGCAACCAGTGCCATTACAGCCGATGCACGTATAGAAGAAAAGGACGGGAATCGTCAGACGGTATTTTTAGTGACCGATGGAATCTTTACCCGTAGAGCCAATACAGCTTATTATAATGCCTACAAAGGGCAAGTTAACTACAACCAACAAAGTTTTACGGTGGGCATAGGCTATGAGCGGGTAGACCCAGACTATCGTACCCACGGAACCTACTTTTTTAACAATGATTTTGAGAATATCACCTTGAATTTTTCTACCCAAATGTGGCAAGGTAAGTTTTCGATCAACGGCAGCGTAGGTAGTCAACGCAATAACCTAAACGAACAAAATATGAGTACCCTACGTAGGGCAAGTGCTTCTGTAAATGTCAATGCAATTCTTCACCCTAAATTGAACCTAAGTTTGGCTTATTCCAACTTTCAAAGCATTACGCGCGTTCGCAACCAATTTGACATTGTCAACCAATTGACTCCCTTTGATAACTTACGCGATTCACTTGATTTTACCCAAATCTCTCAGAATGCCAACATAAGCATCAATTATCAAACAATAAACCTTCCTGCACATCGGCAGTTTTGGAACGCTAACGCCAATGTACAAGTAGCAAGCGGTGAAGGAGGAAATACCACTAACAATGCGGGAACCGTTTTTTACAATGCCAGTACTTCCTATAATTTCAATTGGAATAAGATAGGGTTTACTACTGTTTTGGCACTAAACTATAGCCAAAACGAAGTTGAAACCACGCTGGCACGTATTGTAGGTCCCACCATTACACTAGCCAAAACCTTACTCAAAAAGAGGTTAAAAGTCTCGTTGGCAGCTTCGCTTAATAACAGTTATTTAGATAGCAACCTTACAGGGAGCATCATCAATTTACGTTTGAACGGAGGTTATACCTTACTTAAAAATCACCGTTTTAATTTAAACATCCTTACACTCAGACGTAATGCTACCGATACCAGTCGTGATACTTTTGCCGAGTTTACCGCTACTTTAGGCTATAATTATAGTTTTTAACTTTTTTATGGTAGGTCAAATTTGTAAGTAATTCCGGACAACATCAAAGCACAACTATCAAAAATACAATGACAATAAAACAATTTAGTTATATAGCAACCTTCACTCTTTATTGGGTGCTTAGCATCTCGAGCCAGGTAATTGCCCAAACAGTAAACCTAGAGCTGCCCAACAGCAAAATATCTATGACATTAGATGGTACCGGACGTTGGGGTATCAATGACGGTACGGCTGGACAACTCGGCTTTATGTATAATGGCGAAGACTTACTCAAGAATACTACTACTGGTAGAAATGAAGCTGGATTAATGTTAGGCCTATCCACTACCAGGATATCAGATGTAGTAAAAGAAACCAATACCGCCCGTAGTACCGACTTTGCCCTTCAGGGCAACATTACGACAGGCAACACTGCGGGTGACTTTAAAGAATACGTAGCAAAGTATCAGGAGTCAGGGGTTGCCAATCCTTTGGGCTTGCAAGTGACCCAAAAGCTGTATGGTTGGAATACCACAACAGATCAGGGTTTTGTAGTAATAGAGTACCGTATTAAAAATGTGACCAGTGATACTATCAAACAACTGTCTTTGGGTATTTTCTCTGATTGGAACCTGGGCACAATTACCGAAAACAGGGCAAACTGGGATGCAAGCAATCAGTTGGGCTATGTATACGAAGCAGCAGGGGCAGGTCGTCATGCTGGCATCGCTTTGCTTACTGCTCAAACCCCCCAATATTATGCTTTTGATCAAGACGGCGGAGATGGAAGTCTAAACATCAATGATGGCTTCAGCAAAGCCGAAAAGTACCAAAGTATGTCCGGTAACCTGGCGCGTACCCAAGCAGGTGTCAATGGTAATGGCAACGATGTGGCGCACACTGTGGCAGCACGCCTGATTACTTTAGCCCCTGGGCAAACAAGCATTGTAGCTTTTGCTATAGTAGCAGGTGCCAGCCTCAACGAACTCCAGACTAGAGTACAGGCTGCTGCCAATCGTTTTCGTATGCATCATGCAAGCCCCACCCCCACGCTTCCTACAGATTTAAAGGTTTGCGGTCCTATAGGTGAAACCACCATCAATCCTACTGGGGGGAGTCAGTTCAGGTTCTATGACCAAGTACCTACTATAGGCACTACTGTCCCCATTGCCGAAGGAAGCAGTCTCAGGGTAGAAAATATTCAAGCAAACCGCACCATCTATGTTACCAATATCGATTCCTTGTACGAAGGAAGTTACTCAAGTATTACGGTTCGTTATGTTTATCCTAAAGCCATTATCGAAGATGGACTAAGGGAACTTTGTGTAAACGGAAACCTTACCCTTCAGGCTGCTACAGGCAGTCCTACAGCAAGCTATCAATGGCAGCGAGATGGACAAAATGTAGGAAACAATTCTACTGATTTATTAATCAACCAAGCAGGTATTTATCGAGTCATTGTCACCGAAGAAGGTTGCAGTCGTACTTCAGCCCCTGTCACTGTAGCCAATATTGTCCACCCCATCATTGCCCAAAGCGGAACAACGTTAAATGCAGAAGCCCTCAATGCCCAGACTTATCAGTGGTTTTACAACGACCTGCCCTTAAACGGTGCCATCAATCCTGCCTACATTCCAAGGGCTCCAGGTACTTACACAGTGCGGGTGGGTTTTGGCAATGGTTGTGCAGTAGTCAGTAGTCCTTTTAATGTAGAGGTAACAGGCGTTGCTACTCAGCACAAATTAATGGGAGTAAAATTGTACCCTATACCAAGTGCGGGCGAACTAACCCTGGAATTACCCCCCAACATTGGTCATGGAGTACAACTCTCGTTGGCAGATCTGTCAGGTACCATCCACTATAAGGCTTACCTTACTATCAATCATAAACAAAAACATGTGTTTACATTGCCTCAGCACTTGCCCAATGGTATTTATTTTGTCAAATTGGCAGCGAGACAAAAAGAAGCAATGATTCAACTACTTATCCAAAAATAAGGACTATGACGACAATTAACCGAAGGTGTTTTATAAGGCGTGCCTATATACAATATCTCTTGCTTACTCTCTGGTTTAGCTTGGGTATTTTTGGTCAATTGAGCGCCCAAACTTTGCGAGATACAGTCATTGGCAAACCCGCTGTAAAAATGCAAGCTCGAACTACCAAAGGTGAGGTGAAACTACGTTGGGCGCCCAATCGACCAGTTGCCTGGCAATATGGCAACCAGTATGGATACCAGCTGGAAAAGTACATGGTGCTTAGGAATGGACAAATATTGGCAAAGCCCCAAAGGATTCCTACCAACCAGACCAACTTTAAACCCTTGCCACTCAATGCTTGGGAAAAAGTGGCAAACGACTTGGGGAAAGACAAAGAAAACTATGCTTTGGTAGCGGCACAGGCACTCTATGGCAAAGGGTTTGGATTGACTGCTAACCCCCAAAAAAACACTGAACTAAAAAAGATCATCAACCGGGTAAAAGAGCGGGACATGCGTTTTGCCTATGCTTTGATGGCGAGCGACCATGCCCCGGAAGTAGCCAAGGCAAGTGGACTTGCCTGGACAGATACTAACGTAAAAAAAGGGGAAAAGTACCTATACAAAATATTTGTGAAATTACCCTCATCAATCAACTACAAAATAGACACAGGGTATGTATACATTGGAGTAGATGATTACGAGTCCCTACCCCAACCAATTGAGTTTAGCGCCACATTTGGCAACCGCACGGTGATGCTCACCTGGAATCGTTGGTACCACGAACGCTTTTATGTAGCTTATTGGGTAGAGCGCTCAGCAGATGGAGGCAAAACCTACCAAAAAACCACCAAATCTCCGATTGGTAACATACTCCAGGAAGATATGGGCATTCAGAGTAGATTTTTGTACCGTATAGACTCCTTGCCTGATAATGAAAAAACCTATCACTACCGGATAAGAGGACTTACTTCTTTTGGCGAATTAGGCCCCCCTTCCAAAACACTGGCTGGTAAAGGATGGGCAAATAACCTTCCTTTGCCCAAGCTTGCCAAACCCATCCTGCAGGCAGACTATAGTGTAAAGCTTCAATGGACATTTCCAGAAGACAAACACAAAGACATTGTGGGATTTGTGGTAGAAAGAGCCCGCAAAGCCAATGGTGTACCCTACCAAGTGTTACACAAACAAAAGACTTTGCCTGTGACCATGAGAAAATTCGTTGATCCCCAGGTAAGCGGAGTAGCTTATTATAGAGTAGGTGTTGTCAGCAAAAAACCTTTGGGCGGAGAAACCAAAACGGTTTCTTCATTAGGTGGGAGCAAAAACAATCAAGCATCGCCTTCTTCTGGCCAAAATGTACAATATACTTACCCCTTTTTGGTGCAGGTACCTGATACGATTGCCCCCCAACCACCCACTTTGGTAACAGGTACGGTCGATTCTGCCGGAAAAGTAACCCTCAGTTGGCAACCCCCACCCAACGATGATGTGGTAGGGTACAGGGTATTCCGGGCAAACTATGCAGGGGAGGAGTTTTCTCAAGTAACTAAAGCCATCATGAGTGATACCGTGTTTATAGATTCGGTAGGCGTGAAATCACTCACACCTAAAGTGCTTTACAAAGTACAAGCCTTGGACGAATACTTCAATCCGTCAGACTTTTCACAAGTAGCAGCCCTCCGTCGCCCGGATCTGATTCCACCAGTACCTCCTGTGTTTACTCAAGTTATCAGTGCTGACAGCGGGGTATATATGGCTTGGCAACCCAGTAGTAGTGTCGATGTGGCACGCCATGCAATGTACCGCCAGCAAAGAGGTAAAACAAATGAGTGGGTGCTGATTAAGACATTCGTTGCCACTACAGCGAAGCAACCTTCTGTAATGGACACTTCCAATCATTCAATTATTCGATATACTGATCAATCCATAGAAGCAGGAATAGATTACCAATACACGATCATTGCCATCGACTCTAGTCGTCTGGAATCTCCCCCCGCAAAACCAGTCGTAGGACGCAAGATAGACAAAGGTATTAGAGGAACCATCCAAAACTTTAAAGCCAGCACTCGCTCCGATCCATTAGCAGTGATACTACGTTGGAAATATAAATATTCTAAAGTTCCCCAAAGTTTTACTATATACAAAGGAGAAGAGCTTGGTAACCTAACAACATATACCATGATCAAAGGCAATTTGAGTACTTGGACTGATAATAATGTAAAACTCAACCGTAGTTATAAATACCGCATTCAGGCAAACTTCAAACGAGGAGGAGTATCTAAGTTTAGTAAGTTAGTGATTGTAGAGTTTTAATTTATTGATAGCAGAGGCAACAGTGATTGCATAAATGATAAAAAATGAAACAATACAAAAAATACATTAGTTGTTCATTGGCACTCCTTATCTGGACGATGTCCCAGTCGGTGTATGCCCAACAAAATTACAGCGTGAAGATCATCGCCACAGTCCGACCTCCTCATAGCCCTTTTTTACACTCCTATACTTATTCGAATATTATCACCTTGAATCTGATACTCAACGGATTGACCTCGTATTCTGGGTACTTACGGATCAAATTAGAAAGCGTGGATGGGCGGGGAATTGTCATACAAACGCGGGATAGTTACCGACCTTTACTCGATCTGGGACCTAGCCAGACCCTGAGTGGCTCAGATTTGGCGGGTTATTTTGATGTGAACAACTTAGATTTTCTAGGGTATTCTCGGCAGCAGTATTTAAAGACGAAAAGAATCCCTGATGG
>NZ_CANLRP010000123.1 GCF_947493425.1 uncultured Microscilla sp. | reverse complement strand
GACTTTTTTTAGTTTTATTTTTCTTTAATGACATTGTTTGTTGACTTTGAATGGTCAACCTATATTAGGCACGCACAGCTTGTAGCTTGTGGCTCATACCTTGCTACTTTTAAGCATTCTTCGAAATAGCAATCACACTTGCCATAATGTGGGCACAAGGTCCCTGGCGCAGTTTGTTGCGACGGAAAAAACTACAGCCACATTCAGCATATTTGATGCGTCCATCCAGGTCTAAATGAATGGTAGGTTTGTAAAAGTTTTTGCCCTGTACGCCCACCCTGTATTCGGTCAAGCCACCGTCTAATCGCTCAGAACGCATAATTTCTACATTGCCATCTTTTACCAGCGAAACCGCGTATTTCAAACGTTCGTCTTCCTCGTTTTCAGTAAGTTTAATGTCTTGCTGTAGCAATTGACGCCAGCGGTAAGTGCCCGTGAGGTGGTCATACATTGCCTGCCCGTTTTTGGCAAGTTCTTGTAGAGCAAAAGTAGCGTTGCTACGGTCTATGCCCATAAGGTCTGCCACCTCTTGAGGGGTAGTGGCTAGTTTTTGAATCAATACCTGTTCTACTTTTTTAATGTCAATATTTTTGGTATTTCCGGTGGACGCCAGCAAATCAAAATTTCCTTTTTTTGCCCAGTCGTTCGAAGTCCAACCCGACAAACCCAAGTCAAAGCGGTGCCCATCCATTTCTACTGTCCAATAAGAAGGCATACCTGTACCCAATAGTTTTACCTCTACCTTGTCGGAATAAGGAAGAAGCTCCTTAAGCACAAACAAACGACGACGCCCCCACAAACGTACTTCTCCTTCGTGGCTACCATTATATACATGGGTATCTTCTACCTCGACGCCCCAAGGGTCAATTATAATTTTTGTTTTTTCGCCTTTTTTGAGCATAAACCGAAGCGAACGAGGGCTTTCTCTTTCTTTCTTGCGTTCCAGCTCCAATAAAATTTTGGCAACCGTTTGCGAGTGAAGCGTCACCATAATACCGTCGAGCGTAGATGCCGACTGTACCTGCAAAAAACCACGTACCCAGCTTTCGGGCAAATCAATTTTTTTCTCTACTGTGCCCCCCGCCGAAGTAGCAAGCTCTACTTTCTCGAAGGCTACTTTGAGCCACGCCGGGCGGTAGCTTCGTACCCGGTAAATCTCATCGGCAAGCGCTTGGCTAAAGTCTATGTTGGTAGTGCCGTAGTCTGTGTCTCCTATAGTTTCCAATAGTTTAGAAGGCACCGAAATACGTCCATAACTTGACTCGTCCAACGAGAAGGCTTCAAAAATAACCGCATCGGGGTGCACGCTTATTACTGGGTCGAGCACCATCCACTTGTCACGGTCATGCTTATAGAGCCAATCATAGTACTGACGGCGGGCTTTGTATACCACGCTTTGGGTTTTACTTATTTCTTTGCGAAGAGCAGTTTTTTTGGCCTTGAGCTTTTCGCGCTCTTCCAGCTTTTTCACTTTTTTGGCTTCTACCCCTTTTAGGTGTTGGGGCAACTCTTCGAGGTAGCGTTCTGCTACCCACTCCTGGTAAGCGGTATGGTCTTTTTGGGCGGGGCGCCAATCGCCTTTGACTACCTCTCGCAGGGCAAGCATGAGGCGGGCATACGCCAAACTGTTTTTGATGACTGCATTGATAGACACTGGCTTGCGGGACATTTCGGCCGAAAAGTTGAACTTCATCCCCTCCGAGTCTACCTGCGAAGAACTGGGGCGGGCATAAGATTGGGTTACTTGCATTGGTTTTGTTTTAGTTAAAGTAAGGTATTCCTGGTGTTGGAATGATGTTTTAAATATAATATAAAAAAAATGTTATGGTAGCATCGCAGCAAAGTCAATATTTAAATAATATTTTTTGATAAATATTTGACAAGGATACCTTGCCATGGGTGGTTCTCTAAATCGGTGGCTCAAGCAAAAAAGCATGCCTCGCCAGGTACCAGCATTACGACTAAAACAAATCGTTTTAAGTATGACTACTTGTTCCTCCTGTTTTTTGGACTAAAAAACAGGATTTCAAATAATGCTGGATAGTATTTGCCTGGCAAGGCAGCACAATCACTTATTTTACCCCAGGCTATTTGAGCTTGGGGGTACTCGCCACGTCAGGTGGTTTTGTGGGTGGCTGGGCGGTATTCCTGGCAAAGAAAAACGCAATCATCAAGCTCTCCAGCTCGATGAGGCGCGGAATAGTCGCCGTAATAATTTCTTTGTTTGCCTGAGGTACTGAGATAAACAACAGTAAAATAATGATGGCAAACAGCAACAAGGCAAAGGTGCCCGCAAAAGACAACCTCCCCAGGTTTTCTAGTTTTTTTCCCATGATATTAAATGTGTTGATAGTGTAAAAGAATATGATTTGGTTGTAAACATAGTTGGTTCAATAAACAATAGTTCACGCAACGGCTGTCGACCGTCGGCTGAATGCTGTGGATTATTGATAAAACAACATAGCAAATAAAACCCGACATGAACGCATGTCGGGTTTTGGTAAGCTTTGTTATGAACAAAAGTTTGTCACTTAATTAAAATGGTTATTCTGGAGCAGAGCCACCCCCTGGTAAAGCCGTATAACGAATGGTTACAATTACATCGGTCAGCTTATCCAACTTTCCTGAGCCGTTTTGTTGCAATGCTGGATTAGTATCGACAGGAACTTCCAGTTTCCAAGTAGATGCTGCTCCGGTACCTTCAAAAGGTAGGTAACGAGGATCGTTAAAGTTGACCTCAAACATACCCGTATCGTTCAAGCCTTGCGACAAAGCCATTTGTTGATTGGCTCGATAATCGGTAGCCTTACTACCATCGGGCAAATGCAAAGTATTGCTCTGTTGGGTCAAAGTAGCATGGACGGTTTGGTAAGCCCCCAACACCGCTGGGAACGACAGAGACACGCTCTTGATTTGACGGAAAGTATGATTTCTATAATCCTTGTCAAAGTCGTCTTTGGTCAGTTCAAAGGTTACCTCTCCGTTGCTCTTCAAAACTTCTAATGCGCTTGTGGTTGCTTCTGGGGTGTTGTTCCCCTTGGGCATTAAATCCTTAAGAGCCACATGCTTTATAATCTCAAACTTACGCTTGTGCTGTTTGGTGTAAGCATTTTCCATGCGTTGCAAGGCAAGTTGTAGCCCCTCGCCCGACATCAACCCGTGGTAGAGGTTGTTCCAGTAACCTGGCTGGATGTAGCTTTGGTTGCTGCCCAGTTCAAACTGCAACGCTTTTTGGGCGGTGGTGCAAAGCTCATACGCCAACTGATACGCCTGGAAATACAAGGCCGAAGCCTTGCCAATCATCCACTGGTAAAGCTGCTGGTTGGTAAACTTAGACTTCATAAAGGTTTCTACCTTTTGCTCCTGCTCCAGGTTTTTCTGCAAAATCACCAATTCTTGCTGCGCTATGCGTTGCTGGGTTTGTGCCGCTTCTATTTGCGCGTTTATCTGATCAATTTCATCTTGTGCCAAGGTTTGCTGGAGGTTCCAGTCTTCGCTTCGGCGGTCAAAGCCTGCTATCATTCCTGCCAATCCAGCCGAGGTTTGTGTAATGCCTGTTGCTGCCTGCAAAGCACGAGCACCAGCTTCTACACCACGACCAGGGTGTGACCCACCGTCAGCAAAACCAAAGATCGTAGGAATTTCATAGACAAAGGCACTTACTCCAATAACAACTTCTGCCGCTGCCTGAGTAACCAATGAAGTGCTTTCCAGCGTTATTTGTGATATTTCACCAGCAGACAATCCACCATTGATCAATGAAGTGTAATGGTTCAAACGATTGGTGGCACTTTGCAAGTTTGCCTGTAATGCCTCCAAACTTTGCCCTGCCTGGTCTATTTGTTCTTGACGAGACACCTCCGTCAGCGACAAAATATTTTGTTGGTGGGTGTTGCTCAGCAACGAAAGCCCCTCGGCATCGTTTTTCTCAAGCACTGCCAACAGCGACTGCCCCAGTTGCACCACCATTTGGGCGGCTTCTTTGGCTTTGGAGGCAAGGTACTCAAAACGATAGTAAGGAAACGCTACACTCAAGCCTGTCAATGCTTCTTGTAGGCTTCCACCTTGTGCCACTGCCTTTACCAACTCCAGAGGGTTAATGGGTGGTTGGAAAAGTTCTAATTTCTGTGGTACTCCATCAATGTTGAGCGCGTGGCGAATGTTATACACACGCTGCTCTACTGTATTCCAATAAGCCATAAACTGCTCATTTTCAGGCAAACAGAAATAACCGCCATCTATAGAACTGTGATGAACATCTGGTACTGAGCTGGTATTAATGGTTCCTTGCTTTTGCTCCAATACTACCATAAACTGGGTCAGTAAACCACTAGATATATTTCCTTGCTGAATATCATTCAAGGTAGGAGCTATAGATTCGGTACATTTTCCTTTATCCCGTGGTTTATTACCCAATATATCATAGGCCTCTACATACAACATGGTAGCTTCTTGAATAGATTCAATGCTGTACTCCCTAAACAAATTGTCTCCCCACTGTATCAGGTTATCAATGTAATGCATGACCACTGCTTTTTGGTAGGCAATGGGGCGAAGTCGGGCAATGGCATGTGGATCAAAAGGATCGTCATGGTATACCTGCAATTGTTGAGGATTACTAAAATCTTCTACAATTTCTTGTTGCCAGGAATGGCTAAGTTCTGCCTGTAGAGTATGATTGTGGCTGGTTCGTAGCCCCAAAAATCTCCAGTACTTATCTTTAGGGTTTTCGTGTGGCAACAAATCCCATTGTTCCTTGGGCACACTTGGGTCAAAAATATATTTTAGCCATTTTTGGGCGGCATCAAATTGCTTTTGACTCGCCAATTTTTTAGAAATCAGCAAAGGGGCATGGAAAAACACCTCCCAATAATAAACCCCCGTGGCGCCAAAAAAGTCCAAGCCACCAACTGCATATCCTTTGGCATCGTTCTGATATGTATACGCTGGTTCGTTGATTTTTTGAGTATCCAAAGACAGCAACTTCGGAATACCTCCCTCAAAAAGATGATTACTTAAAACCGAGACTACCTCAATGGTAGTCGTCAATTTAAGAGGATTCGAAGGATGAATATCTGTCAATAGCACATAGGCACCATTCATTGGCATTACTACCCAATCCTTTTTATAGCTAAAGGTATGCACTGCATTTTTGACCTGTAGCGCCACATCTCTCGCCCCATTGGACTTATTCCAAGAATCCCTAAAATAACCGTCAAGTAAAAGTCTAAAGTTTGCCTCAATAAGGTCATCATAATTATCATCAAACAACAAACTTTCTACATCAATATGGTTTCGAACAATGCCCTGAAGTTTTATGGTTTCTGATCTTGCCTTGGCGGCAGCATCCTTTGTTTGCTGAGTAAGATTTTTGGCTTGCTCAGCAAGTACCCTGAGCCTATCAGTATCTACCTGAAATTTTGCATTTGGATTTTGAATAGCCTCAATAATTGCATTGTATGCTTCATTTACCTTCACCAGTGAATCGTTGGCAACGTATTCGGCAAACTCAGCAGCATTGGCAACGGTAGCCATGAACCCAATCACATCATCGTACTCAAATTCAAAGAAAAGAACTTTTTTGCGCCACTTAAGAGGAGTTCTGTATAGTTCATGACAAGCACTGGCAGTTGCATTGTGCATTCTATCTATGGCTACAGTAATGTTCCTGGCTGCTTCCTGCAGGTTTTGCCCAAGTGCCGATGGTTTGATCTTAAGGCTGGCGTTTACTTCATACCATGTGTCATTATAATGTACATCAATTTCGGACGCACTGCCATACAAAATCACATCGGTATATTTAGAATCTTGCAAAATCTCCGCTTTGCTTATTGCCTGATCACCTGCTGATACAATTTCAATGGGGTCGCCCAATTGATGGGGGGCTACCCAATTAAGATTATGTTCCTGATAACTACAATGGATTGTTGCTTCATACCCCTTCTTGGAGTCACTGCCACCAGTGCTGGAGCTTTGCTTAATTTCTACCCAAAAAATAAACCACTTGCCAAAAGCAAAAATTGGCGAAACCTTGCCTGCTGGCTTTAAATGAGTCTCTATAGTCAGCCAATGCTTCCACTCTACTACTGGTTGCTCTTCTTGCTTAAAGTGTTCAAACGAAGCTACCCGATAGTAATACTTAGCAGGGTCACTTTTGGTTTGTCCTATCAGACACAAATCCCTCTTAGAAGCAAGCTCAGGACGATCGGCAACGTCATACACGTGCGTATTGCTCCCCACAATGTCCAGCGTAGCTACTTCCACAAAACCATTCATGTAGTCCTTAAAAGCAGCCTCTACCGTTGTTGGGTCGGCAATATTGCCCTGCTGCAGGGCGTTCTCCAACGCCACAAACTGAGGGGTTTTATCCTTTCTTAGCTCTGGTTCGAGGTAGTTTTCAGGATACATAAATACCTCTCGGTTCGCTTGCCAAGTACGGTAGTGCTTCATCCACTCCCACAATTCATACAATTCATTATCTGCGCTTGCGGCGGCTTCCAAGTGGTTTAATACCCGATAAAGATAAAGCTGTACTGTAGAAATAGCATCCTTTACAAGAGAGGTAGGCACCTCTCCTTCTACTTCCACGTCTATCAGAAGGTATTCGTAAAGAGCTCGTTCATTTTGCAGCCCTAAAGACGGATTATGAAAATGATTCAGGTAGTGGATAACAAAAGGCACCAACGCATCTCGCTTCTCTTCATTCATTCGGTTGGTGAGCTTTGCCAGTGTCTCTGGCTGTTCTTTGTACTTTTCCTGTATGCCTGACCATAGCAAGTTAGAGACCAAGTGGCGGTTTTCGCGGGTAGTCTCCACGCCCAAAAGCCCCACAAGTTTGTCCAGTACCTCTGCCGATATAGACAGTTTATCTGCCAAAACGAAGTCATGAATCAGGTTGTATAACCACCCAAAACTATTTGCATTACTACCTCTGCCAGCCATATCCAAGGCAAGGTAACTTTCTATTTTTGGAGAGTTTATTCCCAAGATAGCCGATAACTTTTGGGGTGCTTCGCTGCTGTTGGGAGGGTTTTGTAAATACTTCACCAAGGCGTGTTCGCTGTCTTGCAGGTGTTTACTCACTTGCCCATAACGCCCAAAGGTTCGTAGGTCTTCCCAGGTAAAAAGCCGCGCACCACTTACATGTGTAGAAATATTGAAACTTTCAGGATGTTCTACAATGGTTTTGAGAACCTCAGGTGTAAGCGCAAACAAGTTTGCCACCGCAGCAAGCCGCTCCATTGTTTGTAAACGTTCAAAGGCTGTTTGGAAAGCATCATTATCGGCTTTACCTACTGCTGCATATAATTCTTGGAGCAAATGTACTGGTGTAAGGTCAGCAATGTAACGCCACTCCCGATTAAAACTAGCAAGGTTTGCCTCAAGCATAACCAACCTTGCCAACCAGGATACGCTTTGCTCTGACACGGCAAACAAACCTCCCAATAAGTGAGAAAATGGTTTTTGCTGTAGTTGATAATAGTGTCCTAGAGATGCTGCCACCACCTTAGTCAATTGATCTATGCTGGCATCATACTCATTGGGTAAAGCTCCTGTGTTGCCCTTACCCAACGTAAATTTCACTTCCTCATAAGTGAAGCTTTCTTTGAGAATCAAACCAGTTTCATCAAAATATTTAGGTTTTCCAAACTCGATTTCATCCGCCAAATCATCCCAGATAACATCTTTTATGGCAACATCCAATGCTATACTATCCGTAATTTTTGCCAGTGTTGTCCTGGTAAACAAAACGGGTTTTATGTGTTCCTGCAAATCCTTTAAGAAATTTTGAGCACTTGCTTTTTTCAGGTGATGATTATTAGATGCAGTATTGCCTTCGGCTCCCCAAAGTAGGTAGGAAAGCTCATTGATTGAAATACCTGCGCTTTTTAGCCACTCGGCGATTGGCTGAAGTTTGGTTTCCCAAAAGGTCAAAAAGGAGTTAAAGCTAGGCCAAGCATGGTATTGTGCTTCGGCTGGGCTAAAAGCTAAATTGCGTGACAAGGCACGTAACAAGAGTAAATCATCCAGCGAAACCCCAAATAAGGTTGCCAGCCTGAACAAGCTATAAAGTTGGGTCAAGTAACCACGGTTCAAATCCATTGAGGAGCCACGAGCAACCACGCCTGCCGCCTTGATGAGGTCTTCATGACTGGTTCTCAAAGCTGCTGCCAAAGAAGCTTGTATTTGCTGAGATTGTTCATCATTGGCTCCAATGTTCCACACCAAATCATAAGCCCCATTGTTATCTGCATAAACCTGTTGGTCAGCCACCTGAATGGACGGTACTTGGGCACTCTTGAATACCTGAGAGAAAAAATCGGTATTTTTGCCTGCTTTGTTGCCAAAGTCTTTCATCAGGTAAATAAAAGCCGCAGCGTCGTTCACTGTTGCCCCCTGCTTATCTCGGAGCTCTTTCATCCATAACAAGTAAGGCATCAACTGCTTCAAATCTGCCACTCCAAATGCACCGAATGAAGCCTGCAAAGCCCAGTCCAGCTCAACAAAAGAGAAACTCAAAACTTTTGCTAGCTTTATGAAGCGGTGAATATTGTCCAGGTGCCCAACTGTTAGATTTTCCAGCCGATTGTTGGTTCTGTCAATGGCTAGAATTCCAAAAGGCATTCCCCAGTTTCGACTATTGATAAAAAAACTTCCTTTTCTAAAGTATTCTTCTGGGCTAAGGTCTCCTTCTATGAGTTCCTCCAGTTCCTGATAAGACAAGCCTGTTTGTTGTAAAAAAGTAGGTATGTCGCTTAGCTTTTCCACAAGCAAAGAGTCCACGTCGGATATGAACAACTCATAATACCTGGCAACAAGCAGAGGGCTTGTTTCTACGGTCGATATGGCTTGCCAAAGGCGGCTGTCAATCCCCAGAATATTCAGGGCTTCCTGACCACTTACCAAGCGTTGGGGATACAAGCTTTTTTGCAACTTAAGCCAATCCAACCCATTGTCTTCCAAAATTGCCTTGATTTTGGCATGGGGCAGGTCAAACAACAACTGGCTTGCTACCTTGGTATTAAAAGCACCATCTACAAACTTTGGCGCATCTGCCACCTGTTGCTCAAGTACCTGATTTACAACTTCCAGTTTTGATATTTCCTGATGGGTATTTTCACAGCTCAGAGGCAAAGACGCTAAATCAGGACGGCGTGTCAGCAAACGGTTTACTGGGTTGTATAACTCCTGTATTTCGGAGGTACTTAAAGCACGGTCATAAATAAGTACATCAGATATGACCTGAGCATAGTTGTCACCCTCGCCATAACCAATCAGGAGGCGACTATCTGTAAGATTGGTGTTTATTATGCTACTACCTGCCGACTCTCCATTGACATAAAAGGTAACCTCATTTTGCCCTATAGCTACAGATTTTACGGTTACTGCTACATGTACCCAACTAAATGGGTTGATAGATTGCTCAGCAGCAGCTTCTGTTCCATTATGTATAATTATTGGCTTATTGGTGCTCGTAGATATTGCCCATCGGAAGCCGTCTTCTTTTGACTCAATCAACCTCATATCACTATGGGGAATGGTTTGATCATACTCATTATAAACCCACATGGCAAAGGTGAAATATTCTCCTTTGTGAATGATTTGCTGGCTTTGCAAATAGTCATAGCGAGTAAGAAAAGCAGATGAGTCCACCCCTAAGTGGTTACTTAGGTAATATTTTGAAATGTTGGGTGCAGAAAAGTCAAACGATAATTGTTCATCGTTCCTCACCACCAGATTGCCATGCAAGGGTAAGTCAACCAAAAGTCCATGAGAAGGCACTGCTTTTACGTATTTTTCGGTGACATGCATGAGGTCGGCAAAATAGGCTGCAGGCGATAATGCCGAACTGCAATCGTCACATTCGCAAAAACTGGTATTTCCAAATAACTCCCCAAAGTTGGGCAACCCATCTTGATTGGCAACAAACTCGCTATCATGAGTGCTTGCTGGGCTCTCCTCCAAAGATGCCCGCTCGGGAATGCTGTCTGCCATTGGCTCATCAGCCACCAAAGGCTCATCAGGAGGTAAGTTTTCAGGCACAGCAGGCGTTGGGAAAGCGTCCTGTAAGGCATTCTGGGTAGCCTGCGAAAAATTATTTACCCGGCTGCTGGCATAATGAGGTTCTGTATGTTGTTTGAGCGCTTTGAATGTATGCAGCGCCTTAGATTTTCGCACCATTGCCGACTGGTATACCAAATTAGCCTGGGTTTCGGCAGAATGCTTGCCAGGCATAAAAGCCCTTCGGTAGTCTTTAATAAACTGCGCCTTGCCCAAAGAAGCGATTTGAACCCCTGAAGCAAGCTCCTCTTCGCCCAGCAATAACATCTGAAAAGCCGACCACAACGAGAACGAAGTAACTCCAGCGGTCAGACGTAACAAACGCTGTACCGCCATAAATTCTTCAGCACTCACAAAGTTTTCTGGTATGCCTTCCAATGCCGCAAAAGCATCGACATTGCTAAAATCAAACCCCTTAAGAAAGTTGACCAATGAGCCATAGTTCGCAATCAAGGCCTGGTTGCTTTTTGCCAATATGGCAAACACACCACTATCAAGGGCACTTACTGAGTCGATGTGCATGGCATCGGCAATGGCTGCTTCGGTCAAAGCTTTGGCATGTAGGCGAAAATGCAACAATTGCCCCACAAAATTAGCCTCGCTCCCTTTGCCTAGCCAGGCGGCTTGGGTGCTTGCTACGGCGGCATTGCCTGCCAGTGGGCTTTGTCCTTCGGCTACTCCATTGAGTCTCCAACTGAGGGTTTGGTGGCTAAAGTCACGCACCAAAGCCACGTGGTTCCAATGATGGGCCACCAAGGGGCGGTCGGTTTTCAAAGTTTCGGTAAAGCTGGCATTGCCATTAGTAGATGTCAGGTTGTAAGTCAGGTAACCGTTTTCATCCAACGTAATGGCTTCTGTTCCTTCGTTGAGGGCGTTGGTATAAAGGCTTTGTGCGGTGCCCAACTCCATAGGCTTTATAAAAAAGCTCATCGTTTGGTCTCCCGCAATTTGCAAAGTATCGGCGTTGCCCAAGTCTATGTAATCGTCGGCGTTGCCCGCAAACCCCAAAGCATTGCCCCACAATTCGTCTTCCTGACGGGTAACCGTGCCTGAGGCAGTCATGGCATGTTGGTGTACTGAGTGGTCTTGGGGCGCGCCCGAATCGGCATCGGCTACCAAATACAAGCGTTGCCCCCCGTCGTAACCATCGGCAATGGCATCTGCCGAGAGCACCCGATCGTATAGCTTCAGACCTTTCATTTTGCCCTGAAAATTAACACCAGAGGCATTGCCAGAAAGACGCCCCCCAAGCACCAATTGAGGATGAGCAGGCACCGAACCGGGTACCGAACCATTATGCGCCTTGCTATCTACTTCTTTGCCATTGAGGTAGACTTTGATGGTGGTGGTGTCAGAGGTGAGTACCACCTGATGCCATTTGCCTATCGAGGTTTCGTCATCAGACATTTGCCAAAACCAAGGAGGGCTGACGGCATAGTCGAGCCTGGCTTGTACCAGACTCACCGCGTATATATTGGGCTTATCCAGTAAAATTTGCCTGTCGGTAAACCGGTCAGGGTTAAACCAAAACGAAAAACTCATGGGCACTTCCTGTAGGTTGCCCACGTTGCCCAGGTCAATGAACCCCTGGGGGCTGCCATCAAACTGGAGGCAATTGCCCACAATGGGGTCGCGTGCTTCAGCAACCCCACTGCCTACGGTAGCGGCTTCTAGTGGGGTACCGTCTTGGTGTACCCCCGTTACTTTACCGTCAGCAAGCTTGTCTAACGGTATACTTAATAAAAAATCATTCATTATGTTGATGGTTTAAATATTCAATTTTGTTTCGCAAAAGGCATAGGTAGCCCAGGGCACCTGCGCGCCTTTTTGTTTTTTCGCATTTTTGAGAAAAAAATCTACTAAGGAACATTTCAATGCCTCAGGCAACAATCACCGTTGCCCGAAGATTGGTTTTGAAATGGGTTTGTATGGTTTTAAAATACGTCAAGCTTTTTAAAATCTACCTGACTCGTTTACAAATGTCGTTTTTGCAAAACGAGCCAAGTTGAAAATGGTACATCCTTGGTTTATCGGGGCTTGCCCTTATATTTAGGTCTAGGTTGCGCTTTGCTGGGCTTAGACCTGAGGAGGGTTACTTTTGCCCAGAATTGAGAAAAAAAGTAGCCTTTCCTTCTGGAACCTTTTTAGTTTTAGATACAGTGGCCTCCCATCCTTTACTTTTGTTTTTACTATTAAATGCAGCCACCCTTCGAGTTTTTTCTTCTGGTGATAAATCTTTAAAAAGCTTGATTTTTAGAGACCCGCCTGCTTTTTTTGTTTTGTAGTATCCCTTTAATTCATGAGGTCCAAGTTCATTCGTCAGTGGGTTCAACTCAAATTTCCCTTCGAATGATCTACCCCATACTTCCCAAGTATGCTGTTTACCTTCTCCATCTCCTCCTATTGCCTCTACTGCTAACACTCTGTAGGGATTTTGATCGTCATCGGTTTTTTGCACCCCAGTAACAACCAGAAAATGATTTTTAAGATGCAGCAACACTGGTCTATTATTTTGCACCTCAGAAAGCATTTCCGCATAAAACCCCTGAGGGCTCATTGTATTGGGTGTTTTTTGTACTTCATCTCCCAGTAGACCCTTTTTACGAAGAAAGTCTAACGGTTTTCCTGGTTTTTTATTTTGTATATCAACACCGTTATCTTCTTTTATATCACCCACTGAGGCTTTGTGCCCAGAATCATCGCTATTGTAATAATTATATATAACTGCCAATGCAACAGCCCAACAAGAACGATTCTCTCTCCAGTAATATTCTTCTTTTCTGGTTCTTGCTCTATCTTCATTAGCAATAGTATGTTCCTCTAATACTTGTGACTGAGTTTGAGCTTCATGTGTAGGTGCTTCCAGACTATCTGGTTCATCAACGTGAGCGTTAGCCTGCCAATCGGAAAAATTAAAAGGCATCATCCCCCCCACATCCACCAAAGTCACGGGGTTGCCACTTACAAAAGCGTAGAGATTTAAGCCGTCTACCGTGCCCGCCGGGTCGGGGCAGAGCCAGCGGCCCAGCCAAGTGCAGTAATAGCGCATGCCATAGTAATACAAGCCCGTGGTTTGGTCGCGTTCTTTGAAGCTATAGCGGTAATATTTGGTCTTTGCCTCGGTCGCGTTTTCAGCCGCCATCAGCGCCGTGCCTCCGTAGGGCAAGTACTCTTCATAAGTAATGATTTTCCCTTGGTGGTCTGCCTCCAGCGTGCTAGAGTTCAGGTGGTCTTGCAGTTGGTAGCGTTGCTGCGCCAAGGCAGGGTCGGTCGAAGCTTTTTGCCCCGCCTGGTAGCGCCAAATTGCCCCCGCTTGTTTTACCACCCGGTAGTCTTCCAGCGGGGTAAGGTTGCCCGTAGAACTGCGGTTTTTTCGGCGGCGTATTTCGTAGCCCCCTAAATAAATCGCCTCGTCTATCCAGGTTTGGTTACCGTCGTGCCGTTGCTCAAACACCTTGCGGGTACGTTGCCCGTGGGCGTTGTACTGGTAATATTCTTGGTCGTTGGGCGCGCCGTTGTTTCGTTTTACCAACACCACACTGTCTATATTGTTGCGCTCGTTCCAGGCAATGCCCTGAGTGCCCTCCAGGGTAAGCAAGTTGCCGTGAGCATCTTCGGTATAGGCATAGCTGTCGCTCCCCAACTGGCTGTGGGCAAGTTGGTTGCTGCCCGTTTTTATACCAAAAGTACGGGTGTAACTACTGCCCGCCGCCGTGCCCATGTGTTGGCATTGGCTCAGGTTGCCCCCCGCGTCGTACTGGTACTTTTCGGTGTAGCGTTGTAACGCATTGCCATTGCTCAGCGGTTGGCTCAAGGGTTGGTAGCTACTGCCCGAACGTCCAAACAGCCCTTCCTGAAAACCCTTGAACCTGCCCGTGTGTTCGCGCCCCGTGGCTTCTATCAAACGATAAAGGCTGTCGTGGGTGTAGGCACTGTCGGGGCTTACAGCTTGCCCGTTAAAGTAAGTCGTGTTTACGTGGTGGCGGCTTACCGCGGTTACATTGCCCACGGGGTCGTAGGTGTAGCCCAAGTCTTGCAATACTTTATTGTCGCTGTGGCGCACCGATTTTACCCGAAGCAAGCGAAAAGTAGTAGGCTCGTACAGGTGCTCCGTATGCACTCCATTGCCTGCCGTGGTTTGGGTTTGTTGCCCCCGCGCATTGTAACGCATATCGGCAAACGACACCGCTGCTTTGTAGGCATCATCCGTATCCTGGTAAAGGGTTTGGGTGCTTGCCAGTTGCCCCGTCAAGTAATAAGTCATCACTTGGACGTTACCGTCTGGGTCAATACTTTGGGTGAGCTCGCCTGCGGCATTGTGGACGCTAAACGTGGTAAAACGCTCAGTTTCCAGCCCAGTGATGCTGCCAGTGTCCAGCTGTTGTATTTGGTTAGGCACCCAGCGTCCTGCGTTCACATCTGCCACTATCGAGTCAAAACTACTACTGCTCCAGTCGGGGCGGCGTTGGTAGTCTTCGGTCAGTATTTGCAAATTTGCGAGTGCTTGCTGGTCAATCCCATAAAAAGGACTGGCACTCAGCCCCGACTGGTCGAGGGTGGCAACGGCTTGCCCCAACAGGTTCCACTTTTTCAGGTTTGCCAGTTGGTTGGCATCCTTGCCCTTGGTGTCGGCATACCAAGCCTTCACCGTGGTAATGGGGTGGGCATAGCTCAAATTGGCATCGCCGCCCTGCACTGTGGTCGTCGTAGGGCGGTGCAGCACGTCATACGCTATGCGGTTAACAAATCCTCGGCTATTCAGGGCATAAAAAGGCTTGCCCACCACATTGGTCAACGCCTGGCTGGTGCCTGCATCTACCGACACCGTGTATATTGTCTGGTTGGTCAGGCTATAGACATGGCTAAAGTTATGCCCTGCCGGAGTTGCCCCAAACAAGCGCTGGTCGGTTTCGGTGAGGGCATTGCCCCTGATGTCGCGCTGGGTATAATTGGCATTGCGTTCCTCTTCTTTAGGCACATTGATCTGCTCGGTTTGCACCACCTTGCCCAGGCTATCGTGATACGCCAGGTGAGGCGTGTTTATGGCATACTCCAGTTGGGCCTGAGCCGCTGGCGTAAGCGTGGCATAATAGGGCGAAGCTGCTACCGCATCGTTGGCATCAAATTGCAGCGCGTTCCAGGGCGAAGGCACCAACTTGCCCGGTAAGCCCTTGTACAGCAAGTCGGCAAGGTAGCCCTGCGGCGCGTCTGGTGTGCCCGCCTGCAAATAGCCAAACAAGGGCTTGGTGAGGTAATGGGTTACGTTGTTGCTGCCATCGCCCGCGGTGGCAGGGCTCAGGGTGGCTAGGTTGCGTCCCAAGGCATCGTAATACAACACACTAGATACCCCAGTTTTGTTCAACGCCTCCACATCGAGGTAGGCAAAAGTATTAGAGAAAAACGGCTCATACTTTTTAATCGCCTTGCCCTTGTTGTTGTAGCGGGTGGCACCAGTAGTCATCCACTGGCTATTTGCCGAAGCTACAGTTACTATGCCGCTGTCAGCATCCCATTCCCGGCAAATAGTATCGGGTTGGTTGTTCAGCGCCTTTGCCTGTAGGGTGCGCCCAAAACCATCGCTGTAATGCACCATTTGCGCAATAGCCTGTGGTTGTTGTCCCGCATTGCGCTGGTGGGTATATTCTTTGGCGTTCAAATGCACCGTGCACACAGGTTGTTGTCCGTTTTGCCACGCCAGCACATCGTACCAAAAAAAGGTAGCCGCATTTTGCAAATAGCGGGTGGCATTGTTCAACACCTCGGCTATGCTGGCGGGTTCGCTTTGTGGGTTGTACAAGCTCAAATCGTCAAACCCTATAGTTTCATTGCCTTCAGCGCCGTAGTGGGTGCTCACCACCACCATGCCCAGCGGGTCGAGCCGTACTTCGGAGACGTTGTCGTTGGCATCCTTCATTTTGGTGGGGTGCAAAAAGCGATAGTCAACCGTTTCTGCCTGCACCACATTTTCCAACGGGTCGGTTACTTGCACCTTTAGCAGGTGATAAGGATCGTAGCCGTAGGTGGTTTTGTGGGGGTCGTTGGTTTGCCAGCCCTCATAACGCAAAGCATCGTATACATAGGCGGGCAAATAAAACCCAGCCGCGCCCCCATAGCCCTGAAAGTTGCCCGGATTCCAATAACACTTGCTTACCGCGTCATACACATAGCCCGATGCCGAGTGGTCTAGCTCAGTTTTGATGGCAGCATTGGGCAATTGCTCCTCCAAGAAGTCAACCTGTGCCACGCGGCAAGGCAACAAGGGCAAGGCAATGTGGTTAAATGCTAACTCTTTCTCTTCGGCAGCATCAAAATAATAATGGCGTTCTCTATGTTGCAAATCTGCGCTTTGCCCAGCAAACTTTGGTTGCTTGGTGGCGGCATTGTACACCTCCTCCAGGGTAAAATAATTACCTGCTTTAGTAGGCAGGTTGGTCACCTCGTAGGTTTTGCTCTCTATAGGCACCGATAGCAAAAAGTTGTCGGTACTGGTTTGGTGGGCAAAGGTATGTTGCTCATAAGTAAAGCGTATTTGGCTTTGCTGCGCCGAGGTTTGGTCGGCAATGCTGTACAAAAGTTTGCCCTCTGCCGTTTTTTGTTCGGTAGGTATTGCCCTGCGCCCGTACGCAATGCTACAGTTTTGCAATACCGCGCCGTACTCATCCAGCTCCAACACCATTTCGTGGGTGCAGTGTGGGTCGTGGGGGTTGCGCTCGTAGTTGCAAGCCATTGTTTCGAGACTGTGGGTAAAAAATACCGCGTATTTGTGGCTACCCACTGGTTGCAGTTCTTTTACCCGCATGCGGGTTTGTTGCACGCTGTAGGGGTTTGGCTGCCATTGGGTGCCGTCTTTGCCATATACTTCGGTACGCATCACAGCGCCCGCAATAGACACATGCGCCTGACGAATCAACTCCTTGTCAAGGTCAGCGTTGTCGGGGTCAGCATTGTCCAAAAACACAAAATCGGTATCGGGCATTGCCAATGCCTGAGGGTCGCCCTTCCAGTATTCTTTGCTTTCGTATTGCTTCAGCAAATCTTCTTCGGTGTGGCTATAAGCCCCCGTATGGTGCCAGGTTTTGGTAAAAGCAGGCGGGGTATGCAAGGCTTTTGCTTCCAGACTTAGCCCCGCATCAAAGTCTTCGATGGTTTCGGCATTTTGGCTATCTACCCGCCCAAAACCCTTAAATTCTTGTTCTTCGCCGTCGTAATAGCCATGATGATAGGCATGTTGTTCTTTGACGGTTACTTTCGAGATCAAATCGTGGTGAGTCACTTCTGCCACCACCTGCACGGGAAAAGGCAAACAAGTAATCCAGGGCAGATCGGCAGCTTTGTCTTGCAAATAATAGTCTACCGAACTTCGGTAACTTATCTCGGTTTCGGCACCCATGTTATTGACCACTTTGTGCAATAAGTAGGGCTTTTGTTGTTGCCCAAAATCATAGTACCAATGGCTTGGGTGAGGAAAATCCTGCGACTTACTCAACACCAAACTGGTGGTACCACGGGCAAACAAATCGGCAAAACTGATATGGTCCATGTCCGAAAACTGCAAGCCAGTGGGCAATGCCAGTTCCTCCGCGGCGGCCCAGGCATTACCGCTTTGGTTAAGGTAATACACCAAACGGTCGCTTTGCACATAGAGCAGGTCTTTGCTGCCCGAACCATCCAAGTCGGCAAAGTGCAAGCGACTGGTGTCGAAGTCGTCGCCCAAATCAGGGCAATTACTCATAGTAATTTTTTGCCCAAACCGCCCATACCCCAAGCTCGGCCAGTAGCAAATTTCGTTTTGGCGTACCCGCACCACGTCAGGCGTACCACTGCCCGAAATGTCCATGAGGGTAGTAAACTCCTGCCCTGATTTCTCAAATTTGGGAGGCAAATCATTGCCCGCATTGTCGGCAAAATAAGCATTGGCAAATCCCTGCGCTTTAGTCGATGGATATACCCTTACTTGGTTGCCGTCGAGCCACATCAGGTCGGCAAGCCCTTTGCCCGTCAAGTCGCCAAACTCCTGAAAAGCCTGGGCATAGTCTGTCGGCACTCCGTCAAAACTTTGGTAAGCCTGCCAGCCATCGCTGCAATTGGCTTCATAAAAACCCTTGAGAGCTTCTGAAACAATCACCAGGTCTAGTTTTCCCGTACCCGTTATATTGCGCAAAGCTACTCCCGCTTCGTTGAGGTTGGTCAAAGGAAAAGAGTCTACTGGCTGAGGCGCCGCATAAGATAATTGATGGCGCGCCGCAGGCACTTGCAAGTCGGTGCCTTGCGGGTCGTAGCTGGTTTGATTGCCCGAAGCAGGCGTCAAGACAGGGGCTTGGTAATAAGCCCCGTGGTTGGCTTCGTACAAAATACCCGCAATGCCTTCGCTGTGCAGGTCTACAAATTGGTAAGGGGCATTGCTCATACCCGGCAAGGGGCAGCCATCTTCGCCCAAAATTTCGGTAAAGCTTCCAGTAGCTGGGGTAAACTCCTGGTAGTGGAGTTCCAGCGGAGGCAATGCCTTGTAGTCATACACCTCATGCGTGGCATCATAGGCAAAACCCGTTTCGGTTACTTCTACCAAATGGCTCAACTTGGTCAGCGCATCGGCTTGGTACTGGTATTGGGTAGCCTTCACCAGCACTGGTTCCGAAGTGCCCAACTCATGGGCAAAGCGGTGAAAACACATAGTGCCCAAACACCTGCGCAAAGTGCGTACTTCAAAACCCGCCCGGTACATAGAAAAAGGGTCGGGGCGATAAGCCCAAGCCTGCACAGGAGCATAAGGGTTGGTGTTCACGTCTGTCATTATGCCCGTGAGGTCATATTCACCGTAGTCAAACACCAGCTCAAAGTGCCAGTCGGCGGGAGTGTTTACTGCCGCGTGATTGGTCAAAATCATGGAGTCTGCCACCGATTCTTTGTAGCCATACCTTACAAATTGCAAGTATTTTTGGGCAGCAAGGCTTCGATGCTGCTCATATGTCGCCTGAGCGGGTACATTTTCGCTGTTTTCGGTCTTGTAAAAAAACAATTGGTGGTCGCCTTTGGCATTGTAACTTTCCTCGGGCAGCCATTCAAATATTTTGACCTTTGTGGCATCAGAAGTATCGGCAATGGTGGCTTCCAAACGCTTACCAAAAATGCTGATGGTGTGGTCGGGGTAAGTAATTTTCCAAAAAGAATGTACTGCTTGGGTTTCTTGACCACTGGCAGGTTGCCATTGCTCTATCAGCGCAAAGCTGCCCTCGGTGCGCAAATAATATTCTTGCACCGAGTAGGTAAGCCCATTGAGCGTGGCTTCACGTTTTTTGCCATCAAGGGGCACCAGGTCTTGCCCCCCGTATACAAAGGTGTCGGTGTTGTTGTACTGGGGCAATCCTTTAGACGTTTTGCGGGCAATGCCAGCAACCACAGAGCCCCAGCCCATGCCAAAACAACCATTGCCATTGCCCGAACTATAGCCCAAGTTGAGCTGGGGGGCAAAATCGCGGCAAGGACTGGCATATACAGGCAACGACAGGCTGGAGGTGCCAGTAAACCCATCAGCGGCAAACTTCTCGCTGATGCCTTCTATAGCCCCCCCTCCTTTGGGCAAGTCCAACGACTGCACTTGTATTTTCGAGTGTTGATTTTCTTGAGTCATAACTATTGTTCTTGAAGCAATTACCATTGAACAAGCCCTACCTCTGTGTTTTGTGGCGTAGCTTGCGCAGGTGGCAATATTGCAAGTGTATTGTATGGGGTTTAGTCAACAAGGTCATTACCTGCCCCCTCCGCCTCTTCATACTTCCCTCGGCGCTGGCGCAGCTCCTCTAGCTCTAGCGTTCCCTCGTTGTTTACAGCATGCACCAAGTTGTTAAACAAAGGCAACAAATGGCGCGTGGCTTCTTGAATGCCTTCGGCAAAAGGCAAAGAGTACATATATACTCTTGAGGCAAATTTTATAATCTGTGCTGCTTCGTGGTCAAACTCAATGGTTTCTTTCAGGCAGGCATATAGTTTATCTTCAGTGCTTAACTTGGCCCATACCAGGTTGCGGCTACCCAATAGCTCTCTAAAATGGCGGTAGGTCAGCTGGGTACCCAGGTTTATCCAGTATTTGGCGCGCTGGCTGGCTTCGTCTTGGCGGTCCAGCGACTTTGCCAATTGTCGGGTAGCTACCTCATAGCGGCGGCTTATTTCGCTTTGGGCAAGTTCTAGCTGGGTAGTTTCCAGCATTTTGCCATGTAGCAACTTATCCAAAACACTGGCTTCAGTATCTATGCTCAACAGCGATTGCGTGGGAGCAGTCGCTTTCTTTCTCAGGTTAATCAATGTATTAATCATTTTCTCTTCTGTTATTTTAAAATAATGGTTGTTAGTCAATGAATTGCCCCATACTTTAGCAGGCTGTGGGCATAGCAGACCCGTGCTGTGACCGAGCATTGCCCAACCACAGCAGGAAAAACTTATCCTTGAAAAAGAAGAGATTTGGTGCGCTTTCGCAAAAAACAATTAACTTGCGGGCTGTCAAGCAATACCCTATGATGAAGCAAGTACTGCAATACTGCTCTTTCATTTTGATAGGTTTGCTTTTCAAATCACTCTAAAGTGTTTTTAAAATCGGGGTTCCAATCCAATCATTAAATACACTTGATTACATTTTCAGTAATAAGAAGCCAAAGGTCTGCAAACCTCTGGCTTTTTTTTGTTGACACGTCCACCAAATGATGAAAGCATCTGTTCACACAATACAAGCTAAAGCCAACAACTTGTAGAAGCTATCGACTATGGACTAAATACTGCATACTCCATGTTTTAAATATTACGCCTCCGTCAGAGTTCGCAAGCAAAGGAAGGGGTGATTTTTTGGGAAAGCAAATATCAGTAAAACCCCGAGGTTTTTATCGGGGTTTTTACCAAAGTTTTTTTGGCTAGGAGGCTTTTTTCGGGCTTTTCGTGATCATCAAACCCTTAGAGACTGGTTTAATTTCGGTCAGTTTCATCAGAAACTCCTCAAACTCTACCGTGCTCGTGTAGCCAAATTTTTGCGCCAATATGTTCTTCGCGCTCTTGATGCCCGCCTTGGTGTAGCCCAACAGCTTTACAATAAAATCGTTGTCAACGCCATGCTTTTTTGCCACCAGCAAAAAAATCAAACGCAAGTGCTTAGGTTGGGTAATCACTATCTGGCGTTGCTCTATTTCGCGCATCAAGTTGGCAGCAAAATAAGGATAAGCCGTGGCAATGTGGGTCATGAGCTCGTCGCAACCCCTCAGCTCCTTGAGCTTGCGCTCTACCATTGCCTGTATCCAACGGGGCGCATCGTCGTGTCGGTTCAGCGAGTCTTCTATCTCATACAAAGTAGACACCCGCATTTCGGCTTTGGCAAGCTCTGCCATCAGTTCTATTTGCTGGTGGGCGTCGAGCCTCATCAAGTTGTCTTCCAATAGGTGTTTTTCTTCTTGCAGCTCGTTCTTGGTGTGTTCAAGCGTATGCAAATGGGTCTGAAAACGCACCTTTTGGGCGTCGAGCTTTTGGCTTGCCTTGGCTTTGTGGTGAGCAGCCCTTTGGCGGTAGCGCTTTAGTTGGTACCTCAACACCAACCAAAACAACAGCACTAGCCCAATAACCCCTATAGCCGCCAACATAGTCAGGCAGTCCATGCGGTTTTGCAAAGCTTGCCCTTGGTCTATGCCACTTTTGGCAAGCCGCTCGTACCGATGCTTGAGGGTATTGCCAAAGCGGGCAAAAAACGCCTTGTCTTGCCTTAGTAACTCAGGGTTTTGGTTAACCATCGCAAGCAAGCTGTCTGCCTTTTTATAATAGGTATAAGCTTCGGCGTGTTGGCGTAGCTGTTGCAAAATAGTTGCCTTGTAGCTCAAAGCCTCCATCTGGGTGGGCAAATGCTTGTGTTGGATTGCCAAACTACTGTCTACATAGCGTAAGGCTTTTTCGGGACTTTTTTGTAAATCATAAATATTTGCTAACTTTGCATAGCTGTTGGCAATCGCACTCGTCATTTTTTTAGGCTCATTTTGTTTCCTAATCTCAATGGCTTGCCGATGCAAATCAACGGCTTTACGCAATTTCTCCTGTACTTGAGCGACTGTTCCACGCTCTTTCAAATATTCACTCCATACAAAATACATTTGGGCATAGTCCCAAAAAATACCAGCAATCTGGTTTTTATAAAGTTGGCTTATTTTTTCAAACTTTAACTTCAAAGCCTTGTCATAATACTGCCCAGCAGCCTCAAATTTATTGGTGTTCCTGAGTATGTTCGCCTTTACATTATACACGTGCAATTTGTCATCATTGCTTAGTGTATAGGTCAAGAGCAAGTCAAGGGTAGATTTAGCCAAGTGATACTTGCGTTTTTCTAAGTAAATATTAGCAAGCGAGGTATACACCTTTTTTTGGTAGGCAACATCGGCATGCTCCAGGCATTGCTTGTAATAAGCCACTGCTTGGTTGAGCTGTTGGTTGTTTTTTGCCATATAGCCCATCAAGTAATACAAATAAGCTTTGCGCGCCTTGGTATGGGCAAGGTTTAGCCCCTTTTGGGCATAATGCAGCGCACTATCGGGCTGACTCACGTGCAATTGCTTGGCTTTGGAGGCATAAAAACTGTAATCAAGATTTTGGGCTTGCGGTGTTACCAAGGTGCCCAATAAAATACTCCAGATAATAATATAAATATTCGTTTTGCAGGGTTCCATAATTTTTTTCTAATTCATTATTAACCTTTTATTTAATTATGTTAAATCAAAAGAAGAAAAAACGATTTGAGTCTTTCAAGACAAGCACCATTCGTACCGAAGAAATGTTATACGTGAAGGGAGGAATTTGCTGTGGAAGTGGTGACCCTCCTCCAGGCGATCCTCCTCCAGCTTTGGCATACCCTGGCGATGGCGAGCAAGAGCCCAAGTCAGGCGATGATAATAATTGTGCTTGGAAAGGTTAAAAAAAACTTTGACTAAGTCAAGGCACTCTGCAAAACGCGGAGTGCTTTTTTTATACCTTGTGGTCTATGCTTTAGTAAAACTACAAAAATAACCTACGTCCATTTGGCTAACCTCTTAGCGTCATGCTTCTTGAAAAAATATGTCCATAGCTTCGGCTATGCAAAGATTAGCTTCGCAGAGCTCGGCACAGTAAAAACTGTAGCCTCGGTTTTTTCAATCGCCTGACTACAAGATATTACACCAAAGTTGGAGCATCTTATTTTTTCCGTTTTACTTAGTAATATTTGCCTTGTGGTTCAATGTTTTTTTCGACTATTGATTATGATTGGTGAATAAACCCAAGGAACCAGTGGCTCCTTTTATCTGCGATTATCTGGCAAATTGCTAGCTGTATCATGTCTTATATAGATTGTTGATGATGTAGTGTAATATATTTAGCAATAGCAGGCAGTAGTCGCAAAGTGGTTATGATGTTACATAGTTTTCCCCCTTGCGGGGTAGGCAAACGGATGAACGACTCGCCCAAAGACAAGCGTGTGGATGACTGTTTTCATGTTTGTTTTTTTTAAATGTTAAAATTGAATTTGTTGGCATAGCCTAAAACCACCGATAAGTTTAACGACCCTACAAGTAATATCCAAAAAGGTGGTATAAGTGGTCGTTTTTTTGGCGTAAGTGGTCAAATCTCCCCTCATCTGACCAAAAAAATCCACCATGTATGGAGGGGTACATGGTGGATGGGTGGTTGTTTTTTGTGCAGCAATAAGCTCCAAACAATACCATTAGGCTTCTTCAGTAGCTGGAGGAGATGAACCTTCAGCACCTTCGCTCTGAAAATCGACAACCTCTACCTGATTGCCTGATACTAGAAATACTTGGGCTGGTTTTGTTTCCCCTTTTTTCGTATTGATCTTTTGATCTCTGATAGCTTGCTTTAAAGCTTCTATTTCCTCGTCATCTTTTCTAATAGGTAAATTAACAACTACAGAAATTTTAGGTGGATTGTTGGGCGCATCGTTTGTATATTTTCTGACTTTTTCTGCAACTTTATTCAGAATATCTTGAGTCTCACCATTTTTCGAGGATACCACATCCCCAATGCCTATGTACTCTGATGTAAAAGGGTTAATGAGAAAGTAATCAGGGGTGCTTTCGCTCAACAAAGGATGACCTTTGCCGCCAGGAAAGAATTGGATTCCAGTCTGATTTTGTATCACTCGGGCGTTTATCAACTCCTGCATTATGTCCCAACTATTTGTTTTAAACTTCCTACCTTGCTTCGAACGCCCATCAAGAGAAAAGTTGCTTTTTGGATTATTTAGGTAGTCTATGAACTCTTGAATATCTTGTTCTTTATCCACTCCATTCTTAAATTGAGCCTTACTTACTTCATCCCATTGTTGTCTACGCCAAGCTCTATCAAACTCACGTTTATGAAACTCCTTAAATACCTCATTATATGCTTGGTCGATAGCTTTTTGTTTGGATACTTCATCACCATCACCTGTCAAAATTTCAATCACAAGTGCATTTACTTGATCAAACATTCCATTTTCTTCTCTCTGTAGAGCTGCTAATTCATTTTTTTTTCTTAGCTCATCAAGCTCGTCTCGCTCCCTTTTCTCTTCTTTTCTTATTCGCTCCCTGTCTTTGACTTCTAACTTTTCCTGTCCACCAGAAGAAGATTCCAACTCTTCTATTTCTCGTTTTTTACGAGATTCAAGCCGCCCCAACCCCCGCCTGTCCAACAATTCTTCTCTTCTTGTTTCATCCCGTCCTTTCGTTTCTTGAGAGGCGACCCTCTCCTGTTGTAGCCTTTGTAAATTCTCTCTGGCATCAGCGTCTATCTTTTGTTTCTTTTCCCGTTTTTCAGCTTTTGTTTCAATCCTAGAGAATTGAGCATGTGGATCTTGTTCTCCTCTTCTTTCGCGTCTTGCGAGTTGTGTTCCAGTTGGTTTTCCTTTTCCCATAATTTTAAAAATCTTAAAAAATACATTTGTTTAACCATTGGGCATCCCTCAAAGTATTTAGTCGCACTTGTCGGGTAAGTTGCCCAATGATGAATCCCTCTTGGTTGCTGGTGTCTTCACCAGCAACCAAGAGGGAGTAATTTCTTCCCCACGTTTTTACTCTAAACTTGGCACTAAAATATCAAACTAAGCTCACCTAAAAACCACCCTTAAGTTTGAACTCCACCACCGTTGCTTGTGTCTCCACAAGCAACCTAAAGACCAAGAGCCCGCGTACCGATAGCGAAGAATGTGCATCGTGTTGATCGGACTGAAGCCTTAAGACCAACACAGGAGGCGTTTTTTTTGAGTTGGTTGAACTATAGATAAAATAGCCCTATATTGAATAAAGGGGCACTTTTTTTAATTTTGAACAGCCTACCTGATAAAAAACCACCCTTAAGTTTGAACTCCACCGCCGTTGCTTGTGTCTCCACAAGCAACCTAAAGACCAAGAGCCCGCGTACCGAT
Organism: uncultured Microscilla sp.; assembly: GCF_947493425.1. GTDB lineage: Bacteria > Bacteroidota > Bacteroidia > Cytophagales > Microscillaceae > Microscilla. The sequence goes on along the minus strand of NZ_CANLRP010000123.1, from coordinate 101 downwards.
AGTGAAGAATGTGCATTGTGTTGGTCGGACTGAAGCCTTAAGACCAACACAGGAGGCGTTTTTTTTGAGTTGGTTGAACTATAGATAAAATAGCCCTATAT
>NZ_CANLRP010000122.1 GCF_947493425.1 uncultured Microscilla sp. | reverse complement strand
GCGCGATTTTTGAAGTTCGTCAGAAAACAAAACTCATCCCAAATAATAGCGCATTTACTTAATGTTTAAGGTACTAGGGCAACCATTCCGGTAAATCGAGAACTTCCATTGCATTACAGCAAGGGATTGCCCCTACACTTATCACTTTAATTTATTACATAAATACCTGTATATCAGAGATTTTTAAAACTTTGTACACTCTTAAAATGTATCCGCAGGATGTTTAATAAGAGCCTTCTTTAAAGCAACTACACGTTCTTTTGCAAAGAGTCGATAAAGGTATTATAGCGTTCTACAATGCTAATTGGGTTACACTTTAGGGCACAAAAAAACCCTTACTCTTTTTTAGAGAACAAGGGTTTGGATTTTTATTTAGACGTTGCATTACTGCAACGAAAATGTCAATGCTTATCGGATACGTTTAACGTCTACTGCATTTAATCCTTTTCTACCTTCCTGTAGGTCAAACTCTACTTCATCACCTTCACGGATGTCGTCTAAAAGACCTGAAACGTGAGTGAAATATTCTTTATTTGACTCATTATCGGTAATGAATCCAAATCCTTTAGATTCATTGAAAAATTTTACTGTTCCTGTATTCATTATAATAATTTTGTAATAAAGTATAAAGGTAAGTGATTAAAAGTTCTTATGATAGTTTAGGGCAACTTATTTTTACAATTATTCTCTAAAAAAGAGTTTTACACACAAAAAACATTCATTAAGTCATTCTTTATCAATGATTTAACAAAAATCAAATAAAGTTTTTTTTATTCCTTCTCTCAAAATAATCACCAACTGCCTCCCATTAAGCACTAAACACCTTGCGGTAAACTGGCTTACGATATAAAAACTGTAGGTAAAGCGCCGGATACATCAAATAATCGAATAAGAAAAAAGGAGTCTTAAAAGTAATATCATCCACAATGTGCGTTTGTTGCCCATGCCTTACTATGCGGTGGTGGTGTTTCCAGTATTTTAGAAAAAACGGTAATTTTACTCCTTCATCTACAAACGATACTTCCTCCTCGTTGTCTTGGTAGTCAGTAATAAGGCTCTCCCAGGTTTGTTTGAAAAAAATAAAATTTAGACGCAAAGCCACCCTATCATCTACCTTACATCCGTCAAACCTTAATAGTTTTACGGGAGGAAAAGGGGGCGCAAGTTTTACAAACAAGTCCTGGTCAAACCCAGCAAATACTTGTTTATAAGGCTGTTTTACCAAAGTACTGATTTTAAGTCGCATAATTTTAATCTGTTTGCCAGCTTTTTATTTGGTAAACCATCCCTATAAGACAATTGTTTTTGAGGCTAATGCACATAACTACCTGCATTCATATCTATAGTACACCCAGTTGCGTGGTCAGATAAACCACTGGCAAGTAACACTATAGTAGGTGCCAGATCGGTAGGCTTGGTCAGGCGGTCAAGTGCCACTCCTTGCATGGCGTACTCCATTCCATATTCATCTATAAAGTCTTGTGCCATTTCGGTGGCAGTAAAACCTGGTGCAATCACAAAAGAGGTAATACCCTGTTTGCCATACGCCCTGGCTATAGAACGGCTCAGGGCAACCATGCCGGCTTTAGATGCGGCATAACCCATGTAGTCGGCAGTATCGCCCCTAAAAGCTGCCCGCGAAGCAATGTGAATGAGGCGCCCACCACTGCCTTGCTGAAAGTGTATGATGGCAAGCCGCGACAAAATAGCGGTGGCTGTTAGGTTTACCTGCATAGTTTGGTTCCAGTCTTGTACCCATTGTTCATGGGTGGCATCCAGCGATGACTGAATGGCAATGCCCGCATTGTTTACCAATACATCTACCCTACCAAAGGCGGCTATCACATCGGCAAACAGCTGTTGACAAGCTGCATCATTGTTTAGATCTGCCCTAAAAACCTGTGCTCCATTACCAGCAGCATTGGCTACTTCTTGAGCTTTTTCGGCATTGCGTCCATAATGTACGGCAACTCTTGCCCCGGATTTACCCAATTGCTGGGCGATGGCAGCACCTATACCCCGACTGGCTCCAGTCACTAATATATTTTTTCCTTGTAGACTAATTTCCATAGATCAATTTTAGCCAATTTTGTTTTTTAATTCAAATAATCGGGAGGGATGGTAAGCTCTTTTGTTGGTGGGTGAGCACTTAAAATACCGCTGTACGCTGGGCTGCAATCATTCAAAGTCAGACAAACCTACATTTTAAGTCCCATAATGGTAATGTCATCGCGTTGTTCTACACCATCTTGGTGGGTTTCCAGGTTTTGCTCCAGTAGCCGTTGTTGGTTTTCCATGGTTTCGGGGTGAATACTCTCCAGCAACTGGATCAGCCTACGCTTGCCAAAACTACGGCGTCGGGGGTTGGGCGTATCTGCGTAACCATCGGTGCTCAAATAGAGCAAGTCATTTTCCTTCAACACCAGTTGATGCTGGGTAAAATGTTTGACATCGCCCCCACGCCAGCCAGCTATCGACTTTCGATCGCCCTTTATTTCACCAAACTGGCCATTGGTTACATAGAACAACGGGCGCTTGGCTCCCGAAAAAGTAAGTACAGTGCTGGTGTCTTGTGGCTCCAGACGACACAAACACAAGTCCATTCCGTCAGAATTGTCTGTTTCGCGTTGTCGCAAGGCTTTTTCTACCCCCAGGTGTAAGGCATTCATTATATCGCTGGGCTCAAATATTCGTTTTTCATTGATAATTTCATTCAATAAAGTGTTGCCTACCATACTCATAAAAGCCCCTGGCACTCCGTGCCCGGTACAGTCAAGCACGACGATAAAAGTATAGCCATCTACCTTGCTCAACCAGTAAAAATCGCCCGAAACCACATCTTTGGGAACAAAAAGCACAAAGTGGTCTTGAAAACACTCCCCCAAATCTTTGCCAGAAGGCAAAATAGCCGTTTGAATATGCTTGGCATAACGAATACTGTCCATGATCTTCATATTGGTTACCTTTACGTCGGTCAATGCATTGTTGAGGTCATTGGTACGCTCTACTACTTTTTGCTCCAGGTTGTCATACAACAAAGCATTTTCCATAGAGATGGCCATTTGGGTAGAGAGCATTTTCAGCAAACGAATCCGGTCATCGCTAAATGCCTGATTGGTGAGGTTGTTTTCAAGGTAAAACACACATATCAAGGTTTCTTTTCTTGATACCGAAAAGCATAAAACCGATTTGGGGTGGTGCTGTTGTATGTATTCATCGCGCGAAAACTCTTCAATTTGAGAGGCATCGTCAAGCACCAGGTATTTTTGAGTACGCGAAATATAATTGATAATGCTTTGGGGCACTTTCAGGCTTTCTTCTAACGGTTCGGGGGTTTCAAGCATTTTTATCTCTTTCGAATCTCCTTCACCCACCACCTTTAGCTGGTCATTTTCTACATTAACCAATACTCCTTTTTGTGCTCCGGCATTTTCAATCACAATTTGCAACATCTTGCTTATCAAGTGATTAATGCGTACTTCTTCGGCAAGGGTTTGCGATGCCTTCATGATAGAGGCAAGGTCTAAAGCCGACGCTGTATCTTTGGTAGCCTGGCGGGTGTCATGGTTTGATGTAGCGGCTTTGCCCCTCAAGTTGCCCCGGCTTCGGAGCGCTTCTTTTGGTAACACCTCGTCTCCATATCGGGCACGCAACCAAGCCAGTTTAGCGCGTCCTCCCCACTTCTTATACCCTCTATACGCTTGCTTGAGGTGACTTTTGGCATACCTGAGCTTGTTTTTATCGTACCAAAAAACCGCCAGCAACTCGTTTGCCAATGCCTCAAGGTGGGTAAACTTCTGTTCTTTGGCTCGCTCAATGGCTTCAAGGTAAAAGTCCAGTGCATCGAAGCCGTTGCTAGTAACCCGAATTTGTTCAGCGGCCACCAATAAGTATAAATGTTGGTAGTTTTCCGGACAGTTATCCGCCCACACCTTCATTTGTTGTTGATTTATTTTTACCCTGGCAAGGACTATCTCTTTTTGGCTTTGGTCAGTTTGGGCAAGCATGGCAAGGGTGGTCATGCTATGGTAAAAGTTGTATACGGGCTCTACATAAGACCCTGTACTGCCTGGCATTACTTCGTCGGCAATCGGCAACAACTCCTGGGCTTTTTGAGGCTTGCCCAACAGATAGTAAGTCATTATTTTTAACAAGTAAAAATGCGACAAAGAGAACAAGTTGGCTTCAAAAGCTTTTATAAAAGCGGCTTCTTCAAAACCTTTACTGTCAAAGCTGGCGGTTTCGGGGGTTTTGCCTTGCATGCAACGCACCATTTGCCGAATGGCAATACTCATTTCACGACAGGTATAATCGGCCTTTTTGCGTAAAAAATCAGTATAATTGTTGGCTTCGTTGTGCACTTGGTCTAGTGGGTGCCCATGCAACAAACTATACATCAGGTAGCGCGACGCAGAATACCCTGTATGTATGTGGTCGCCTCCTTCCAGGCTCCTCCGAAAACCTTCTTTGAACACCTCAAGGCTATGCTCTAGAGGTTGCCCCCAATGCGACACAAAATTACCAAAAACAAAGTGTACAGCACCTTTCATCGTCACTGCATTGGGTTGGTTTGCCAACTCCATAGCCGTTTGTCCAAAACGAAACGAGGCAGGATAATCGTGTAACATTGCTCCTTGCAAAATGGCAAACATGGCATAACCATACGCCGAAAACGGAGTGTTTCCGTATCTAAACGAGGTTTCTACCATAGTAGTAATCACCAATGCCACCAGTCTTTGGTCGGTTTGGTAAGCCGGGAGTACACTTTTTACCAATATATTCATCAAAGCCAGTTTTTCCTGGTCTTCCATTGCGGGTAAACTTCCCAGATCCTCTATGTTTTTGTCCTGAAGAAACTCCTGAATAAACCTGAGTTTTTGCTGTACCTTTACCAGTAGCTTGGCGGGGCTGTCGGGAATGGGCTCATCCAATATACCTACCACTTGTCTACAGTACATAACCGCCTCGGTCATGTTGCCCAGGTTGGTATACAACAAAATCATCGTTTCATATATTTTTGCTAAGTCAAGAGGTTCGTTGGTGTTCTCCACAATATGAGTATGCAAGGCAAAGGTTGCATCAAAGTTAGTATTGAGGTATTCGCATTCTGCTTTTTCCAGGTGTATGTCGCAAGTAAGGCGGTACACGTTCTGCCAGGCATTTTGAGGTAAGAGTTCCAAGGCTACAGCCAAATAGTCGACAGCTGTTTGATAAGCCGTGGCTTCTTTAGCTTTTTGGGCAGCAAACAAGTTGAGCTTTGCCAAGGCTATTTTTTCATTGCCATCGGGCAGCACATCCGTGCTCAGATTGAGGTGCCCCACCACATCAAATATGTGCTCTTCCAAGGCCTCTTCTGCCAGGTTTTTTAGCAGCAGCTGCCCAATTTCGTAGTGAATACGCTTTTTTTCTTCGTCTTCTATCAATGAATAGGCCGCCTGCTGTACCCTATCGTGCAAAAAGCGAAACTGGCAATTAATTTTTTGCGCATCCTCACTGTCAAGCTCTCCATTGAGCAATAAATTGTAGTGGTTATCGAGCGGTAAAATTAATCCTTCGGCAATGGCGCTCCATAAATCCTGTAAAGTTTGGGTAGGTAATTTTTTATAAATCAACGAAAGCGTATGCAAAGAAAAGCGATCACCTATAGAGGCAGCAAGTCTCAAAATATGACGGGTTTCGGGCAAAAGCCGCTGTATTTTACCTGCCATCAGGTCTACTACATTGTCAGTAATGTTTTTGGCTTCTATTTGGGCAATGTCCCATCCCCATACCTCTTCTGCGTCTTCAGCATTGAACCACAACAGTTTTTCTTCATAAAGCGAGGTTAAAAACTGGCGCACAAAAAACGCATTACCCAAAGTTTTGCTATATACCAGTTCGGTTAGCGACTCGGTAGCCTCTGGGGTACTGTGCAGTGTGTCGGAAATCAATTGACGTACGTCTTTTTTAGACAAGTTCTGCAATGTAATACGGCTTACTACAGCATCGGTTTGGGCAATATCTTCCAGCGCCATAAACAGTGGGTGTTGTTCGTATACCTCATTGTCGCGGTAGGCACCTATTACCAGCAAATATTGATTTTCTACATCCTCCATCAACACTTTCAGTAAATTCAACGATGCCAGGTCTGCCCAATGCAAATCGTCAATAAACATCACCAAAGGGTGTTCTTGGCGGCTGATCACACGCAAAAACTGTTGAAAAACCATTTGGAAACGGTGTTGGCTTTCGGCAGCCCCCAAAGCAGACAACGGAGGCTGTTGCCCAATAATAAGTTCGAGCGATGGCAACACATCTATGAGCACTTGTCCGTTGGTACCAATGGCGGCGAGTATATTTTTTCTCCATTGATCAAGCTCTTGAGCACTTTCGGTGAGCAATTGCCTAATAAAGCTTTTAAGTGCCTGATGAATGGCGTAATAAGGGATATTACGCTGAAATTGATCGTATTTTCCATTGATAAAGTAGCCTTGGTTTTCAATCAATAGCTTGTGTACCTGATTAATCAACGCCGACTTACCCACGCCCGAATACCCTGTAACTAACATCAGTTCAGTAGCTCCACTGCCAATGCGTTCTACAGCCTCTATCAAAAGTTGTTCTTCGTGTGCCCTGCCATAGAGCTTTTCGGGGATTTGAAACAAGCGCGAAAAATTTTGTGGTGCTATATCAAACGCTTCCACCTTTCCAGTAGTTACCCACTGTGTCCGGCACTTTTGCAGGTCGGTTTCCAGTATATACGCCGATTGATAGCGATTTTCGGCATTTTTCTGCATCAGTTTCATTACTATTTCAGACAATACCGCAGGAATCTCAGGGTTGAGCAAATGAGGGGGTTCAGCGATTTGGGCAATGTGACAGTGTACCAACTCCAGCGAGTTTTTGGCTTCAAAAGGCAGCCGTCCAGTCAATGTTTCGTAAAAAGTAACCCCCAACGAATACAAGTCTGTACGATAATCTACTACCCGGTTCATTCGTCCGGTTTGCTCTGGCGACACATACGCCAGGGTACCTTCTAACTGGTCGGGGTTGCCTATATACTGTTGGTTGTAGTTGATCCTTGACGAAATACCAAAATCAATGATGCAGGTTTCTTTGGTAACAGGGTTTACCAATATATTGGCAGGGGTTATATCTTTATGAATAACATATTGCTCGTGTATTTTACCCAACGTGTGGCTTACTCCAATGGCTATGTCCAGAAAATCGATCAAGGTTTCAATGGTCAACGGCGCTATACTGGTAATTTTACTCCCATTAAAGTAATTCATCGCAAACGAAGGCTTGCCAGCCAGGGCGTCTTTGTCGTGTGCCCTGAGCACCCCCTTGATGTTAAGAGATTTTAGTATTTCGTATTCATTGTACAACCGGGTGACTTGAGGTGGGGTTAGAAATTCTTCTTTAAGAGTTTTGATTACCACAGGCGACAAATCTCCTTGTTCGCGCAAGTAAATCAAAGATTTATTGCCTTCATAGATCAACTTCATTCTAGTAGATTTCGTCTGGGTTGGCTCCATACTTTAGTGCGATTATTTTTTACAAATCGTGATTGTGCTGCTTCTGTTCGTAATTCAATCAAGATATTAAAGCCTGCTATTCAGGTGCAAGATTGGGTGTAAGTGGTAGGGTTATGCGCTTGTTCTAATGTGTGATTAAAAATGAGGTTGTAACAACAGCATTCCCAACATACATATAAACAGCAAAGTAATACCACTAGTCAGGGCTTAAGCTTCTGTTTGTTAAGATAATAAGTTAAAAGGAAACTACACATTTTTCTAATCAAATTTCTTGCAGAAAGTAGAGAGGACGTTGATATTTAGCTTTGGCTGATTGTTTTATTTAATTGAGTCTTGATTGTTGAGAGCTGATCAGGCGCACAAAGTTAAAACCAAGCAACTTTTGCCAAAAAAATCAGCCCTGAACATTCAATTGAAAAAGCACAAATTTACTACCTTCGCCCAGCTTAAGGTATGGTGCCAAAACCGGGCTTTAAAATTTGCCTGATGTAATAGCTGAGTAAAAAGTGTTACAAGACCTTAAGCAATCATACTAAATAAACATGTGGCTTTTTAATAGGTTATTTGTAAACTATTGGTACAACAACAAAATTATACAAATGCTCAAAATAGCCTGGTCTGATATATACGCCCACCACTTACCTCCGGGGCATCGTTTCCCTATGGAAAAGTATAATCTCTTGCCTGAACAGCTGCTCTACGAGGGCATAGCAGAGTCTGACAGTTTTTTTGCCCCCCAACCAGTGGCCGAGAAGTGGATTTTAAAAGCCCATGACCCAGTTTATTGGCAACGCCTCAAAAACCTGGAGCTAAGTCATAAAGAAGCCCGACGCACGGGTTTTCCATTGTCGGCTGGTTTGGTACACCGCGAAATAGTCATTGCTCAGGGTACTATCGACTGTGCCTTGTATGCCTTAGAGTTGGGGGTATCTTTAAATATTGCGGGAGGCACTCACCATGCCTTTACTGACCGGGGGGAAGGCTTTTGTTTGTTGAACGACATTGCCATTGCAGCACACTACCTGCTCGACAAACAACTGGCAACCAAGGTATTGGTAATAGACCTGGATGTGCACCAAGGCAATGGCACCGCCGAAATTTTCCAATACGACGATCGGGTATTTACATTTAGTATGCACGGCGAAAAAAACTACCCTCTACGCAAAGAAATATCTGACCTGGACATTGCCCTGCCTGACGGTGCCAATGATATGACTTATTTGACTACTTTGTGTAAAACGTTGCCTGGCTTGATAACCGAAGTCAAACCCGACTTTGTATTCTTTCAGTCAGGAGTAGACGTGCTTGCCACTGATAAACTAGGCAGGTTGGGGATGAGCATTGACGGTTGTCGTCAGCGTGACCAAATAGTGTTTGATTTGTGTAAACAACACCAATTGCCCGTAGCGGTAAGCATGGGAGGAGGCTATTCGCCCAAAATAGCTGATATTGTCAATGCACACACCAATACTTACCGTTTGGCACAAGAAATTTTCTTTTAAATTACTCATTTCCTTAAAATAAAATGCTTAATTGACATCATTCTACATAAGCCTTTATTTTCAGCTATCAAGTGGTTGGCAGGCAAATTACAAGATTGATTCTAAACCATTAAAAAGTTGTTTATCAAATATGCAACACAAACCAAGTATGCGCATGAGTCACATTCAAAAAAAAACACCCCAACTACTACAAGAGGCTGGGCAACAAGTAGCCAAAACCAAACACACGGCAAATAACCCCGCTATACAAGCAAAGCAGCGCCCAGTGCAACGTAAAAGCTCAAATACTGCTTACACTAGTAAAGAAGGACAAAAACCACCTATACAAGCCAAACAACAGACCGTACAAAGCAACTTAGAGGGTAGTAAAAATAACAAAGAGACACAAATAAAAAAGAACGTGGGGCAACTCATGGGAACAGATGTGTCGGATGCCAAAGTACACTATAACTCAAGCAAACCTGCACAACTGCATGCCGAAGCCACTGCTCAGGGCAACCAAGTGCACTTGGCTCCTGGCAAAGAAAAGCACCTGGGGCATGAGCTTACCCATGTAGCCCAACAAAAGCAAGGCGTTGTAAAACCGACAATGCAAGCCAATAATGGAACAAGCATCAATAATGACCCTCATCTGGAAAAACAAGCCGATGACATAGGGGCTCAAGCTTTGCAAATGAAATCGGGCAATACAGATGTAGGCAGTGATACACGCTCTACTACACAAAGTAATGGTACTAACGCAAGCAACAGTCAACCGCCTCCGGTACAACTGTATGCGGCAGGTACTTATATTACTAAAGAAGACGCCAACCTACGCGATGACGACAAAAAGGAGGTGACTAGAGCACTTAACCAAGGAGAGGTCATTCACGTGGCACACAATGCACGTGAATTAAAGTTTACCACTGGTTTCATTTTCGGCTCCAAAAACCACGTGTGGGTTACCGATAGTCAGGGTAATAGCGGTTGGATCAGAGAGTCGGCAATTGGCGGCAGAGAAACTACCCGTTTGGTAGATAGTTATACCCAAAACGCCATACAAGATACTATGCGAAATGTACCAAGAGGTGGGATGAGAAGAGGTTTTATCCCTCCTGATGTCCAAAGACATCAACAGTCTAACCCCAGAATTAAAAATATGGTAAGAGGCATAGACATTTCACAAAGTGCTACAGCGGTAGTCACTCAACTTTTAAATAACATTGCTCAAGGAAGCTACTTTGCCTACAATGGCACACATCATAGTGCTTTGAATTTTCTTTCGGGGCAAAATAATGGGGGAGATTGTCGTACATTATCAGAATCTATTCGCACCATTATGGTTGATATATTTGGATTCGGAAATATCAATATAAAAAGCAAAAACAACGCATTTAGGGTAAACAATACCAAACCGTTATTTGATGGTACCACCCCTAACCGTAACGACCACTGGGAGTTTGACAACCATTACTGGCTTGATGTGGACGGTACAGAAATAGATGTGTTATTTAATGCCCGTTTAGATAAAAGTGATTGGGTTGACGAATAAAATATTATTTTGAATATTAATCTATACTTGTTGACACTCGTAGAGATCACAAATCAACCCCAAGTAGGCAAATAAGTCGCCTTACAAATGCAGGAACCGAACCCAAGAAAAAAGCGGAGCATTGGTTAAAAATACTCCGCTTTATTAATAGTGCCTCAAGGGTTTTAAAACATGTTTCAGTCTTCTGGTTCCAATTTATCTAACTTTTCCATCAATACTGCCGCTGCTTCGGCTTGTTCGGCAGTGTAGCCACCTTGTTGCAACGCGTTGGTAAGGCTGGTTGCCGAAGTAATTTCAGGGAAAAACTCCAGCAAAGTCACGCTTGCTTTGTTGGCACTTACGCCAATAGCACGCAAGGCGTCTACAATATCGCGCTGGCTACTTTGCGACTCTTGCAATTGCCCGGCTACTTCTTTGAGGTCCAGCAATGACAACAACACTGATGACAACGAATAACGAGCTCCCTTGAGTGCGTCTATCATCTCGTTGGTTTCTATGGTAGTCCACAAATACCTCATAGCAAGCGCGGCATCCTGGGCATTGAAATAATTCATTTTAAGTGCTGTAGCAAGGTTTTCAGCCTTGAAGTCGTCAAAGGTGCGAGGCAAAACAGTGCTAATTGTCAAAAAATCTTTTTTGAGCGTTTTCAAAGCCTTTACCACCTTAGAAGGCAAATGTTCGGCAAGTACCGAGCTGGCAAAAGCATGCTTCACCCCTTGGGCAATGTCTACCATTTCGTAATCGGCTTTTTGCATAGCCACCGCCAAAGTATCGCAAGTAAGCTTACGCTGCGACAACTGATATACAGACTTAGATAGTTCTTCTACGTCGCAAGTGTCCTTGAGCGCGTGTACATAAAAATCTATTTGCTCGTTGGTGGGTATATCAGTAAAATGCATTGTCAAGGCTGCAGTGATGGCGGGCAATTCATACCCGGCACCATTCATAGCTTCTACCATTCCTGCGGCAACCATTTTGGGGTCTTTTCCAATCAAGGTTTTGCTCAGCGAAGTTTTAAGCATAGTGGCTACCTCTATTGGGTCATCCTTGTACGACTTTAGCATTTTGGCAAGCTGCGTGGTACTCATATCGGCACTCCCCTCAAGCAATGCTTCCATAATTTCTTCACTGGTAAAATATGCCTCACCCTCCTTAGATTTTAGCGACCCAAGCAATGCAATCAACTCCTTTACTTCTTCATAAGTAGCATCAATCGCTACAATACCTTGTCGTATGGCATTGATGTCATCAAAACGGGTTTGTTCTTTCAGTATTTGCGCAGTTTCGGCAACGGTATGCAAATAAGGTGGATGTACCAACACCCAGGCAATAGTAGTTACTGGTGCGCCCATTTTGCTTAGACTATGGGCTGCGTTTGCCCCATCCAGGCGATGCATTGCCGGAAAATCATCATCTTCTACAATGCTTACATAAGGCAAATCCAGTTCGCTATCTTGCCCCGCCTGAGGCAACAAAAACTTAAATGGGTAAAAGGTTTCATAAATATGTCCATGCCATTTACCCTGTAAACCCAACGAAGGTAACTCGTCTGCTTCCAGGCGGGCTTTTAACTGTACCTCTTCAAATAACCCCAGTCCCTCAAGACGAATATCGCCACAGTTTCCATCTATGAGCAGTGCCTTTTCGGCAAAACTATAAGCTACACTAAAATTTCTCAGTGTTTGTTGTTGCAGGCTTTCATTGATGTCAGCCTTGTCAAATAATTTACGCAACACATCGCCCAACTGGGCTGCTTGGGGTTGCCATAAAATGGCCGTGTGCATAGGTTCAGCAGCACTCAGAGGTAGTTCTAAAGTGGTTTGTTCACCAAATATTTCTACTGGTGCCATAATTTTTGCTTCTGCCCCTTCTAGCGTTGCCACGATGTGTAATTCAAAAGCAGACAAATGCAAAGGCACAGGTTCATTGGTAAGCTGCCAACCTTCCCAATCTTCTGTATTGGTAATAATCATTCTGAAACAAGGGGTACCACTTGCCTGACTGTAGGTAATATCTTTGAGCGTTACATTGTGCTCCAGCGAAGCAATTTCTTTGGGTAAGGCATTTACCAGCGTGGGGGCTGCCAATGCTACCATTTCCTTTAGCGAGGGTTGCTCCAGTATTGAGTCCAGGCGAACACTGTGAATGTCAGTTTCAAAAGGCGCTGGCATACTAAGTGATACAGCTCCGGTGCCTATGGGTAAATTACCAAACAATCTAAAGTCAAACTCGCTTTGCAGATCGTTGGTACTTCTGAAAATACGCAGTCCGGCGTGGTCTATCCAAATATTTGTATCTTTAATGAGTTGCCAGCCTTCCCAGTTTTGACTGGTGCTTACCTCCATAATGAAAGTTTTTTCAGGAATATCAGCGTTGTCTTCCAGATACAACAACTGAAAGTTTTGAATCTCCAGGTCACTCTCAGTCTCTAGGTGTTGCAATGCATCAGGCAGACGGTGTTCCCAATCAGGATTTGCTAACGCCAGTAAGTCGCTAAACTGAGGAGTAGAGAGCTCTTCGTTGAAATGTACCAGCGAAAACAAATAGTTTTTCTCGTCAAATGGAAGGGCAAAAATCAAAGGAAAGAAAATCTTTTTACCCAAGTCAAACTCGCCAGACAAATGACCACTGATCTCTTCGCCACTTTGCTTGCTAATACTTAACTCAAAGTTTTGTAAGCCAAACGAAACCACTGTGGGTAAAAACTCATCGGTAGTCCAGCCTGGTTTAGACTCTACCAACAAGTTAAAGGCCTTGTCCAGCCCCAGGTTTATTTCCAAGTGTTTCAACAACAACTCATTGCTTAATTGAGCAAGACTTTGAGGTATTTCGTTTTTCCAGTGATCGTCAAGGTAGCCAATTAGTTTGGGTAACACTGGCAATTGATGCTCAAAATTACGGTCTGCATTAAATACCCAATTGCCCTCGGTTCTTTCGGCAATCAATCGAATTTGTGTATCGTCTGATTTAATAAACCCGAAAAAATGCATCTTTACTTTGAGGTCATCCTCCAGCAATACCCGACGAATAGTAAGCCCTACATTTTGTAGTTTCAAGCCTTTATCGTGGGTTACTTCTATTTCCCAGGGGGTTTCAGAGTGCCCTGTTACATAAAACTCTCCACTGAGAGGTTCTATGCGCAACTCCAAGCGGGTAATACTAAAATTGGGTAAACTACCAGGCAGTGGCACATCAGACGTTTCGCCATAGTCTAATATGAGGTCAGATGCCTCCAGGTTGTGGTCAATTATACAATCGGCTACCAGTTCAAAACCAGGCGCTTGGGCTACAAAAGGTACATAAATACCAGACAAACTCACAAACCCTTCTAACTGAGCCTGTACCTTAAGGTTGGCTTTGTCAAAAGGATACTGAGCTGATACCACCCAACGAGGACTGTTGATAGAGTAATAAGGTGCCAAAGCTGCCCAGTTGCTCAATTCAAGTTGTATGCGCATAGCCACAATACTACAACTTTGTAACATCACCTGCATGCCCACTTGTCTCACCGGCATTTCTTCCAGTATTTCCTGGTGATATTTTTCGGGCAATAAGCTTGTCCATTCATTATCATGCCCTACCCAACCTTTCAACAAAGCCATCACACTTTCTTGCAAATTGGCTTGTAAAGCCTCTGTATTTTTTTGCTTTGGAATACCAATCATCGACTCTATAGCCTGCATGAGTTCCTCGTCATTGTCCAGGTTAGGTTCGGTCACACTTTCGCGGTCTTCCAGGTTATTGTCTGCTACCTCATCTTCAGCCTTGCGCCCATCTTCCCTTGTTTCACCCTCTACATCTTTTCTTGTTCTGAGTTCTTCCGACGATAGTTTTTCTTCAGTTTTCTCTTCATCCTCCTGCCCTTCTTCGGTGGTATGAAGGTCATTAGCATCAGTTTCTTCGGCTGTTTGACCAACAGGAGTACTTACCTCGTATATCAACTCCAAACTATCCACTTTGGGGTCAGTCAGGCGTGCCGACAAACGCGCGTTCGCAAGAAAATCAGCCTCGGCATACAAGAAAACTTCCGCCCTTACCTCAGTAGTTTCGGCGGCTTCCTGGTCTGCCAATACCGTTTGTAATAAAGCTTTTATTGGCAAGGTATCTTCGCCATAGTTGAGCTCAAACTTACTTTCCGTAAACTGAAGTTGAATCACAGGCAAACCATTTTTGATAGCTACTTTACCCGACAAGGGCAAAGCATTGTTGTGCTTGCCATTGAGGTGTTGTATTACTTCCAGCGATTCGTTCAAAGTAGTTTTGGCATAAAAATTCAGCCCTGGTGTAATAGGTACCTGCCACGATGCCTCTAAGTAACCAATTGATGAATAAGTAAACTGTGCATCCTGTAGCTGTAACTCTTTGAAATAGGTATGCTTAAGGCTGGCAAAACTATCAGCAAAGGTCCAATTGCGGGGCATTTGAAAATGCATGGTAGTTTGTACCTCGCCACCTTGGTTCATCAAAATTAATTGAATATTGAGCGATGGCATACCAAACAGTGAAGGGGTAGTGCCCGATAGTAATATTTGTTGACTTTGTTCTTGTAAATCTTTAGGGGTGTGTAGTTCTATTTCGTCTACCCCTAACGATGCCTTCAGTGAGTCATACAAAGCGGTTTCGCCCAAAGTGTAATCATTCAATACATAAAAGCCTTTGTTATCTTTTTGCTCGCTCAACCGCTGTTTGATAATTTCGAGCTTGTCTTCCAGGTGTTTTACTTTAATCGTACGTGCTGCGCTCCATTCGCCTTGCATGCCTTTGGCAAGCGCGCGTACCTGCACTTCATATATTTTGTCTTTTTCTATGTTTTCGGTAAATGTACAAGTGGGTTCGCTTATCTCACGGTTTTCTTCCAATTTTTCGCCAGTAGTGCCATCTTTTATCAGTACTTCATAATTTTGAGCAAAGTCTACTACTTCCCAGTTTACCTCAATGCTTCCATCTGGGTTAGTCAGGTTTATCTGGGGCGTTTCCAGATCGTTGGCAACCAATGTAAAAACTTCATAAGGGTCACTCCACTCTCCGGCTTTATCACCTACCATTGAGCGCACCTGTACTTCATACATTTTCCCCTTATCAATGCCTGATGCCTTGCTTGCTGTAGTGGCATCTACAGTGAGAGTGTCACCTACCACATTACCCGAAGCTTGGTCTTTGACAATAAGCTCATACTTTTGGGCATAAGCCATTGCTTCCCAACTCACTTGAATAGCTTCTTCGGCATAGTCAAGCACTATATTACTGGGTGGTGTCAGGTCTTCAGTATCAATGGCTATTATTTCACTTGTCTTGCTCCACCTGCCCTGAGCACTGCCTGCCATCGCACGCACCTTTACCTGGTATGTCTGGTATTTTTCAATTTTTTCGTTCCATTGGCAGTGGGTATTTTCTGTCATCACTGTAAAGCCAGGGTCAGTGATGGCTTCTGATTCGCCTTCTGTCAATAATATTACCTCATAGCTTTGGGCAAACTCTACTACTTGCCATTTGGCATTCATGCCTTCCTCGCTGTATTGCAAAATCACCTCAGGCGTAGCCAGGTCATTGGCTTCCAGGGTAAATACCTCGGCAGGTTCGCTCCAGTTGCCTACGGTACGCATGGCCACCGCTCTTATTTTTACACGGTAGTTTTTACCTTTATCAATGCCATCGTGTACAAACAAAAAGGTTTGCATAAACTTTGTTTTCTGATACACCACCTCATCGGTTTCGGCATCTACAATATCTATGTCATACCCTTGTGCATACCTTACAGCTTGCCATCGCATTTCTAAATGCCCTTCAGTATACTTTATTTGTACTTCAGGAGGGGGAAGGTCGTCAGGCAACAAGGCAAATACACGTTGTGGTTGGCTCCAGGCGCCCACATAGCCCCGGTCTTTGTCTACCACCCGTACTTGGGCAATATATTCTTTACCCCGCTCAATTTTTTCGTGCTTTTCGGCAAACATCCAGACCTTGTCGCTGGTGCTCGCCTCGTGTACGCCATTTTGCGAGGGTGTGGGTACTGGATTGGCACTAATACTAAGACTCGTTTCCTGGGTTCGTTTGGTATAAGATGGGTGATCTTGTCGCTGGTCTTCCCAACATTTAAAATCATAAGCAAACGCCTCCCCTACACTGTTCCACTGGGCTTCTATGCTGCCTTCTTCATAATGCAGGCTCAACTCAGGCGGGGTAATATCGAGGGGCATAACCGATGTTTTACACACAGGGCTAATGGTCACTTGCACTACTTCTCCCTCTTCATAAGCCTCATTACCTACAGTAATTTGTTGGCTCAAAAACAAGGCTTCGTACAATTCATCGGTGCTAATGTCGTGTGTCCAGCTAAAATCACTGCCTACCAAATCCCTTTCAAGCGCAAGCAATTGGTCGTTTTTTCTAAGCAGTAAAATCAGGTTTCCGGCGGGTACAGTTGGTTGCTCCCAGTAAACCTTGATTAGGTTGTTTTGAGCAAAGTACAGCAAGTTGGGGTAAAGCTGAGGGGCTGCCTCCAGCTGTAAGTGAAAAGTGTGGGCAAGTGGCACTATTTCTTCACTCATTTTTGGGGCAATGGTTATTTCATAGGTTTTGCCTGCCTCTAGTGATTTATTTAGCACAAACTCGTGTTGACCGCTGATGCTTTCCTGGACAAAGTGTGATGGGCTTGTTGCCGAAAGGTGTTCTCCCTGTACCAATTGCCCTATCTGAAAATCAAGGTCTTTGATACTGATATCATAACTATCCACAAAATCAGAAGGTTGCCACTGTATCCACAATTGATCATTGTCGTACACAAATAGCGGATTTTTGAGGGCATTGTATACGTTGCTGAATATCTCCTGAAACTTCATGGTAGGCAAGAGATTGTAGGCGCCTGCCTCCGACTTGTTTCGTCCGGTTCTTTTTGCCGATGAGGTATCACGCAAGCGGTAATTGTTGGCTTGTGGATTGATAAATATAGGTTTGCTCGAACTATTGGTTTTGAAACCCACCGAATTGTAATTGAGAAATTGCTTGTTGCTGCGATCGTTCTCTAAAAACAAGGTAGAATACATAGGCATTACCCGGTGCATTTCTTCTACATTGTGGGTACGCACCAAATATTCTGACTGAATAATAGAATTGTCTATCATTACATTTGCCCCTGACGAGATCACAAAAGCATAGTTGCCTCCTACAATGGTACAATTGCGAAACAAAGGCAACGAATTATTACGTGCAACCAATGCCGCCCTGCCTATGTCTTCGAGCACAAATACGCAATTCTGAAAACTTGGAATAGAGTCTCGGTAAGTAATTACCAGGTCGTCGTTGGTTT
This sequence comes from uncultured Microscilla sp., assembly GCF_947493425.1. Classification (GTDB taxonomy): domain Bacteria; phylum Bacteroidota; class Bacteroidia; order Cytophagales; family Microscillaceae; genus Microscilla. The sequence continues at coordinate 8,072 of NZ_CANLRP010000122.1, read as the reverse complement.
GTTGCAGCGTAAGCCCATAAAAACCCGTTTGACGCTGGTCGTTTTGGGCAAACACAATAGAATCAGTTGGTTTTATTACGGTTTGTGCGATATACTTGGTTTGTCCGGTGAGGTAAGCCAACGATGCAACCAGTACATTTTTGTCGGTAAAATCAATATTTTCCTGGTAAGTGCCCGGAGCAAGTAATATTACGCTGTCTTCGTGTGCAGCATCTATAGCAGCCTGTATTGTACGGAAGTCTTCGGGTACTTTAAGTATCTCAGGGTTTTGGCTCGCCGGCGGAAACTCCACCCCTTTGCCCTCTACCTCTGCCCATACTGTTCCATCGGCTTCTACCGTAATATTGAGCAGACTCCCTTCGGTGTTATAGCCCAAATACTCTGACCAGCCCCCATACTCAAGTCGTACTCCAGAGGTAGTATCGCCTCCAGCAGCAAGCCCCGATACACTGGTGATATGAAAATGGGCTGTGTAGCCATTTAGAGGTATTTCTAAAGTACTGGTAATGAGCGTAGCCTTAGGTTCTTCTGCCATAACGGTTACTTCTTCAGCCACCGCAAGGCTTCCTTCATCGCTGTTCGTTACCACTTCTTCAGTAGTTGGGTTATTTTCTGTTACTTTGGGAGGGGTGATAAAATCTTTGGAAAAAATCGTGTTTTCAAACGACTTTCCTGCAACCGTTTTACTGTGAGAAGTAATGGCCTGCTCATTGTTTAATTCGTTGCTTAAGTGCAATACAAAGTTAGACGGGTGAGGCGGGCAGTCAAGGCGAACACTTTGTGTGCCAATAGTGGCTTCTATTTCTCCGGTAGTGCTCACCCACAAAGTAAGCATGCTATCAGGGGTATTGTAGGCGAGGTATTTTACTTGATTGCCATACTCAAACCTGATACCTGACTTATGATTAGTCCCAGTTTCTTCGCCCGAAACTGCCTCTATATTGAGGTAAATTAATTGGCGGGCAGCTACTGATATAGACAGTTCGGCACGATTAAGTGACCACAGCACTGCTTCAGGAAATTGATTGAAAAAACAATTGCCTGACATAATATTGGTGCTACTCATACCACCTTGTGCCCGATAAGGAATATACCCTATGTCAGGACGGTTTTCTTGTTGGTTGTATACGTTCAACGAAAAGGTAGACGGATGAGGAGGACAGTGTAATTTTACTTTTTGGTTTTGTATGGTGGCTTCTACCGAGCCATCGGGCAATATGGTGATACAAATAAGGCTGGCTTCGTCGTTGTAATTCAAAGTTTGGCTGTTTTGCCCATACTCTAGCCTTACAGCCGACAAATATCCTTTTTGCTGGCTGGGTAATGCAATGATTTTAAGAGGAATTTTAAACTTTTCATTGATAGAAATTGTCAGGCAAGCTTCTGACAAAACCCAGGCTTTTACCTCACCATGCATCGTATACAAATCGCCTTGGGTAAAATGCAAGCTATGCATAGGGTTGCCGGGCAATACTGCCGAGACTGCTTCATACAGTACAGGGTGGTTCGCCATTTGGTTATTGACCGAAAGGGCAAAAGTAGACGCATGGGGTGGAGGGGCAAACGCCCACACTTGTTGCTCCTCTATTTCGGCGTCTATGCTGCCATTGTGCAGCACCGTAAGGGTAAGCAAGCTACCTTCTTGGTTGTAGCCCAGCACTTTTTCGTAGGGGTTACCTTCAAACTTAAGCTTGACACCAAATTTATAGCCTTGGGGGGCTACTACTGAGGTAATATTTAAGTATACTACTTGCTTGGGAGCCACCGAAATATTTAAACGAGCATCTTTCAATACCCAATCTTTTCCAGCATCCAATGCGTGCAGGCTACTTTGAGGTTCTATATGAATGGTTCCTTTTCCTGTTCCGATCAACACAACTTTTTCGCGTGGTGTCTTTTGTTGATTACGGATGTCTATTTTAAAAGCCATAATCTGTCTCCTTTTCTATGTCTGGTATGTTTTAGGTTAATAGGTAAAAATCATACCATAATTTTTGATTGTTCTTTTTAAAGGGCGGTATGCCTTGCTATTAATTCTATCTTACTGTTTTGCAGGTAGTTTATAAATAAGCTTACAATAATCAATACTTTTTGGGTGGGTTCAAAATAGGTAGGAGGTTTTTATGTGTTTTAATAAATAGCCACAAGGGGTGAACTTCAGGCAATAAACACTCATTATTTGGTACAATGCTATTTGTTTATCCTGTTTTGTTCATTATAAAACGCTCAAACAATAGAATCATCAAATAATACTTTGGTTTGTAATTTTTCAAATTCGTACACAAATCAAACAGAATATCATATATTTGCTGTACAATCAAAAATGTAAGTTTAATTACAAATACCATCAATGCACTTTTTGGCAATCGATCTTAATCAGGCAGTATTAAAATTTAGTGATGACAATGTAATCTTACTCAAGATATGTCTGGGCATTGTAATGTATGGGGTAGCCCTCAACCTACATATAAAAGATTTTAAAGAAATTTTGACCAATCCCCGCTCGGTGGTCATTGGTTTGTTGTCGCAAGTAGTACTGTTGCCTGCGGCTACGTTTGGGCTCATTACCTTACTCAACCCCCACCCCAGCCTTGCCCTGGGAATGATTCTGGTGGCTGCCTGCCCTGGAGGACCTTTGTCTAACTTTATTGCCCACTTATCAGGTGGCAACGCCGAACTATCGGTCAGCCTTACTACCATTACTACCCTGCTGTCGTCGTTTACTACCCCGTTTAACTTTGCTTTTTGGGCAAATATGCTAGATATTCAAAGTGCTTCGGGCAAGCCCCTCACCATTGATTTTATAGAAATGGTCATTGTTATCTTAGAGCTCACCATTATCCCTACCTTTTTGGGAATGCTTACCCGCTACCGTTTCCCTCAGTTTGCCGAAAAAATCACCAAAACTTTCCGCATTATTTCGCTCATCATTTTTGTTATTTTTATTGTAGGTGCTTTTGTCGACAACCTGGGTATTTTTGTAAAATATTTGTTCCATTTTTTGGGCTTGGTACTAGCGCACAACTTAGTGGCTTTGTTAGTAGGTGGACTCACCGCCAGGGTATTTAGGGTACCAGGGCGCGACTTGCGTACCATTACTATAGAAACGGGTATTCAAAACGGGAGCACAAGTGTGGTATTGACGATGGCTTTTTTTGGTGGCGTAGGTGGCATGGCACTCATTGTGGGTTGGTGGGCTATTTGGGACATGTGCTCTAGCCTGATGCTGGCTTTTTATTGGTCAAAAAGATCCGTGAAGGCTTAAATAAAAATAAGGAATAGTGAAAAAAATAAAACCCGACAGGACTTTTAAAGTATCCTGCCGGGTTTTTGAATATAGTATTGATGGTTATTAAAACACAAAGTTGCTGGTTCCACGCCCTGCTTCCATTTCGTCTATTTTAGTGCCATCTGGTTTATAGCGTTCTACTTTCCCAACTCCTTGAAAAGCCGCCGAATTACCAATATAAATATTGCCATTGGCTGCTACCCCAATCCCATAAAAGTTGTTACCTTTGATCAAAGAAGTACCAGGCGCAGCAGTTGCTGTGATATCTAACACAAATACTTCTACATCGGTAGCAGGCCAGGGGGCTGGCGCCAAATAATAAATTTTATCTTTGGCAGGATTGGTAGCCACTTTTTCGTTAAACCCAGCTACTTTAATTCCCGAAATAGTAGCTTCTACCGAATTGTCTGTGGGGTTTATTCTCACTATATTACCACTGGTACACATTGCCCAAATCTTATTGTTAGCATCAAGCACCATACGCGAAGGACCTTTAGCCACGGCAATGGTAGTTTCTACCGCATCAGTAGAGGTGTTTACCACAGCAATTTTATCGCTTCCTTCCAACGCCACGTATACTTTGCCATTATAAGCGAGTACTCCTTGAGGCTTGGCTTCTAAAGCAATGGTTTTGGTAATGGTACCCGCTGTCAAATCAATTACTTTCAAAGCAGCCTCCGGATAAGTCACAAAGTCTGTCTTACCCCACTGCGATACATATCCTTTGTTGCCTACTCCCGCAAAATCAATGGGGTTTACCATAGCAGCATCGGTAATGCTATGTTGCATTTTAAAATCTTTGGCATTGGCTACAATCACCTTGTCAGCACTATTTGTTACTATTACCGCATAACTCTCATGCACACGTAAAGCTTGAATAATACCACCCACAATTTGTTCATTTTCAGCCTTGAAAATGTTATTGGTAATTTTGTCGTCTGCCGACAAAAAACTGACAGAACCGTCTGCATCGCCAAAACTTCCTTCGTTTACAACCAATACTCCTCCCTCATACTTACCCAAAGGAACCGGAGTTTCCTGTTTTTTACAAGCTGTAAAAACTAGGCTGACAGCCAGCAAAATATAGAAAACAAAATTTGACTTTTTCATACTAACCTTTTTATTTATTATTTAATTAATTATAGAAGTCGTCTGGACTTCATAGTTTTAGTTTCTTGGTAATGATTTTTAGCTTTTTTACTGGCATTGCCCAATACCTAATTCCCTATCTTATAGCGCAAGCTCAACTGATAATTGCGCCCTGGCATTGCCCGGTTGTTTACGCTCTCGTAGTCTTCATTGAACATATTATTTACCCTTGCCGATACGCTCCACCAATGCTTGCCCAGGCGAAAGTTTTTGCCCAAACTTGCATTAAACAAAGTAAAACCCTCAATAAAAGAACTGTTGCTGTTTTCTAAGTAGCGTAACCCAGTGTGGTTGATGTCGACTTGAGCAAACCAACCCTGATATTGCCAATGCGCATAAATATTGGAGCTATGCAACGGTGTGTACAATAGTTGTTTGCCAATAAAGTCTGCATTATCAGCTTTAGCAATGATAGATTGAGTATAGGCATAGTTTCCTCCCAACATTACATAGCCATTGGTTTGTTTCCACTTAAGCCTTAAGCTCCCCTCTACCCCTGTACCATCTACTTGCGACACATTTTCGGGCGACCATACATTGCCTACTGGTTTCCAAAGTATCCAATCGGTTACCTGCATTTGGTAATAGGTAAGTTCTGCCTGCCAGCTAAAGTGCTTGCTCTGCTGGCTATAGGCCAATCCGGTTTCGCCACTCCACCCGGTTTCGGGCCTGAGCGTTGGATTGCCTACCCCACCTGCCCCCTGCCAAAAACGGTCGTTGAGCGTAGGCACGCGATAGTTTCTTGAAGCCAAAAGTTTGAAAACCAAGCTTTTATTGTTGGCTTTATACAAAGCAAACTCTGACCCCAACGAAGGGGCAAAAGGAGCCACAAAGCTAGTCACATGTGCCTGCCGTACATTGGCGCTCAATTGCCAGCGTGGTAATACTTGCCAACGCAATGAACCATAAATAGCTGTGCGGTCTTCGGCAATGTCTCGCCCATAAGCATCTACATTGGTTTTGATGTGGGTCCACTGGGAGCCCACCTGGAGACTCAACTTTGTATTGAGTTGTTTTTCATATTTGATAGTGGCTATTCCACGCCTGGTGGCAGTGGTAGAGTTTTCGTTGTACAACAAGTAGTCGTCTATATAGCCCAACTTTACATTCAAAAAGCCCACTTTGTCATTGAGCACATAATCGGCCACTATACGAGTGTTGGTTTGCCTGATCAAATCATTGCTAAAATTATCTCCACGGGTCGCCTGGGTTTGTTTATCTGAGAAACTATACCAGCCCTGCACCGACACATACTGATTAGAGGCAATGCGATAACTCAGGGCTTGCTGAAAACCATAGTTGTATACACTGGCGTTTTGCTGAGTACTGTTTTCGGTGGGTGATATACGTACCCTAAAATCATTGTTGGCAGAGTAGCGGTATACCTGACTTACCGATTCAAACTTACCTGTGCCAACGCTGGCTTTGGCTGCACTAAAGTACTGCCCAAAGCTACCCATGTTTTGTTGAACTTCGGCTTGCCAACCTTTACGCCAGGTAGGGTCGTTTTGCAAGTGAATGCTGCCCCCTATAGCATCGCTGCCATACATGGCGCTTGCCGACCCTGGCTGAATACTCACCTGGTCGATGACAAACATGGGCACCAGACTAAAATCAGTTTGTCCGTTGCTAAGCGTGTTAATATTGAGCCCATTCCACAACACCGCCGCGTGCCCGGCGCCTGTGCCTCTAAACGAAGCTGTAGAGAGCATTTCGTTACCATAAGATTTGATATATACTGGCGACTGTTGCTGTAATATGTTTGCCAGAGTAGTGTGGTTGACTGTAGCCAACAAAGCACTGTCTAAGTGATGTACTTTGCTACCAGTAGCGTATTTTTCTATGGGAATGCCATAAATGCGTACTTCTTTGAGCACATCGCCCCCAATAATTGTATCACTTTGGGCTTGAACCCGAAACGCAACTAAGGTCAACAGGCAACACCACACCCACTTGAACTTTGACACCTGTCTGTACATGAAAATAAAGAGTAAAATGAATTTTATTGAACAATCACTGTTTTCGCCCGAAACGAATGATGTAAGTGCGCCTTTCTAAATATTGATTGCAGGCTTTTTTTGGCAGGTCTCCTGGCTTGCCCAAAATTCAACGCCTTCCCGTTGGAGTTAACAACAGTGGCAGGGGTGATGAATTTGTATAGAGGCTTACAGTTGCGGGGACAGCTCTCGAATCACACGAGATTCCCTATTAAAACACGCCTCTGAAAAAGAGGAGTGTTACCAAAACTGGTGCAAAGGAACGACTTTTTTGGGGGCAAAAGCAAGTTTTAAACACTAAAAAGTTTGACTTGATTGATTGTTAACCTGTTTTTTGCCTGTAATGGATTATTTTGACTGATGATAAAAGGTGGGAAAATGGCTTGGGGGATTGATGGCTGGGATGCTCTGAAGCCCTTGTTTCTTACCTAAAGTTTGCAGAGCAAAGGTTAAACCCAAAACACAAAGAAGGTTTGCCTGTGGGTAAAACGACTACCTATGAGTGAATGCTGCTTCCATCATAGTAGCTATAAGTTATGAGGGAAACAGCATTGGATAATGAGCAATGATTAATCTATTTTTTGTACTGAAATATGAAACGGAAGTGTTACAAAGTCATCCTTGTAATCTTCGCCTGCTTCAATCATATCTAAGTCGTTTGACTTGGCATACCAGTGAACGACTAGCTCACTGTTTTGTTGGTGGTAAAAATCTTCCAACATTTTTAAAATCTCAAAAAACCTTCGGGAAGTGCTGGTATTAAAATAGTTCATCCTAAAGTTAAAGGTCAGTGATTGACTATTTTGTGCTAAATAGTCTGATAACCAACTCAGGATTGGTTCAAAAAACTCAAGGGTGTATTCACTGTATGATTCACCTGCCACCTCAAATACATTGGTGTCTGTATCAAAGCAGATATAAGGGGTATAATTGCCTTCTGGAATAATTAAACTTTTCATCTTTGCCTAATGTTGTAGTAATAAAAGCAAGCGTTAGCTTCATAAAATATATTGTAAATTTAGGCTGAATATTACATAAATCAATCCAGATTCGATGAACACCACAAAAAGTTCGATAAGGGCTTATTTTTACGTAATTAGTGGCTTTTTGGTAAAAACTACCACTTTTTACCTAGAGAGGAGAAGAGTATTGTAGTAAAGAAAGAGGATTTACCAAAACAATTGTGTTTAATACATAGATAATATACTAAAACCTAGGAATTAAAGACACTTGTGTAAGTTTTGAAGACAAACTCGCTGTTTTTTATTTTAGATAATTCGTATAATAATTAAGAGACAAAAATTAACAAAAAAGACCAAATTAAAACCTCTATGATTACCAACTTGATAGCAATAGTATTTGTTGTATTAGCCATATTGATGGCAATTCCTAAACTTGTGATGTCGTCACAAAAAGGGCTGAAAACATCTCAGGAAAAAATTAAGAACCTGAAAAGTATTTTGCCCAACAAGAAAGCAGAATAACATCAGAAGCATCACCTAAAAAATAAAAGTTAGAAGTAAGAAAGCAGGCACTTTCTGCTTCTAACTTTTTTTTATGTCCTTAGGAATTGTTCAAAAATAAATTTACACTCTGAGGGGTGATTTTTCGCCTTGATACTTCGTTATTTTTATTGC
>NZ_CANLRP010000121.1 GCF_947493425.1 uncultured Microscilla sp. | reverse complement strand
GAGAGAGTTATCTTTGCTTGTAGCTTATAGCTAATTGCACCGATATTCATCGGTATCTAAGGACTTGCTGCTACTTAAGACAAAATTAGTTTTACACAACAAATTTACGCAAGGTGTTGATTATTAGTGACTTGATGTCGCTTGAAACTAATAGCTTGCAACTACTTATGAAACACCTATTTCAGAGTTATCCAAAAATCCCCGAAAGTTTTGATGCATTTCAGTTGAGCGAAGCTGACTATCGTTTGTTTAAAAAAACAGATTGGGTAGTGACTGAAAAAATACATGGCGCCAACTTTTGTGTATTGAGCAATGGCGAAGAAACTCAATTTGCCAAACGCAAAGCAGTGCTCGATGAAGAAGAGAATTTTTTTGGTTATCACTCTCTCCGTAACCACTTGACGGCACAGGTGGCACAAGTTTTTGTAGAACTCAAGAAGCAACACGCCGATACTGTAGCGGTAGCCGTATATGGGGAGTTGTTTGGTGGGGAGTATCCTCATCCAGATGTTATGGCTGTAGCAGGTGTACAAGCCATTCAAACAGGCGTATATTATTGCCCTGAAGTACGTTTTTGGGTGTTCGACCTGGTGCGCATTACTGATACTTCCTCTTATTTTGTAGATTTTGATACAATGAGACAAACCTGTGATACAGTGGGGTTGTCTTATGTGCCTGCGTTATTGGTGGGCACTTTTAGCGAAGTTCAAAATTATGCTATAGAGTTTGAGAGTACCATTGCAGGGCTATTGGGTTTGCCTGCTTTGCCTACACCCAACCTTGCCGAAGGTGTGGTAATAAAACCTGTTACCTCGTTGTTGATGGATACTGCCAAGGGCTGGATGCGCCCAGTGATTAAAAAGAAAATAGAAAAGTTTGGCGAAGATATTCGTTACCAACAAGCCAAAAAATGGGCAGGAAAAGCGGGAGAAAGTACTGTATTAGTGGAGCTAATGCAGGCTGTACACCAATTGGTAAATAAAAACCGCCTACAAAATGTATATTCTAAAATAGGAATAGTGAACCTGGCAGATGCTGCACAAAAAGAGCAGGTAAAGACAGATATGGAGGCAGATGTATGGGAGGCATTTTGGGAACAATACAGTAACAGGTATTTTCAGCTCACTCCTAAAGAGCAAGCCCAGGTAAACGCTGAGGTTACCCAGGCTATTGAGCAGTTGTTTTAGCAGGCTGTATTATGCCCTGAGCACGTTAAGAGTTTGGTGTTCAGGTACAAATTGATTGTTTCGTCTTACTTGTTTAAATAAGTGTTCTTTGAGTTTGTCAAACTGTTCAATGGCAAAAGGGACAATCAATGCACTACGTTCTTGCTTGTTTTTACCTTTAGTTTTGAGCACGAGCCCAAAGTCTTCGGTACCTATAGTAGTGATCTCAGAAAATCTGACCGCTTCTATTGCTCCCTGGTCATATACCCCCGAAATATACTCTTCATCTACCTCTAGTACAGCGTGCATCAACTTTTGCAGTTTTGTGTGTTTTTGGTAGCTTTTTGCGCCATATATCAGTATCCCCAATGAACCCATAAAAACGACAGAGGACAAACACACCAATAAAAGTATAGCAGACTTATCTAACATAAAAGGCAAGGTGAGCAACATGCCACTTATGCCCAACACCAAAGGGGTGGAGCTAGGTTTTTTATGTTTAATTATTTGGTCAAGTTGGGGCTTCAGATGGGGAGCAATCACCAGGGTAGAGGCAAAAGAACGGCTACGTTTGATCACCCTGGCTTGTTGTATAAAGGCGTGTTGTCGGGCAATACTTGCCTGTTGTTTGAGCAGCTCATAGTGTTGCCAAAACTGTCTTTCTGAATTGCCTGTATATGTTTGCCATAGTTCTAGGTTTTGTTGGTCTAAATCGTTCATAATGTCAAGTTGATTTGGTTAATATTGCACGTGTAACTTGGTCTTTAAACCGTTGGTGTTATTGGGATATTTAGAATAGTCGTTGTTTTATAAAGTACAAATTTTCATTGGTAAAAACCAATAGATGGCTAAAAAAATAATGGAGGTTCAAGGAGACACCTGCAATGGTTTGTAGTATTATGTGACAGGGTATTTTTATAAAGCCACTTTTTCGCTTCATAAGGTGTATTCACATCAGGATAAGGATTTAGCGGGCGAAGATGCTAAGGCTGAAAGGGGCTGCTTTGGCGTACAATGTTCATTTTTTGTAAGCAAGCTTTATAGTATTTAGGTCAGTGTTTTTTTATTGAAAAGAATAATTATAACACATGTAATGATTTTTATTTATTTTAATAAATAAATTATGGGAAAATAAAGTGCTGTAAAAATAAACTTTTGTGATATAAAGTAGGTATTTATACTTAAGAACGGAGAAGTCTTACACATAAATGCCAAATATAATTTACATATTTCGTGATTATATTACATATTTACCGATAAAATATTAACATCTACCGAACAACCAGGCCAAGTATCTTTACTTAGCCGTAAGTAAGTATATACTATTAGCAAATAGTGCTAACAACTTATACATTCTACTTAAATTATGCAAAACCTAATTATCTATCCCCAAAAAGATACTCCATTTGTATCTTTTAATGCAACAAATCATACCCTCGAAATATCTGGTGAATCATACCATGAACACCACGAAGAGTTTTATAGGAAAGTATTGGATTGGCTACAACAATATGTTGAAGAAGTACAAGATGATGTTACATTCATTTTTCGCATGACTTACTTTAACACCCGCACTCGTTTTGCATTTCTTGAAATACTTCAAATATTAGAACGACTTCATGCCAACAAAGGATTACTGAAGCAAGTCATCTGGTACTATGATGATGATGAACTAGAAGAGAGTGGAGAATTTTATCAAGATCAGTTTATTCAATTACCATTCATTTTATTAGAATACCCAAGAGGGGTACATTCTTTTGGGCTAAACACCAATGGTTAAGTATCACTATCTTGCTCGATCTACTGTCTCATATACAGAAACGTTTTGTACTTCTAAAACTTCAATCGAAACCTATTCATGCCTTTCAAGTACTTGATTATCATCAAATGGCTAATATTTGCCTTTTTTGATGAAAAACTGATGCTACTTTAAATAATTTGATATTAAAATGTTTTTCAAGTTTTAATCAGTAAAAGTTATGATATCTATTTCAACAAGTGACTCTTTAAACATTGTATCGGCGTACGAAAAAGTAAAACTACTCAATACAGAGCTTAGGGAAGAAAATGCCAAGCTAAAGGATCAAAATAATTTTTTGCAAAATCAGCATTACCAATTGGCGCATGACTTAAAAGGTCCTTTACGCAATCAACAAGTATTACTCTCGATGTGCAACCTTGACGATACAGATGAAGTGGTGCAGCACCTCAAAAGATCCATTAGCCAAATGGAAGTATTGGTTAGGTATAACCTTACCGTTAACAAAAGCAATGAAGGCAATAGTCTAACTATTGCGGTTGAACTAGAAAAGGTCATGGCAGATATTTTGGTGCTGTTAAAGGGTATTATCTCCTATTACAATGTGAGCATACAAGCTGATTTTACAAAAGCTCCTTCTATATTTTATCAACCCCTCGAACTTCAGAGTATATTATATAATCTGATACATAATGCCATCAAATACCGCCACCCAAATCGTTACCCACAAATCAATGTTTCCAGTAATTTTGAAGGAAAATATGTCTGCCTAAAGGTACAAGACAATGGACAAGGAATGCATTTGAATAGCGACAGCCCTTCTATGCTTGACAAATGCACCCAACTGGATACAAACCAGGAAGGTCATGGGTTGGGGTTGTACCTTGTCAAAGAGTTTCTGGAGCTAAGAGGGGGGAGAATAGAAATGGAAACAGCCCCTGAAGTTGGCAGTACATTCTGCATATTTTTGCAGCCCCAAACTTAATTTTAAGCCGATTTATATTCACAAACTTATGGAGTCTTTATCTTTCAATATTAGTGACCTATCGACCCAACGTCATTTGGGGCATTTGTTTGAGAAGCTTCAGACGATGGCCAAAATTGGTGTATGGGAAGTAAACCTCAATCCGTTGGAAGTGTTCTGGTCAGAAGAGGTATACCGTATTCATCAGGTACCCCTGGGTACTCCTATCTTGCTCGAAGAAGGTCTCAATTTTTACCATCCTAAATCACGCCCAATTATTGAAAAAGCAGTAGAGTTAGCCATTCATGAAAAAGAGTCTTATGACCTTGAGCTTCAATTAATTACTGCCAAAAATGTAGTGAAATGGGTAAGGGCTATTGGAATACCTGTTATAGAAAACGGGAAGGTTATAGCTTTGCAAGGGCTTTTTCAGGATATTGACAAACAACGAACCACCGAAGAAGCGCTAAGGCATATTCAAGACAAGTTTGAACTTGCTATTGAGGCGGGTGAGGTGGGTATTTGGGAATGGAATCTAGGTGAAAGTAATTTGCAATGGAATCAGCACATGCACCAAATATTTGACTGGCCAGAAGATGTTTTTCAAAATAGCTTGAGTGATTTTACTGACCGTTTGCACACTGACGACCAAGACAGGGTAGCAGATGCGCTTCAAGTAGCTTTAGAAAATAAAACTAAATATGATATAAGTTATAGAGCAGTAGACCAGCAGGGAAATATAAAAAATATAATGGCCAAGGGTACTGCTATATATGATACAGAAGACAACCCAGTCAATATGATTGGAACCTGCATAGACATTACTAAGCAACTGGCGCTTGAACAAGAAAAACACAATGTCAAAACCCAACTAGAGATCTTTATTAAGCATACGCCTGTAGCAATTGCTATGTTTGACCAAGATCTATGTTACCTTCAGGCGAGCCATCGCTGGTACAAAGACTATCAACTTGTAAATACCACTATCATTGGAAAAAAGCACTATGACATATTCCCCGAAATTTTGCAAATGCCCGAATGGTTGGCAATTCATCAGCGTTGCTTGAATGGTGAAGTGATAAAAATGGAAGAAGATCCTTTTTTAAGGAATAATGGCCAAACCCAGTGGTTACGTTATGAAATACACCCTTGGTATACAGAAAACGGTCAAGTGGGAGGCATTATCATGTTTACCGAGGACATTACATTCAGAAAACAAATAGAAATTCAACTTCAACAAAGTGAAGCAAAGTTTAAGGCTGCTTTTAATGAAGCGGCTATTGGGATGGCATTGGTAGACTTGCAAGGTAGGTTCATCAAAGTAAATCACAGTCTATGTCGAATGTTGGGGTATTCGAGAAAAGAGTTATTAAGCCTTGATTTTGCTACTATTACCCATGTAAATGACCTCTCTGAAGGACTTACCCAGTTTCAGGAAGTTAAAAATGGAATACGGAGTAAATGTGAGTTTGATAAGCGCTATTACCATAAAGATGGCAGCATTATTTGGACTCACTTGGTGTCATCTCTGGTAAATGATGGTTCAACTTCATTTTTTATTGCACAGATACAGGATATTACCCAAAGAAAACATAAGGAACAAGAGTTGATAGAGCTCAATAAGTTTTTAGACGAAAAAGTTGTGCAGCGTACCCAAGAGTTACTTTCGGTAAATGAAGAGCTGGAATCTTTTAATTATTCGGTGTCGCACGATTTGCGTACACCTTTGCGAAGTATTTTAGGTTTTGCCCAGGCTTTGGAAGAAGATTATGATGAGACACTAGATGATATAGGCAAGGATTTTCTTCACCGTATTACGAAGGCAAGCAAACGTATGAGTGAGTTGATTGACAGCCTGTTGTACTTATCCCGAATAGGTAGACGAGGGGTTATTCGGGAAGAAGTGAATTTGTCAGAATTGGTAAAAAATATTGCGCTGGATCTTCAAGAAGCTTTTCCTCAACAAAGCTATTGTTATAAGATAGCTCCTAATGTAAAGACAAAGGCTGACTTAGGTTTGCTTAAAATTGTCTTGGAAAACTTACTCGACAACGCCATGAAGTATAGCTCGAAAACACATCACCCAGTGATAGAGTTTGGCGAAATAGCAAACAAGGTTTATTATGTAGCAGACCAAGGTGTAGGGTTTGACATGAGCCATGCAAATAAGTTGTTTGGGGCTTTTCAGAGATTGCATTCTACCCAAGAGTTTGAAGGAATGGGCGTAGGGCTGGCTACTGTAAAGAGAATCATTATGAAGCATAGAGGAAAGATATGGGCAGAAAGCAGCCCTAACAATGGAGCAACATTTTATTTTACATTGGATACACAAGCATAAAAAAAGATTGGTAATGGTAACAAGAGAAATATTACTTATTGAAGATAACGAAGACGATGTATTATTAACCAAAAGGGCACTAAAAAAGCAGAACATTACCAATAAGTTGATAGTAGCTAAAAATGGCAGAGAAGGCTTGGATTATTTACTGGGTAAAAACGGAGAACTAAAGTTTTTGCCAGCACTTATTTTACTTGATTTAAACTTGCCAATCATGGGAGGGATCGATGTCTTGGCGGCATTGCAACAATATGGAAAACCTGTGCACTGCCCTATCATTGTACTTACTACATCCGACAATGAAAAAGATATTGCTTTAAGTTATCAACTGGGGGCACATAGTTATGTTCAAAAGCCGATGGATTTAACTCAGTTTATCAAATTGATTGAATATTTAGGTACTTATTGGTTGGCATTAAACAAACCATATCCTGCGGCAGTAGCAGGAGTTCCTGATATATAAACTAACTTATAAGCGTACAAAAATGAAACATAATCCTTTAAATATACTAGTGATAGAAGACGTAGAAGATGATTACGTCTTGTTGCAAAGAAACCTAAAAAAGCATGGTTTATGGAAGTATGGTACTTGTGTCGAAAACGTTGAAGAGTTAAAACAGGAACTGTACACAAAAAACTGGGATATTGTAATCAGTGACAACTCATTACCCCAGCTGAACGCTTTAGATGCCTTAAAAATAACCAAACAGATCAATGCTGATATGCCTTTTATTATTGTGTCAGGCACTATCAAAATAGAAGAGGCTATTTTGGCAATGAAAGAAGGAGCTGCCGATTATTTGATGAAAGATAACCTGGCAAGGCTTATTCCAGTAGTACAGCGAGAAGTAAAAGAAGCCAGAAACAGGCAACAACATAAAAATCTGGAAAGCGATTTCATGACTTTTATCTACCGTTGTTATCACGACCTCAGAGGACCCATTGCGTCTTTGTTAGGCTTGGTTCAAATAGCTTATGCAGATCAAACAACCTTACAACAGTTTGATTACTTAGACCATTTGGCACGCAATGTTAGAAAAATGGATGCCACACTTACTCAACTTTTGCAAATATTTGCTATTAGGGAGATTGTGCCCCAGCCAGAAATAGTGTCGCTTGCAGAAGTATTTGATCAGTGCAAGAAAAAACTTCAAAAAAATTATCAGGTAGGTGAGGTAGAGTGGAACTTAAACCTTGAGCAAGAGGATGTTATTTATACAGACAAGTTTTTGTTAAATACGGTGGTTGAACATATCGTGACCAACGCAATACATTATAGGTCTCCTGCCCGTGCTTTAGTGATTGAGTTGATTTATGACAAAAATGCAACACATATAGAGTTGGTACTTAAAGATAATGGCGTGGGTATACCTGTATCTGTTTTACCCAAGGTTTTTCAAATGTTTTATCGAGGAAATGAGCAATCTACAGGCAATGGGCTGGGCTTGTATATAGTGAAAACTGCAGTGGAGAAATTAGGCGGACAAGTGGCTATATCGAGTATTGTAGGTGTAGGTACCGAGATTTATATTAGTTTTCCTTGCGTTGTTGACAACAGCATCAATACTAAAAAACTGGCTTCCTTTGGTTACTCATAGACTTTAATAAATAAAGGTTTTGGTTTTTACCTAAGAAGTTAATGACCTACAATGGCAAAACCACTCCAGTCTTTTGGGTGCAAGTGCTTTTGTTGGGCTATAATCTCCTGTTTGGCCTGTTGCAAAGCCTGGGCAAACTCCATTTTTTGTTGAACAATTGCTTTGTAAAACCTAATCATCAGGTTTTTGGTCTGTCGATCATTGACTCGCCACAGCGAAAACACAATGTTGCGAGCGCCTGCATATAAAAAACTTCGAGTAAGCGACATCATCCCTTCGCCTTTGTATGACTTGCCTAAGCCCGATTCGCAACTGCTTAGTACTACCAAATCGGCACAAAGACTTAAGTTATAAATGTCCCCTATCAACAAATAATTATCTTCTTCTTTACCGTTTTTCCTGGTCTTGGAAAAGTAAATGCGGGCAAGCTTTTCATTGGTACGATCATATATACTGTGGCTGGCAATGTGGACTATACGTGCTCTAGAGCTCTTTGCCAGAAAAGATTTTTTGCTGGCTTCTTCCGAAAGATATGCTTGGGCAAACATTTTCTCTTGCTTAAACATATTCAGTACTGTATTTACCTCAATTTTGCTGGCAGGCAAAGCATTGCCCATAAAACGTGTGGTGAGCACCTGCCCCGTTCCTTCGCTAAAAGGGGCAAAAGCAACAAAATCCAATGACTTTACAGCACACGCTTTGGGGCGATTGATCCATATAGACGCTGAATAATGGCAGTTTATTTCATAGTCTTTAATCAAGTACTGCAATTGTGAATAAGCTAATAAATCAGGTTGCCTTGGCAATTGAGTGATCAGGGCACCCAAGGGTAGTTTAGCAAGACGCCAGTCCGGAATAACTGTCAGCCTGGTCTTTTGGCTGAGGTAAGGTTGCAAAGGAGCCATCAATGCTTGATAAGCCTGGTAGCTTGCCTGAGAGAATTCCCCGATAGGGTAACCACCCTGTAGCTTTCTGTAATATGCTTTAATGATAGGTAAAAGCTTTTTTGTGGGTGCTATTGCTATCAGGCGAGCGTTTTGTTGGGTAATTACAAATACATAAGACCGGGTAGGCCCAGTAATGTATTGTAACAAAGCCTCGTGAGGTTGTATGACTTGTTGTACATCTTTGGCACTTGCTACTGTTCGTTTATACTTTAAATGGTAATATTTCGGGTAATTTTTTTCAAGACGCCGGACAAACTGCTCATACTTACGCTTGGCTTCAAAAGAGGCATTCAAATAGGTTTGTTGCTGTTTACCTGTACTTTTTAAAAGCTTACTATTATAAAAATGTACTTTTTGCCTGAGCGCCTGTTCCTGATTTAATAAATCGAGCGGAATGTCTGCAAACCTACGGGCGTCAACCTCGGCCAGCGATGCCGATAACACACTGGCTTTGTTTCTTTCGGCAAAGTAAAAAGCTTCGTTTTGGTATAATTGCCTGCGTGCAGGGGCAAGTTTTGCCATTTGATACAAAATATCTATTGCCTGTGTGCAAAACAGAGTCAGCTGCTTGTTAAAAATAATTTTATCTTTTTTGTTATACAGTGTTCGAATATAAGTATCAAGCAGTGCCACATTGTTTTTAATAAAAGCCAATGTACTGATAAGCCCTACCTGCTTTTCTTGAGCCAAGGCTTGCCCATGCATAAGGGTAGACAACTTGCCTAGTGCCTCAAATAAAAAGCGATGATGGGTAAAGTGTGCAAGTTTGAGTTGATCAAGAGGCACTTGGCGTTGTTTGCTATTGATATAAAGAGATTTATGGTAGTATTTGAGCGCTTGCTTAGGTTGCTTAAGTGCAGTGTATACATTGCCCAAAAAAATATAAGACTGTGCCACCAAAGGGTTTTTGAGCCCTTGGTTTTTTTGTCTGATATGAAGTGCGGCATTAAAGTATTTTAGACTCAACCGATACTCTTTTTTGTCTAAGTATATGTGTGCCAGGTTATTATAAAACCCTGCTACAGTATGAAATCCCTTTCCCATCACTCTTTCCCTTATTTCAATTGCCTTGAGCAAATACTTTTGAGCTGTCTCATATTCTCCCTTTAGGTAGTAGTTGATACCAATGTTATTGTAAGGAGCAGCCAAATCTGCGTGTTCATTATCACCAAAGGCCTTTATTTTCAACTTTAGTGACTTTTGATAATAACCAATGGCTGTATCAAAATCTCCTTGTTCGCCATAAGTCATGCCTATACTATTATAGGTTTGGGCAATCATAGGTTGCAAGGCCTTTTTATTAGCTGTATTCAAGTGTTGCTGAAGCAACGCCAACGCTTTTTGGTGGTACTCAAAGGCAGTGCCATACGCCATTTTTTTTAGGTATAGGTGACCCAAGGCATTGTATACTTGTGCAGTTTCAGAAAAATATTTGTCGGTATGTTGTAGGTAAACTTTTAATACTTGCTCAAACGTTTTGGTGGCCTTACTATAGTGAAAAGTTTTGCTGAAAATTTGAGCAATCAGCTTTTGAGTAGCGGCTTTACAGATGATGAAGTCGGGCAAACTGTAGCGTTTTTGATGACACAACTCCAGGTTTTTTTTTGCCAATGCCAATGCCTGGTTAAAAGCAGCGTTTTGTGTATAACATTGCACAATACGATTATTGCACTGCCATACTTTTTGCCATTGGTTTTGTGTCTGATAAATTTTTACGGCTTGTTGATAGGCTGTCAGACTTTGGGCGTATTGCTTTGATTGGTAGAGTTGGTTTGCCCGGATATGGTGCGTTATAAGTTCCATTGGTTGCTCTTGGGAGCCATCCTGTACACAACTCAGGAGCAGCCAAGAGAAAAAGCAAATGATGCTGTATTTTATAAAGCGATCGCTGATGATTTTTTGGGTAGAAATTTTTTTAAAATTATTTAGTAATGGTTGAAAAATAAGGTATCCATTTGGAGATAGAGATTTACCACTGAGGCGAGGCATTTTTTGCATTCGTAGAGCTTGAACCCCGAACTTGATTCGGGGCAGCGTTACGAGCAATAAAAACTTACAGTCCCGGCGGAACTGCTGGGGTAACAAAGTATTAGTAATAAAGGTCATTTCCTAAATCGAAAGCTTACAGTCCTCCGAGAACAAGCTCGGAGTTGTGAACCGAACTTGATTCGGGGATTATTTTTTGTCCATTACTTAATCTCAGGTTTTGCAAGCTTGCAAACTCACTTAAGATAAGGGTTTATTTGGTAAATTACTGAAAAACAGTGCAAAGTTATTTTTTAACCTTTAAAATCATATAAAAATTATGTCAAACAGTTTAATTAATTCATTACAAAATATAGATGAAGTAAAACCCTTGGGGCAAGAACCCAACGATATAGCTTGTTTTGAGGAGCTGCGTGAAGTACTAAAAAAACACCAAAAACTCGATCGTTTTGGTTTGTGCCTGTTGCATAAACATTTTGATGTGAGCGAAGATGAGATTTTGGTAGAAAGCTGTGATGTTAAGAGCAGAACATTGACGATTCAACCCGAAAAAACTGCTACAGAGGCTCGTTCAAATGAAACTTTACTAGAAACCAATTGGCGTTTTTCTGAAGGCGATAAAGAAGGTATAGAGGCTTTTTCGGCAATCTTGATTTGTCGTGAGCAGCGACATTCATAAACTTTTCTTAGTACCCCCGCACATCAACTATCCCAACCAGACAGGACATCCTATAGGCATCAATTCATTTGGTCTTTCATTCGGCTTTTTATTTTCAATCCACCTGAGAAAGATTCATCAGGCAAAAGAATCTTTCGTGTAAACGATGACCTTCAATGAATAAAACACTTGTGAAAAAATATACCGAAGTAGTGTTAATTGAAAAAAAACAGCGAAAAAGAATAAAACTGGTAACGCCCCCCAAAAAAATTAAACAATGTGTCCTGAAGACTTCTCTCAAATATTTTGAAATAGAATGTAAGTTGCAAGATGAATGGACACCCCTAAAGGCTCAAGAGGTACTTAAGGCAGAAGCGTTTTCTCTTGAGCCTGAACTATGGATAGTACCCAAATCGGATAAAAAGCATGCCACCATTTTGTTTGAGTACCAACTGCACAACGACCCCACTATATACCAAACAGTTTTTCAAGTATATCAATTTCGGCTTGAGCTAAAACTCGACAATCAATGCTTTGACTCTCCTTATGCCAAAGACCATTCTATAGGGAAGTATCACTGGATTTGGGGCAAAACGAACGGTGAAGACGCTGAAATGACTCAAAGCAACCAGCAATGGGGGGGCATTATTTTGGCTGATCTTGATCAAGATAAGGATGACTTTGACTTTTCGGAAAACCCACAAGGAGGTGCCACCGAACTGGTACAATTGCAAGTAGTGTTACCCTTTGCAACTTTGCCTCCAGGTGTTGACTTACAGCTGTACCTTGAAACCAGCTTTTCAGATGCTCATTATTTTGGTTTGTATGCCTTGCACAACAAAGATTATCAATTGATATTGGGGTCAGACAAAGAAAAGCCTCCTAATTTGTTAGCTGCTCAAAGTCAAAATAAAGTGTACAAAACTTCGGCAAAGATTGCACTAGAGTCACAAGGTTTTTACTTGCGAGCCAATCATTTGCCCAATAGTTTTTTTGATGGCATCATTACCATTAAGTTAAAGCTCAAAGGAAGCAAAGTAAAAGAAGCCCCAATAAGAGTGATTGCTGAAGATCACCTCATTGTTCGGGTAGCTCCCTGGCTGATGATGCCCAATACCCAGGAAGTCAAAAAAGTACACATTATACGCGTGGACTCTGAAACCGCAGACGAAGCCGCCAATAGCGATCAGTTTATAAAAAAGCTAAGAGGTATATTGGGCGATAAATTGGTGGTGTCTGACTCCAGTAACTTTGGTGGCGACCGCTGGATTCAGGATGAGTTTGTGATAGGATATTGCCAGGGGGTAAAACAAGTGATGCCTGTAGTGTGTGATGGTCCGCGTGACCGAGGGTTAAACAAATACCCTCAGTTACATTTGCTAAAAGCAGATTTTGGGCAAGTATCTATTGCAGGGAATAAAAAAAGCACCCTCGATTCGTTTGGCAACCTAGAGGTAAGCCCTCCTGTTGAGGGGTACCCTTTTGGCAGAATTATTATGGGAGCCAGCCCCAAGCAAGGGTTCAAACACTCGCCCCGACAAATAGCCCATCAGCTTAAGGGTTTTTTGCATGCCCAAAAGGTACAAAGTCCCATTGAGGTTTTCAGCGATTGGCTGGCGGTAGGACACGTAGACGAAATTATCAATTTTGTTCCTGCACACAACCCGTCTTCAGACAAAAAATTTAAAATGTTGATTGCCTCTTCTAAAAAAGCCATTGACGTACTTTCTTATGTGTATTTCTCAGATACTCACCGAGTGTTTTACTTGCCCTTTGAGCAAGAAAAACAAGACTCACGTGACATACTCAAAAAATGGCTGTACGACTACTGGGAAATCAACCACCGTGTTCAGTTTTTTTTAGATTGGAACCGACAGTTGTTAAAAAAAGAATTAGGGCTCACCGAAGACGACATCATTGATGTACCTGTATTGTTTAAAGAAAGAAAGAGCGATCGTAGAGCATTGCCTTTATTGCCTAATATGGTCAACCAGCTTGTGATCACTGAGGCTGAAGCTTCTTTTAGCATTGTTCCTAAATCTTATGGTCCAGTCAAAACTTCGGCAGGTGGGCTTACCCTTGACCTTGATCCTAATAACATTCAGTACTTGTTCGAAGATCAGTTAAAAACAGAATTGGAAGCCGTTGGACATCAAGTATACTTTGTAGACGATACCGACTTGTATTTTAAAAGGGGAGGAGGCATTCATTGTGCCACCAATGTAGAACGGGCTTATTTTGCCAATAAAAAATGGTGGAAATATAAGCCGCCCAATGCCCACGATATATAAAATACTATTGGGCAATCACTAAAAAAGCCATCCTGAGTATTCAGGATGGCTTTTATCATCTATTTATATAAGGGTTTAGAGTTTTTCTATTTTTGTATGGCTTTGAGCACTGCCAGGGGCTGAATAAACTTACCGGTTTTTTCAGTTTGTTTAGTATCTATTCCAGTGTTTCTTAGGATTTGATATGCCTCCTTGGTTTTTATTTGAGGGTTGATAGACCTCATCAAACCTAGTAAACCAGCCACATAAGGCGTAGCCATTGAAGTGCCACTATAAGAGGCGTACTTATTGCCAGGTACAGTAGATAAAATATCTACACCAGGAGCCGCAATTCCCATTTTAAGGTCACTTACCCAGTTAGAGAAGCTTGCCATATCCATATTTTGAGCAATCGCCGATACAGTAATTACACCTTCTACATTTGCTGGTGTTACTTTAGTAGCATTCTGCGATTCGTTACCAGCTGCCACTACTACAATGGCACCTGCACGATTGGCATATTGCACTGCCTGCTTGTAAGCTCTTTGTTTGTTGTCACGCGAGGGACCACCCAAAGACATTGAAATTACATCAGCACCATTGTCGGCAGCTTCTATAATTCCGTTTACAATCATTTTATCAGTTCCCCAACCTTGGTCAGTCAATACCTTTACACTGGTTACAGTTACAAAGTCATTGTTAGGGGTCAAAGAAGCAATGCCTATTTTGTTGTTAGACACCGAAGCAGCAATCCCTGCACAGTGTGTACCGTGGCTTTGTTTGTCATAGTCATACTTAGAACTTACCGACTTGTATTTGCCTTTAAGGTCTTCGTGTTCAGCATCGACTCCAGTATCCAGAATAAAAATCTTTACCTTTTTCTTAGGCTTAATTTTGTTTTCTTTCATGTATTTGTACAAGTCTGCCACTTGCATCTTATCAAACCCCCACAGTTTATCTATGTCAGGATCATTCACCAGATAGTCTCCTTTGCTTGAGGTAGTACTTGTTTGTTTTAGTTCTAGGGGGCTTAGACTGTATACTTCATTATATTCTATAGCATCTACTGCACCTGTGGCATTTAATTTATTGACAATTGTTTCAAGGTTTGCCAATTGATCATTGGGCACATCTACTGCGTAAAAATCATCTAGTTCAGTACCTTCGCCATTTTTTAGGTTCGGAAAAGCTTTCTCAATCTTAAGGTTATAGGCTTTTAGCGCTTTTTTTATTTTGTCTAATAAAGCATCACTTTTGATGTCAAACAATAACTCTGCGTTACTGTCTAGCTTAGTATTTTGCTTGTTTTTGTTGGCAGGAGTGCTTGTTGTAAATTTATTTTTTACATACAGTACTCCTTCTTGTACTAAGCCCGAGTAAATGAGGTAGCCTCCTAAGCCTACCCCCATTGCCGTAAGGAAGAAGGCACGGGTGTGTTTAAGGTTGTTGGCAATCAGAAATACTAAAATGGCTGCCCCAGCTTCGGGTGCAAGCATTCCTAATAACTTTTGGTAGAGAGAGAAGTCGCTGAAATACATACTAACGGCGTACATGATAGATGAACTCCAGAAGGTAAGGTTGGGTACAGCGCGGCTTTTTTTACTATAAACGCTGTAAAACCACCATACAATAGACAGCAAGAAGGCTATATAAAATATGGGATGCAATGATGCTAACATAGGTTTTTAAAGTTAAGTTGAGAAATCTTTAGTTTTATCTCTTATGGTTTAATGGTTAATATACGCAATTTCAGCAAGTGAAGTTAGTCTTATAGCGATTTTAACACTATCAACAGGGTTAACTCTTCCCATGTTTTTTCTTAAAATAAGCATACGCCTCATTAATTTTACGAGAGAGGTCTTCAGCATATTTGCGTTTACTATCGTCTTGAAAACGGTCAGGATGATACTTTTTCATCGCCTTTTTATAAGCCTTCTTGATCTCCTCAAAAGAAGCTCCTGGCTTAAGTTCGAGAGTTTGGTAATACTTAGACTCATCTATGCCGCTAAATGCCGAAGCACGGGCTCCGCCACTACCTCCGCTACCTCCATTTTTTTGCTGATTATAAAAATTTTGCCCTTGTTGTCGGTATTTTTGATATTCAGAGTAAGCTTTGTCGTATTTTTTCTCAGCTTTACTAAACCAATCGTCATACTTTCGCGAATATGCTTCAAATTTATCGAAAGGATCGTTTGACTTAGGTTCATATTTATATTTATAAGGCTCGTATTCCTCTTTGTCGGGGTTGGCGTAATAGTCCTGGTAAACCGATCTGAATTTAACCCTTTGTTCTTCGTCTAGTTCAAGCTCATCCATAAATTCATCCAAATCAATATTGGGTTTTTTATCAACATCAAAAGCTCCCAACATTTTTTGCAAAGCAATATCAGTTTTGTCAGCAATGGCTTTAAATAATTCGAGCAAAATTTGTGTGATCATATTCTTCTCTTAGGTTTGTTTGGTTAATATAACGGTTAAACTCGCCTTGTGTCACCAAAAAGGTTTTTTAGCGAACAAAAGCTGTCACTTACTCACATAGACATTGTAAGATAGCGTCATTGTATGCTCTTTAACGATATGACAACCACCAAGTTGTTGTTTTTCAAGCTAGCTTACTATAGCAAGATACACAAAAATCGTGAAATAAGGAAAGTAAAGAATAAATGCGTCAAAATGGCAATCCTCCTACCATCACTACTGAAATATGCCCCAAAAATCTTATCAACTTAAAATGAAAAAGTCACCTTTGACAGTAGTGATAGAAAAATTTTTGAGGTGAGCTTTGTCTCGAATGCTTTGTGTTACTGGTTTCAAAGACAATTGGGAGAGGAGTGTTGGGTTCAGTGAATCGTTGGCAAAAGATAAAATCAGTCATTTTGCCATATTCTGAAAATTGATGAGACATTGATTTGAAGCCACCAATAAAAAAAAGGCTTTGGAATACCCGAAGCCTCTTTGTTAAAATCTTAAAAAATTATGAAGTATTCTTTAAGTATATATTACACATTGCAATTATACGCAATATTTATGTAAATGCAAATATGTTGCAAAAGAATTTTTGTTGCATTTACTTATGTGATGCATTAGTAGTTTTTTTAAGCTTATTGTTAATATTTCTGCACCCTAATAAACCAGTAGTCACCTATTCGGTTGGCAAGGTCTGCTCCTGGGTACACTACTCTACCTTTACGTTGGCGGTTGCGTCGCGACGGCCAAGGATCTCTCACCACAATTTCTTCAATAGCAGGTCCTTGTTGAGTATCTAATATACCCACTGCCGTAATTACTACGGCGTGCCCTCCGTTTTCGCCTTCGTAGCCAATAATGACCGGATATTTTGCCCGCATTTCTTTGAGCAACATATCGGGATGAGGGGCGTTGCGTCCCCAGGTAGCTTGTACCCTGTAGCGTTGCCCACGGTTATCCACCCCCCATTTGTTGAGGTTAGCAGTAATGAGTTCTGGGCTGGCAGTCAGGTTAGGCAATTGACCATTGCGTTTTACTCCAAACGAACGTTTAACGATTTGTTCTTGTGTAACATACACTCCATAATACTTGAGTACCATCTGTATAGAAGCAGCCCAACACCATTGAGTATTGTTTTGGACAGAGGCAGTATAATTCATTTTTTTAGATGAAACTCCCTCATAATATAATTCTTGCGCATTTGCTGTAATGTGTATGAAAATGAAAAATGATAAACAGTAGTATATTTTTTGTACCATATTTTATTGTTATTTGAACGAAAGAGCAAATATAGTTTTTTGTAAAAACAGTTATACAACGCATAAGTTGCAAAAGAGATTGTTACCACCAGCTGCCTTAGCGTATAAAGAAAACTTGACCAGCCCACAAAAAATATCTAAACATTCCCTTTGCTTGCAAGGGGCTTCCCTAATAAATACTAAATTATAAAATAAACTGATGAATAGTTATTACACGTTTTTTGTCTCCATGTCAATCATATTATCCATGTTTGCTTGTGGAGGTAAGTCTGTAAAAAACGAGCAGCAAAATGTTGCCAAAGACAGCGTCAAAAAAGATACATTGCCTGCCAAAACTCCTGATACCACCCAAAAAGAAACAGTGGTCGATTCGTCGGTGGAGGTTGTTGGTATGGCAAAAGTAGCCAAAATGATTGTAAACGAATGGAAGGTAAAAGCAGTGCTTGCGCCAGGTAAACAAACCAACGCAATGGATGACCAGCAAAAAGCCCGCATGGAAAAATCATCTATTGTGTTCAAAGCTGATGGTAGCCAGAGTATGAATGTACAGCTCAAAAAAGAAACCATCAGCGAAGAAGGTCGCTGGAAACTTGCCGAAGAGGGTAGACAAGTAATTATGGTGTCGCCCAGTGGCAAAGAACGTATCTTTAAGATAGAAGAAATTACCCAGGATAAACTTAAGTTAAGGGCGGTAATAGATATGTCGGGCATTGTACTCGAAGCCAAAGATGCTACCCCCAGTGGACCGGTAAAAAAAGATTGAGGGAGTTGAAAAACTTAAAACTTCTTAAAAAGCGCGTTTTTGACGGGTAAAATTTTATCTTCGAAACGTGCTTTTTAGTATATTAGGAATGGTGTAAAAATAAATTTCTATAGTAACGCTAAAATATTTTGTTGCTAGACGCGGCAAAAAATTGGCTAATAGCAGCGCTATTCGGCTATTTTTTAACAAAGTATAGCCTCAAAAGATGAGGTTAAGAATGTAAATTTATTTTGGTACCATTCCTTAGAGGCTATAATTATTCAATAGTTTACAGCGAATACAAGTATTGTCTGCCTTGTTTGTTAGTGGTTTTCAGTTTGTTAAGTTGTATTTGTGTAGTCGTTTTATTTCAAAAAGTGTTGTGTATAGCCTGTATTCGATAAAAGTGCAACACTGCATGGAGAACCAGAAGATGGAAGTTTTTGATTATTTTGTTAACCTCAATAAACCCCAAAGCAATCAGCGTTTTGCAAATGCCATTGGCAAAGAAAACGTATTGTTTTTGGTAAATTCTACCCAGGATGAGTTTGCCCTACACCCAGGTCATTTTTCGTTTAAGAGTACTTTTCAGGGGCGCGAACATTTTGAGTTTGACAACCATAGAGTAGCAGTAAGCCCCCAGCACTACCTTTTGCTCAACGAAGGGCAGGAATATGCCAGTTATATCAATTCGGACGAAAACGTAGAGACATTCACGATTTTTTTTTCTCCCGAATTTGTCACCAATACCCTCAAGTCGAGACTTAGGCCAGATGATGCTTTGCTCAACGACGGTCATCAGAAAGAGACGCCTTTATTCATCAATTTTTTTGAAAAACTCTACCACATCACCCCTTATATTTATCAATTGATTCAACATATTAGGCTTTGCCTAAAGGAGGGCAATGCCCACAGCATGGCATTGGAAGAGTACTTGTATATGTTGTTGCACGAGTTACTCAAAGAACATCGCATGGTAAAAAGTACCATCGAACAATTGTCGGCAGTGCGTTATTCTACCCGGCTTGAAACTTACCGCAGAGTAAGCCGTGCCAAAGACTATTTGTTGTCTTGCTACGACGAACCCCTAAGCATAGATAAACTTGCTTCGGTGGCATGTTTGGCGCCTTTTCATTTTTTAAGAACCTTCAAGCAAATATTTAACATTACCCCCCACCAAATGCTTACCAAGGTGCGCTTGCAGCATGCCCAAAGTTTATTGGTGCATACCAACTATCCCGTAAGCCAAATAAGCCTCAAAGTAGGTTATGATAATCTCAGTTCTTTTAGCCGCTTGTTTACTACCCAGTTTGGCATGTCGCCGCGTAAATTTCGAAAGCAAAAAGCTACTTCGTTGTCAGCATAAACTTCTGCTTGCCTCCAAACGACTGCTTACTCAAGCTTCTTATGCTTTGTGCCTAGAGGTTTTTTGGGTATGGGTAATTAGCAATTTTTGTAAAACTTGGGTAGCAAGACAAAAGGTATATTTGAGCATTATAATAATACCATCAATAGTCTAAGCAGTGGCGTTTTTTAATTACGTTTTTATAAATTGTTAATAATCAGCGTGATATGAGAAATGTGCTACTCCCGGAGCAGGGCATAGCACCGATCTTCATCGGTATCTAAGGACTTGTGGCTTGTTGCTTGAAGTTTGCGCTTATTTGAGACTATTGACACATATAACCTTTTAAATGATGAAAAAATATATTTTAAACCTTTCGTTGGTGGCACTAGCGGTGTTCACCTCCTTTGCATGTCAGGCGCAAGCCCAAAAATTAAGCAAATTGCAAAAACAAAAAGTAGTGACCAGCATTGGTAAGTTAATGAAAGATTACTACGTTTTTCCGAAAGTGGCAGACCAGATGGCGGCTTATCTGGAAAAACAACAAAAAAATGAAGCGTATGCCAAAGCCAATGATCCACGTGATTTTGGAAGTTTGCTTACCCGCGATTTGCTGAAAATAAGCAAAGACAAACACATAAGGGTGAGGTTTAACCCAAAACGTGCTAAACAGATGAATAGTAGCAAAGGGAAGCGTAAACCTAGCCCTGAGGCAATCAAGGCAGCCGAAGCCAGAAACCGAAGTCAAAATTATGGTTTTAAGAAGGTAGAAATATTGCCAGGCAATGTAGGCTATATTAATTTAACCGGTTTTTTTCGCAAAGATAAAGCCGAAGCTACTGTGGCAAGCGCGATGGGTTTTTTGGCAAATACTGAGGGAATCATCATTGATTTGCGCCAAAATGGGGGAGGAAGCCCCGCCATGGTTCAGTTGATTTGCAGTTACTTTTTTGGCGAAAAGCCAGTACATCTCAATAGCCTCTACTGGCGAAAAAAGAATCGTACTCAAGAGTTTTGGACATTGAAAGAGCTTAAAGGGCAACGCATGCCTGACAAACCTTTGTATATATTGACTAGCAGCAACACATTTTCGGCGGCCGAAGAATTTAGCTATAATATGCAAAACCTTCAACGAGCTACTATAGTAGGCGAAACCACTGGAGGAGGGGCCAATCCAGGGGGAGGTTTTTCTGTAGAAAACCTGTTTATAATGTTTGTACCCACTGGACGTGCCATTAATCCTATTACCAAAACCAACTGGGAAGGTGTAGGCGTAGTGCCGCATATCAAAACTTCAGCAAGCCAGGCGTTAGACAAAGCCCACCTTGAGCTTATGAAAGCTGTGAAGGCCAAAAATCCCAAAGCTACCAATTTAGATTGGGCTATTCAAGGCTTAGAAGCCAAAACCCATCCAGTAAAACTAGACAAAGCCACCTTAAAAGCTTACGCTGGAGCTTATACCAACCGCCGCATTATTTTTAAAGCAGGAAACTTGTACTACCAACGCCCTTCTATTTCAAAGAAAATGCGTAAACTTACCCCACTTACCCAAACCCTGTTTGCGGTAGAGGGAATTGATTACTTCAGAATAGCGTTTAAAAAAGATGCAAAGGGCAATGCTATAGCCGTGCAAGGGGTGTATGAGCAGGGCAATCGCGACTTGTCTAAAAAAGGCAGCATTGTAAGCAAGTGATAATATCAGCAAATAAGTGGGGATAAAATTGATGTGTTTTTGAGCATTATTGCTATTGTATTGAATAATAGGATGAAGTTGAATTAAAAAACGCGTGTTTTTGTTTATTATATTGGCGTTAAGCTGTATATTTGCTCATATAATAAACAATTCAACATATTCTTAATAGAAAATTTTAACACAGATGGACATGAATGATATGCCTCGTGAAATGGTGTGGAAGGTAGAGTCTAAACCAAAAAAAACAAGTCGGCCTAATATATTGAAGCAAGAAATGAATGAACTGAAAAAAGAGTTTAATAAACTCAGTCAGTTTATGGTGCAAAATATGGTAAAGCTAGAGAGTGAATTGGCAGTATTGAAACAAGAAAACGAATTGTTGAAAGGCAAAGTAAAAAAGTTTGAAAGTACTCCATTGCCCAACGGTTTTTTTCCTTATGCCCAGTTGCCCGCTTTAGAAAATGTTTTTTTGGCATAAACTTTATTTTTAAAAATGCTATATCAACCCTTTGATAATAAGTGAGTTATCAAAGGGTTTTTTATTTGTAAAGCTCTTTTAAAATACCTAATGAAGTGATTAGACTTAGTTAACTTTGTTACTTAGGACTGGATTATAACCCCATCTTTGCCAAGGAAATGAAAAGAATAAAAAAATGCTGCCTAATTGCTCTTTTACTAAGTTTGGCTAATTAAATCGATAATTACTCGTAAGATAACAGCAAATAAAATTTTACTTGTATGTGTTGATCTAATTCGGAGGAGCATTGATCTTTTTAGCGCCAGTGATTGTATTGGGTTTGCCCTGGTTGGGTATTTCTACCCTAAATGTGGTGCCTTGTTGGACAGTAGATTCTACCGAAATGTGTCCATTGAGTTTTTGTACGGCATTTTTTACAATATATAGCCCCAGTCCCGAACCTTGTGAGCTTTCTGACCCCCGATAAAACATATCAAATATTTTGGGCAATTCTTGTGTTGGAATCCCCTCCCCATTGTCTTGAATTACAAGAACTGCTTTAAAATCATCTACAGTTACATCTACCGAAATGAGCGGTTGTTCTAAGTGGCGGGTAAACCGAAGGGAATTTGTCAATAATTCTCCCAAAATAATGTTGATGCGACTCAAATCGGCGTAGAATGCCGACTTTTGTTGAACCTTTAAGTCTACCTTAATCCGATCTGTATTTTTAAAATCCGTCAGGTTGTCCAAAAATGTTTGTAGCTTAGCCTGCCAGTGAATCGCCGTAAAAGTACCGTCTACCCGTTTGTTTTTGGTAAGCGCCAAAGCATTTTGTACTACTTCATCCAGGCTTTGGGTACTTTGCACAATCAAGTCTACACAGTGCATAATATGCTCTCGGTCTTGCTCTTGCTTGATCAAATGGGCAAGACCCAAAATAGAACGCAAAGGTGCCCTGAACTCGTGCGAGGCATGGTATACAAAATTATCTAACTCGTGATTTGCTTGCTTGAGCTCCATACTCCGTGCTTTTTGTGAGGTAATGTCCTGAATCACCCCTTCAAACTGTTGCTGTGGAGTGAGCCTGCCTGATATAGAAAGCCATAAACTGTGTTGATTTTGGAGGGTTACCTGTACCTCTTCTTGCCTAATAAACCCTTGTTGTAGTAACAGCGTCTTTATCCGGGATAAATCTTCCTGTACATAATTAACTACCTCATTGTCTAGCTTTGTGCGTGGGCTTAGTTGCATTATTTCCCAAAAACGCGGATTAGCCTCAAGCATCTCACCTGAGTTAAAGTCAGCTCTTACAATACCAATGACCGAGTTTTGGAACAACCCCTGGTATTTTTTGCGGCTTTTTTGTTCTTGTTGTTGCCGCCACTCTATTTGCTCCAGCATGTGATTAAACTGATCATATAATTTAGTGATCTCGTCGTTTCCCCTTTTTTGTCTTTGGGCACGCAAAGTATAATCTCCTTTTTCTGAAATTTGATCAATGATCTTAATAAGTTCTTCTACCGGATTAGACACCACCCCCTGCAGCGACCTCGCCAATAGGTAACATACCACCAAAAGTAATACTAACACACCACCAAGAATAAACATCTCCTGGTTTACCTTGCGTTGCAAATACTGGGTGCTCACTTTGAGATATACCAGCCCCAGGTAGTCACGGTTGTTGTACAACACAGGTTGGTGTACGTGCAGAAAACCATCTTTGAATTGAGCACTGGGGATGAGTTGTTTGTGAAAAGCTGAAAAAGAGTGAGGATCGGTAGATTTTCGGCGATAAGTAGCGTAAATCTTCCCTCTACGATTGTAAATACAGGCTTGAGTAACTTCTGGAAAATCTTTAAACTTGGTCAGAATATGACGTAAACCTTTGCGGTCGTCAATAGCAAGTGGGGTAGTGCAAAAAGAGGCCGTTAATGAGGCATTGGCAATTACCTTGTCTTTGAGGTTGCCCTCAAACAAACTGATAGATTGCCAAAGAAATAGCCCAAAACCCACCCCCAAGGCAAATAAGGTTACAATCAGGCTAATAGATACTACTTTACGGCGTAAAGATAAGTGATTAAAAAAATTCATTGATGGTGCTAGGGAATTATCAAAAAAAGTAAACAACCTGTAATAAATGAAGCTTGCCAATAACCCAAAACTATCGATTAGTTAAAACGGGGTTTGGTGGCATAGGTTATTTTTGTTGTATAACCAAAGTGTTTGGAAATACACTTGTTAAATTATGTAATAGTAATTGAAGAATTTAAGCAATAAACGATTAAATACCTGATTGTTGAGCATTCCTAGACAATAACTTTCTGGAATAAACAAAACAGGCAGTGTATCAATAGAAGATAATCTCGTATCTCACTGATTTTTTTACTGACATTTTGTCATTTTATCCCCAAAGTTTTTACTTTTGTATGCTAAAATACAGAAAATAAATGCGAAAGATAATAAAAGACATAGCAATACTCAAACCAGATGATAAGGAAGCCAACGAGCAGGTTAAAATTAGTGAAGAAAGCAACACAGGCAAAACCCGCAAGTTGTATATTGAGAGTTATGGTTGTCAGATGAACTTCTCAGACAGCGAGATTGTAGCCTCTATTATGTCTGAACATGGGTTTGACACCACTTCGGAAGTAGACAATGCTGACGTGGTGTTGCTCAATACGTGTGCGATCAGAGACAACGCCGAACAAAGAGTACGTAACAGGTTGCGAAACCTGAATCATATAAAAAACAAAAAGCCAGGAATGGTAGTAGGTGTGTTGGGCTGTATGGCAGAGCGCCTAAAGAAACGTTTGCTCGAAGAAGAACAGATGGTAGATATTGTTGCCGGCCCTGATTCATACCGTGACTTGCCCCAGTTGGTGTTGCAGGCAGACGAGGGGCAAGAGGCAGTCAATGTGTTTTTATCAAGAGACGAAACCTATGCCGATATCGCCCCGGTACGCCTCAACTCAAACGGTGTAACTGCCTTTATATCTATTATGCGTGGTTGTGACAATATGTGTTCGTTTTGTGTGGTACCATTTACCCGTGGACGCGAACGCAGTCGTGACCCTTATTCTATAGTTAAAGAAGCCCAAGACCTGTTCGATAAGGGCTACCGGGAGGTAACTTTACTGGGGCAAAATGTAGACTCTTATTTGTGGAGCTCAAACCCTGACGTGATTTCATTGTTGGGCGAAAAAAAGGCGGTAAAAAAAGGGGCAGACCTTACCGGAGTAGACATTGTAGATTTTGCTGGTTTGTTGGAGAAAGTGGCATTGGTAAGCCCTGACTTACGCATCCGTTTCTCTACTTCTCACCCCAAAGACATTACCGAAGATGTGTTGCATACAATGGCTAAGTACGAAAATATATGCAAATATATTCACCTGCCTGTACAAAGTGGGAATAGTCGGGTACTTGACGCCATGAACCGAGGCTATACCCGTGAGCGTTACCTGGAAATTGTAGCTTCTATCCGTCGTATTTTGGGCGAAGAATGTGGTATCTCAAGCGATATGATTGCAGGTTTTTGTACCGAAACCGACGAAGAACACCAAGATACGCTTACTTTAATGAAAGAAGTAAAGTATGATTTTTCTTACATGTTTTACTACTCAGAGCGCCCTAACACGCCCGCAGCCAAAAAAATGGACGATGATGTGCCATTGGAAGCCAAGAAAAAACGTTTGCAGGAAATTATTGCCCTACAACAAAAACTCTCGCTTGAGCGAAATCAACAAGATGTAGGCAAGGTACACAAAGTATTGGTAGAGGGTTTCTCTAAGCGTTCAGATGACTACCTCAAAGGACGAAATACCGCCAATAAGATGGTGATCTTTCCTAAGAAACATTATAAAAAAGGCGATTATGTAAATGTAATGGTGAAAGAATGCTCAGCCGCAACCCTTATTGGCGACCCGGTATAGCGAGCATATAAAAAGGCAACAAGCAATCAATAACGTAGGTTGCTTGTTGTTGGTTTTGATTGGTAACACTGGTTTTCCTTCTACAATGTATGATGAATAAGTCATTGATTTTTAACCCTATATAACCTACAGGTGTTTGAGTAAACATTTGTAGTGCAGTCAGTAGATTTTTAATAAAATAGCATTTTATACCTGCCAGGTTTTTCGAAACCTGGCAGGCATAGGCAAGTAGGCTTTTAAAATACTTGATGCAAATATTAAATTTCAATTGTCTATGCTAGTAATGTTTACTCAAACACCCATAGGGGGTAGAACCTCGATCAATCGGCTTGTTTTTTTATTGGTCTCAGTAATGGGTTTAAAACCCTGCACTTTCAGTGCAGAACTTTAGTATTGCGAAAAAATCTATTAGC
>NZ_CANLRP010000120.1 GCF_947493425.1 uncultured Microscilla sp. | reverse complement strand
GCAAGCTCGGAGCTGCGAGCCGAACTTGATTCGGAGGTTTTTTGATTACTTTTTTACCTGTAGAAAATCCATGATCCTCCGAGAGCAAGCTCGGAGTTGTGAACCGAACTTGATTCGGGGAAGTAATGGCTCACAGATACTCGAGTCACTGCTTTTTATAAGCGTATTTTGCTGAGTGGTATTTTTTCACATGAAACAAATTTTTGACCTGCGAAAGGTCAGGTAATAAACAAAAACGGAAAAAATAAAGTGCTTCATTGAGGAGCGTCTTTTCACTAAGTAACACGTTCCTAAGCAGTTTTAACACTTGTTTTAAATACCCACCATACCTGGCAGATTTCAAAAAAACTGCCAGGTATATTATTTTGTAAGCTGTCCAACCGTATTAAAATACTTGAGCTTTTAAAGTGAAAAACAGGTTAAGCAATACCAGGCATACTATCCATACAACAATTAAGTATACTTTAGAACCTTCTATAAATGCCCGTTTGAATACTTGATCTTTATGGGGAGGGTGATGTTTGAGGGTAAAGAATACACCCGTAGATATGAGCACAATGTTGAATAAAAACATGAGAAATCCTAAATAAGAAAATACATAGTTGACGGCATGGTATGGGTCTGGCAATAAAAAATATTGTTTAGATACCATAAAAGACAAAAAATAAGACGCTGGTAGTAGAGTTACTAAAATATCTAACAATAAAAACAGGCTAAATTGCTGATTTAGTTTAAACATTTTTGAAGTGATTTGGTGTCGATATATTAGAAAAGTTATTTCCTTTCTAAACAA
The DNA here is from genome assembly GCF_947493425.1 of uncultured Microscilla sp. Taxonomy (GTDB): domain Bacteria; phylum Bacteroidota; class Bacteroidia; order Cytophagales; family Microscillaceae; genus Microscilla. Next base: position 25,400 of record NZ_CANLRP010000120.1, on the reverse strand, counting down.
ATTTAAACTTGAAAAAGTTGTAACAAAAATTTTTACCGCTTTTTGAATAATTCCCTGAAAAGAATTATAATTGTGATGAGCGATTGGGCTAAATAGTGTACCCAATCGCTCTTATATTTTGTATAGCATTTATTATAAGTTTCAGAGAATGCCTAAAAAGTATTTTTGAAACCTCCTCTCACTTACGGAATGGAAAAAAGACTTATTTTTGATAATCAACTAATAAATATTACCATTAGTCGCTTGTGTCACGAACTGATTGAAAATCATCAAAGTTTTGATAACTCTGCCATCTTAGGTTTACAACCCAGGGGTATATTTCTGGCAGAACGTTTGCGCCAGCGATTACAAGATATTACCCGTCAAAAAATAGCTTTAGGCTATTTAGATGTGACATTTTACCGGGATGATTTTCGTCGTTCAGACATCAAAGCAAATGCTACCAAGATAGACTTTGTAGTAGAAGGTCGAGAGGTGATTTTAGTAGATGACGTATTGTACACCGGGCGCACAGTACGTGCCGCAATGGATGCTATGACTGCTTTTGGTCGCCCTGAAAAGGTAGAATTGCTTACTTTGATTGACCGTAAGTATACCCGCCATTTGCCCATAGAGGCAAACTATGTGGGGCGACAGGTAAACACTTTACAGTCGCAAAGAATAAAAGTAGAGTGGAAAGAGCAGGGGGCAGCTCAAGATAGTATTTGGTTGGTAGAGCAAGAAGACGAAGCTTAGGAATGGTGAGAAATTAAATTACCATTCTTGAGGTAGAGGTTTTGTTTTGAGACGAGGCTATTTTTTGCGCCCATAGCAGCGCTACGGGCAATAAAAATAACGAAGTATCAAGGCGAAAAATCACCCCTCAGAGTGTAAATTTATTTTTGAACAATTCCTTAGCGATAACGCTCACTCTGAAACGCTATAAAAAAAATAGGGAAGCATTGAGCTTCCCTTTGTTTACTTCTCCTTGATGGCAAATTTATTAAACCATTCCAACGCGTCTGACTGGCTGGAACAAAATTGTATTTCAAATAAAAATTTCTGACTTTTTACCAGATTCACCAGTGTGCTGATGGCCACCTTCTGAAAGGCATTGCGTGGGCGTATAATTGCCACCAATAAGTTTTCTCCCAGGGTACATTGCACCTTGTAAAGAAACGTAGTTAAAAACCATATCCGTGATTTGGGAGTATCGTACTCCAAATCATAACTATTCAAAATAATTTGTCGGATGTTGGTCTGCTGTAATTTTTCGACTAAAAGCAGCATTACTTCCTTATAGTCTTCAAAACTAATCTTTCCTGAGAGTTTTAATAATAAATAGTCGTGATCAGACTCAAATATAGCCGTAGTACACGCCTCATTTTCAAATAACTTATTCACTCAACACACTTTTAGGTTTTTCCCCTGTTTGCGAGTCAATTTAGTCAAAAAAGCGAGCTTATATAGTTTTTGCAGCGATAAACTTCAGGGCTGAGTTTAAATAAGTGCTTGTAATGAAACCATTATATACGCTCAACTGCTTGGTGTAGGGTTTGTTTTTTGACCCCAGTTTGCCCAAAATTGATTGAGCCACTCCTGATAAATCCGGTTGCTTTTTTGGTGGTTTCCACGCATCATTCTATCACAGTTCTTACGTAAAACACTATCAGCACTGAAATTTGGGTCAAACCCGTCCTGGTGCTTGTTGGTTGGGGTGTTTTGTGTAGTAGGTTTGCCAAAAACCTGCCAGTACTTAAGGTTGTAAGCATTACGTTTTTTTGGGTGGGTCAGTGTTTTATAAGCCTCATGTATCCCCTGAAATACCTTTGAGGCACTTGGGCTGTGGTTTTTGTCGGGGTGCCAAATTTTGGCAAGTTTTCTATAAGCTTTTTTTATTTCATCAATAGAAGCTTGAGGCATTACCTGTAATAAGGTATAATAGTTCTTGAGTTTCATTTTTTTGAAGGTTAAGTTGATCACTGTTTTTTATCAAAAATGCATTTCTGTAGAAGAAAATAACTACAGCATGGTTGGAGGCAAGTCAAATGATTTTATATTTTATTTTTGTAGGTACATTGCTTTGAGCACGCGCTTTTTAACGCTCTCTTTGTCAGGAATGGGTAAATAGGAGGGGTGTGGGCAAGGTGTGGTAAATGCTTTCATAAATTTGTGGTTTGATCGTGTTACTTATTTTATCATAAGTTGTAATTAACAACATGATGTGTTAGATATAACGAGGTCGGTTTTATTTTGTTTAGGTAAAATATCGTGTTATATGGTAAATGCAAAATAATATTCTTTAAAATAAACTTAAGAGAGGGTTATAGTCTGCTTTTTGGGTGACAATAGTTTTTTCGGAAAGTTGAGAAAAAAACAGGGTGTGATTTTTTTTATCCAAAGCGTAAAGGTATTTGTACTCTTTCGATTGGTAAGAAGTCACCTTGAGGTAGTATTTTCTTCCTTCACGAATGAGTTCAGCAGACGCCATATCATCCCAACGGAGCCCGGTTTTTATGCGTGATACTTTGTTATGAATAAGCAACCCTTGTGGGGTGATTTTGAAGTTGAGAAATTTTTTTTGATGTATGTATTTGCCCAGGTTCACAGCAAAGAAGATAATCACTAAGAAAGCGGGCTGAGCCAACCACCAGTATAAAGCGTAACCCGAAATTTCAGCCAAAATGGCTGCTTGATGTTTTTTTCCGTGTAAGTAAAACCGGGCATAGAAGCTTTTCTTAACCGTATTTGCCTTCAAAAATGAAGGTGGTTGCTTTTGTGCGGTCACATGCACCGCTGCTTTCTTTTTCTTGGCTTTGTAAATAAGTTTGTTATACTTTGCCCAAAAGTCTTCTGCTTCGTTGTTGTTGTATTTGCCCCAAAGCCGATCTGTTTTATTTTCTAAGGCCGTTTTTTTCATCGTTATATGGTTGAGCGTATTTGCCCTAACGGGTGTGCAGGTGTTTTTGTTGTTGAGAAAGGAACACAAAGGCGACGGTATAGGTCTTATGCCAAAAGGCTAATATTATCGTAAGTAGTGATGTGGTAATCTTTTAATAAGTCCAGTAGTTTTCTTAGCTTACAATAGTTAATGTTTACATTGTATTTATATACGCGTTGTGGGGTTCGGACTTGCAAATACCAGTATCCCTGAGGGTTATCATCTATGGTTACATCTTTGATTTGATGCAAGTCGAAACGCTTATTTACAAACATCCAAGGGTTTCTAATAATCAAGGCATTAGAGGTAATCAGACAGGTTTTGAACGAGCGAGCAAGAAATACCCCTATGGTGATGCTTAAGGGAAGTAACAGCAGGTAAAGAAAGCTTTCCAGCAAGAGGTTTTTACTTAAAACAGCCGAAAATATAAACAAGAACCCAAAGCTAAAAAGGGTGCCGTTGCCTATGGCATACAAGCGCCCAAACTCGGAAAAACTATAAAGGGGAGGAGCATTTTGGGCAGAAGTGTAAGTGGCAAACACTACTTGCCTTACTGTTTGGTTTTGTTGTGCTTGTTTTACCAGCTTGGTGTAATCTTTCCAAAAACGTTCATTCTCAAAAACATCCCGATTAATGGTGCATTCACCTTCAGGTTGTTGTTCCAGGCATTGTTCCCAAAGCATACTACTTTTGGGTTCTATGTCTTGAGCGCGATTTTGCCGATATGTGAATAAAGGAAACATACCTGTTGTTTATCTGTCAATCAAAGGATAAGACTTTGTTTTTGATTGCAGTTCAAAGTTAATTATATGCCTTACAACTATACTGCCACCTACCATTCTTGTTAGGTGTAGTATTAAACTATTTATTTTAAAAGCCACACGTATTATATAATGTCTAGACCAAAACTATTTGTCTCAATGTAGTAATATTATTTGGTAAAAATCAAATATATGAGAATATTTTACTATAAATTAAGTTGATTCTATTACTTCAAGTAAGTATACAATAGAATATTTCATCATCCTTGATCTATATAAGGCTTTACTCTTTCACCTTTGGTTAATCTAGTACCTTAGACACTACATAAGCAAAACATTGTGATGCATCTCAAGGTAAGCATACAGGTAATTTAACTTTTCAAAAGAATAAAGTCTGACCGCTAAAGCAGCTTAAGGTAGGGCTTGATGCCCATCATCAAAATATCGTCTACCTGAGCGTTGCCTCCCTGCCAGTTAATCAGTGCCTGATCAAATATGTTTTGTTGGGTAGCCATGGGCTCTTGCCAGTGTTCGATAATGAGGTGTTTAAGGTTTTTTGCAATAAATTTTTTGCCCTCATCGCCCCCTAATTGGTCAATATAACCATCTGTAAAACTATAAAACATATCTCCAGGCTGTAAAGTTACCTGATAAGATACAAAAGGTTTTTCTCTGATAAAAACCCCCACAGGCTGCCTATCACCTTTAATCTCTAGCAAGGTGACATCCTTGCCATAGGTGTACCTATACTTTTTAGATTCGAGGGCTACCTCCTTATTTATTTCAAAAGCAGCGTTTGCTTTGGTTCTTAATATATATAAAGGGCTGTAGGCTCCCGAAAAATGCAATACATTGGTTTGGTGCTCAACAATACAAAACGCAATGTCCAGCCCATCTTTATGTTCTACTTCACTATTGACCTGATGCAGTACATACTTTATTTTGTTCCTAAGCTCGTTTAGCACATACGCAGTATCAGAGTTGGTCTCAGGGTTTACTATTTCGTTTAAACACGATATAGCAAGCATGCTCATCAATGCCCCAGGAATACCATGGCCAGTACAGTCGGCAATGGCAAAAAAAGTGCGGTCTTTAAGCCTTTTGATCCAGTAAAAATCACCACTTACTATATCACGAGGCTTGTATAACACAAAACACTCTTCAAAAACACTCAATAATATTTCGTACGAAGGCAATACACTTTGTTGAATCTCTTCGGCATAATGGATACTATCCAACATCATCGTTTTTTGTGTGGTCAAGGCATTACGTTGCTTATTTAAAAGCTCATTTTTTTTGAGTATTTCATCGCGTTGAACACTTATTTCGTGGTTTTTCAGGTTAATCATTTCATTTTTTTGCCGTAATTTTTCGTTGGCTTTTCTTTTGGTATATAGGCTACGAAAGATAATGACGAGTAAAAACAGCATGCCCAAAATTACCACTATATATACATACTGACGTTGCCGTTGGCGTGCCATTTCGTTGGCTTGTTGTTCTTTTTCTTTGGCAAACTTGGCTTGCGATTCTTTGAGGGCTATTGCTCGAATATTTTCTACATTGAGCAAGCTGTCACTCTTTTCTTTAAACATCACATGATACTTATAAGCCTTTTGGTAATCTTCCATTGAGGCATAGATTTTTGCCAATAATCCGGTAGCGTGTTTTTGGGTTTTCTTGTCACCCGATTTATTGGCAAGAGCTAAAGCATCATGGGCAAATTTGAGGGCATTTTTTTGTTTTTTTGTATGCATGGATGCCTGCCCTAAGCTCAATAAGTTTACAGATATGATTTGTCTATTCTGAAGTTCTTGTCCCAGTTTTAGCGACTTATTGAAGTATTCAGAGGCAGTGGCATACTTCCCTTGTTTTTCGTATATACTTCCCATGTTGTGCCACCTATAGGCAATGCCTCGTTTGTCATTGAGTTGTTGACTTATCTTCAATGACTTTTGATAGTATTCGAGTGCTGTTGTGTATTGCTTTAGTTGTTTGTATATCAAGCCTATATTGTTATAACACCGGGCTATTTCACCCTTGTTTTGTAGTTGTTGGTTAATGCTTAAAGACCGTTCGAAGTACTCCAGAGATCGTTTATACTGTTTTTGTTGCTTCAGCACAATCCCTATGTTGTTGAGTGTTTGTGCTACTCCGGTTTGTCCTCCTGCTTTTTCATAACTATTCAATGCAATGTGAAAATAATCATTGGCTTTCTTGTAGTTTCCCATCATACTATACACAATGCCTATGTTGTTGATAACAAGTGCAATACCTTCTTGGTTTTGTGTGGTTTGGTAGATTTGTAGTGCTTTTTGGTACCAGCTTAAGGCAGTAGCTAAATCTCCTTTAGTGGTAAATACCCTTCCTTGATTTACGTATGCTTGCGCTAATCCTTTGTTATAGTTCTTTTTTTTGGCAAGGCTTAAGGCTTTTCTAACGTATATAAGTGCTGCATCAGGTCTTTTGCGGGCATACACTTTACCCAATTCATTCATTACTAGTATTTTGGTAGTATCAGGTAAGTTTTGTTGCAATGTTGCTTTGAGGCTATCGGTATAGGCTATAGACTGGGCATGTACCTGTTGGTACAAACAATGTCCCCAAAAAAAGCAAAATAAAAAAATGATGTAAACCCTGAACATCTTAAAGTCTTTAACTTATCAATTAATTTTAGTTGTGCATCCAGTCTGCTCTAAGGATCAGCACTAGTTGAAGTATAAATAACGGATTCATTCTGCGAGCGGTTTAGTTATGCCTAAGTGCATGTGGTAGATGTTACTTATTATGCATTCTGTTCGAATAATTGTATAGGTCAAATTTCGGGCTAAGCCCAATTTAATGATGTAGAAAATTTCCGTTAAAAGAAGCAGGGAAAGAGTCAATGACGCTTTTTTTTGTTGTAGGTGAGTACTATGGTACCCCCTACACAAAACACTAAGCCAGTGATCATCAGGAGCCAGGGAAGCCTCGTGAGATTAAATGAGTTATAAAGAAAAGCCTTTTTGGGGTGAGCCGGGGAGTATAGCAAAGGCAAAACATCACCTACAGCAATTTGGTTTTGTTTATATATCAGTTTGACTGGTAAAGTGTATGTTTGACCGCGTTTGTCTTGAAAAGCGATTTCAGGCGAGACAGCTTCTTTGCGATCAGGCACAGGGGTAAGTTTTACTACCTTGCCCTGTGCTTTTATATAGTGTTGGTTGATGTATGCATATTTTTGATAAGTGCGAAAACCTACTACACTAAAGACAACGCCCAGTATTATAAAAACAACTCCTTGAATAATTTTATACATGTTTATCCTATATCTATACCTGTGTGGTCAAAGCTGCGGCTTTGCCATTGACCATCCCAAAAAACTTGTAATTGTTTGAAACCGATGTCTTGCAAAAGCTTTGCAGTGCTGCCAAATTCTTTAGTAATATCTGAGGGGTGGTGGGCATCAGAGTTGAGCATAATAGGCAAGCCAAGCTCGTGGGCACGTTCCAACACCCAAGTACTTGGGTAAGTTTCTTTGGCCTGTTTTTTATACAACCCTCTGGTGTTAACTTCCATAATTTGCCCGCATTTGGCAATAGTTTCCAGTGTTTTTTGCACTTCCTGCTGGTACCAGGTTTCACCTTCGTCAAAAAAGAACTCATGTCGGTTATGTATCTTTATCTTGTCTAAATGTCCTACTACATCGGGTACCTGTTGTTGAACCATTGCCCTGGTAAGTGCATAATACCTTTGAATGGCTTCGCGAACATTACCTTTGAAAATAAGCTCTAATCCATGTTTAAATACCTGAGTGGTGTTGTCTATCTCCCAATATTGCCCATTGGCAAAAGTATCAATAAAATGTACAGAACCTATGAGGTAGTCCACCTTAAAAGCTTGAGCCCATTGTTTGGGAGAGACAAAGTTACTGGCGATGTAGTCAAGTTCAAAACTGGTATATACCTGAAGTTGCGTTGCATATTTTACCTTCAGAAGGTGTATTTCCTTAAAATACGCCAGTACATCTTCAAACGACATAGCCCACTGGCTGGCAAATGGTAGGGGGGCGTGGCTCGAAAACCCGTAAGCTTTCACGTTTTGTTCTATAGCTGCTGCTATATAGGCGGTTGGCGAGTGGCTGCCATCACAATAATGACAGTGGCTGTGGTAGTTTGCCCAATACATTGATCGTTATTTTTTAGCGTTTTTATTGTCTATCGGGGTGTTATCTTTCAATTGCCACAAATACAGGCAAGCAAGGGTGCGGTAAGGCTTCCAGGCATCAGCAATGGTTTTCATTTTTGCTTTGAGTGCCTTGCCTTCTTCATCCAGTTGATACAATTTTTTGATGGCTTGTTGAATACCTAAGTCATCTACCGAAAACACATCTGGTCGTTGAAAAGCAAACATCAAGAGCATCTCTACAGTCCAGCGGCCCACTCCTTTGATTGTAATGAGTGTTTTTATAATTTCTTCGTCTGTTTGGTTGTTTAATACTTCAAAATCCAGCCCTCCCTCTATAGCAAAAGCAGCCACGTTTTTGATATAGGTGGCTTTTTGTTTAGACAAACCCGCTGCTTTGAGGGTATCTAGTTCAGCAGCAACCACTAGTTTGGGCGTAGGGTAGTTGTCGGGGAAAAGTTCGCGAAACCTTTGGTAAATTGTGGCAGCTGCTTTTACTGATAGTTGTTGCCCCACAATAGAACGTACCAGGGCTAGGTAAATGTCCTTTTTGGGCAAAGCAAGGCTCAACGTTTGGGAAGCTTGCTCTATTACTTTCTTGAGCAAGGGATCTTTTTTTAAATGTTCATGCATAAGGAGCCAAATCTAAGGAATAATCTTTGGCAAAAAAATAAAATTAGCCTGCCTTGCCCAACTTCCAGCCATAAGAGCTTGTTTAAATTTTCGCATTTAGCGTGATTTTCGATGAATTTTGTTTTCAGATGCGTTAAATTTTGAAGACGACAACATCTGGCAGATGTTGGGCGAGCCCCGTGTGACGGTGGCTATTGCAGATAAATTTAACAATATATGAGGGCAAAATTCGCGTAAAGTGCCTATTAGGTGAATTTTAAACGAGCTCTAAAAAATCATTCTACCTTTTCAATGGTCATTCCGCTGCCTTCTACGTCTACCTTGATGATCAAGTGTGGCAGTTTTTTTCTCAAGTATAAAATATTAGATACTCCTGATCCCTTTACTACTTTGAGGGCTACCTTATAGGTGTCAAAGGTTCCCGCAGGCACAGTCACTTTGGCGGAACCCAGTACCTCTAGTTTCATTAAAGTAAACTTGCCAGAAGTAAGCCCAAATACAAAAAAACGACGACTATAGGATGGTTTAAAATCGGCAAAAGGCAGTAAGCCAAACAGTGTTGGTCTTGCTATCCAGCGATCGTGTAGCGTGGTATCTATAGTTTGTTGTCGTTTTTTGTCTCCTTGAGTAAGGGCATACTTTGCCCAAAGGTGGCGACCCTTGGCTTTTACTTTTGCTTTAAGCGTACTTTTGGCAGACTTAAGCACCATGTTCATTTGCATCATTTCAAGCGAGGCAGCCTGGAGTATTATTTCAGCGTCTTCTCTTACTTTACCATCCAGTATAGACACATCGTTAAATATGATCTGTTTGCCCTGGGGTTTTACAGTCCATTGCCAACTTCCTGTTTTTTTATGGGCTACTTTCATAATAAAAGAATCTTTTCGAGCGTTTATGTACTCACGGTAAATCTTCAAACCGGTGACTTTTTCAAACCCTTGAGAACTTTGTGCCTGTATGACTACTGGGCATAATACCACACAACACAAAATAACATTTCTAATAATTTTCAGCATAATAATTATATCAACATTTTACTATAAATACATAATGATGTATTACTTTTATTGCGTCAAAAGTAGTATACCTGGTAAAATGATGCGCTTCACTTTGTATGATGACACTCATTTTTTAACCATTCCTAAGCCTTTTTAATCCGACTATGATGGAAAAACTAAAATGGTTCTCATATTTTTTGTTGTTGGCAGCCGGACACGGCCTTATACTCATTGCTGTGCTCAATAAAATACCTAACAAAAATAAACCAGCCAATACTTACCTGTCTGTACTTATTGGTTTGGTCATTACTGCTTTGGTAGGGAGGCTGGCATTTGATCCATCATTGTTTGGTTTATTTCCACACCTGGTCATTGTTGCCGACATTATCATATTCCTGTTTGGGCCCATTTTTTATTTCTATATTCGCTCTATACTGGGGCTCCCGCCTATGGCGCTTCAACGTCAATTATTACACTTTATTCCTGCAATGGTTCACCTGGCCACTATGATTCCTCAAATCATCATTGATCAAGATACTTATATACAAATGATGATGGTGGACAAAACTCCCTGGTTATACGCGGTTTGGTTCAGTTGTGAAGGGCTGGCATTGGCAATCAATTTTGGTTATTTATATTTTAGTTATCAACTTTTCAAAAAACAACCCATCTCTCCACCACTTCTGCAGTTGTATCGCCCTTACATAAAAAACCTGCTTCTGCTCATGACAATATGTCTGGTTGGCTGGCTACAGGGATATGTATTATACTTTTTCGGCTTGCATACTACCTGGTCTTTTGTCGGGTCAAATATTGCCTGGATCATCCCTTCTGCCATTACTTATTACCTGGGCTACCTGATGGCAGTTAAACCTTCCCTTTTTCAGGAACCTGTGCTACCCAAAGTCAAATATCAGAATTCTTCATTGGGCGATTCTGAAGTAGAACAAACCAAAGCCAGGTTAGAGGCGTTTATGGTTGCTCAACGCCCTTATTTGCAAAGTGATCTTACGCTGGGAGCTTTGGCAAAAATGCTTGATTTAAAGCCAGCAAGCTTATCAAGAGTAATTAATGAGTGTTACAACAAAAACTTTTTTGACTTTACAAATGCCTATCGGTTGCAGTACTTTATAGAAATGGTTCGCCTGGACGAATATCGTCATAAAACTTTGTTGGGTATTGCACTAGAAGCAGGATTTAACTCTAAGAGCACTTTTAACCGGGCGTTTAAAAAAGAGTATGACATGCCTCCCACGGCTTATTTTAAACAAGCCAACCTGACCATTGATTAAGGATTGAATTTTAGTATAATATTTTGCAGTTTTACCAAAAATATGTTGGTATAAGATTGTATGAAAAATGTTTTAATTATTCGTGAAGGAACTATAGATGAAGTTGTACAACTTTCCAAACAAATTCCTGAGTTTATAAACCCCCACCAGGCTTTAGAATATCAGCAACGTTTAAGCAATGTTCCTCACCTTATTTTGGTCGCCTGTGATGCCAACTTACCAGTAGGTTTTAAGGTAGGTTATCAACGAGCGTCAGACGGAACTTTTTATAGCTGGATGGGGGCTGTGCTGCCCGCATACCGACACAAGGAGGTGGCAACACAACTGGCTCACCAACAAGAAACCTGGGCAAAACAGCAAGGCTATACACACATTAGGTTCAAAACCCGGAACCGTCTGAAAGGTATGCTTATTTTTGCGTTAAAAAATGGGTTTGACATTATTCGGGTAGAACACCAGCCTACCAGAGAAGAGCATAGAATTGTTTTAGAAAAAAGGTTGTAGGATATAAAGTTTAACTTTTTATGAGGTAATTGGACAAAATCAAGAAACTATGTTTGTTTTTCAGCTTAAATGATTATATTTGTTAATAAGGATATTAAAAACTATTCCTAACAATTAACCTTTAAAAATTACTATGAGTATATTGACAAAAATGATCGCTCAGCTTGATCAACTACCAGCAGACGCCCAATTACAAGTAGCAGATTTTGTGGAGTTTTTAGCACAAAAGAACGAAACCAAAGAATGCCTTAAACTTAGTTCTGATGAGAGGAGATCGCTGGAAAAATGCCTGGGAATATCCCCAACAAACAAAAGAAATTCCAAACGCGAAGCCGTACTTGTCGGTTAATACAAATAATTTATACTAAGATGAAAGTGATTTTAGGATTTACAGGATTAGCTGAAGCTGAGCACAGCAAAGCTGCCCCGATGAACCGGGATTTGGAAATAGCTTCGGTTGATTAATGTTGGTATTCAAGCAATTAGTCAAAATCCATCCTCAAAACCATTTTTGTTTGAGTGTAAATCACTACCAAAATAAAGAAACATCAGTTCAAAAACTGGTGTTTCAATCCCTTCTTAGCAAAGTCCATTTTCTTTGTAAATTACTGTTTTGTCTGTTGTTCTGCAAACGTTGTCAAAACTTACAACAGGTAGGCTTTTATTAACATTCGTTTTAAATAAAGCTGGAAATTAGGAGTAATTTTCAATATTTTAAGATGTGGCACTGCATATATCAAGCTTTATTTCTTTTCTTTACAGCCAAGTTGGAGTAAATATTGTGCAAAAGCACTTTGTTATACTTATGGATGGCGTTTGCTTAAGGTTTTTATCTTTGAGAGTGAAGCCTGGCAAGGCACAGAAACAAGCCTTGGCTTGTAACCAAAATAGTTTTTTCAGCTGTTTGGATAACCTTTAAAAAAGCTTATTAAGAATGCTTGAACAACAAGTAACTGAATGGCGCAATCGGTAGACTTTTAATAAAATAGCGTTTTATACCTGCCAGGTTTTCCAAAACCTGGCAGGCGTGGGTAGATTCCTCTTTATTATAGGTTTTAAAATACTTGACGCAAATATTAAATTTCAATTGCCTATACTAAACAGTTATTTTTGTCTATTCTTTAGTGAAAACTGTATTTAAAACACCTAATTATTACCCCTAATGCCTTCAGAAACAATTGTACAAAGTGTACTCGATTTCTTAAAAACCTACCCTCCTTTTGATCAAATAAACCCTGATGAGCTCAACGAATTGGCTACCCAGGTAAATCTCAATTATTTTGAGGTGGGCGATGTATTGTTTAGAGAAGGAGATCCTCCCTTGCCTACAGTGTTTGTAGTAAAACAGGGCAACATAAAACTGAGTCGTAAACAAGGAGAGCAAGAAGTATTGATAGACGAATGTGATGAAGGTTCAGTGTTTGGAATACGCCCTTTGATGGCCAACGACCGTTATTTATCTACAGCAATTGTTGCCGAAAAAACCCTTTTATATGCCATCCCCATTGCTGCTTTTGCAAGAGTAATGGAAAGCAACTCCAAAGTAGCTATGTATTTTGCGGCTGGTTTTGCTTCGGGGGGTATTACCGATAATCTGAAGGACATGACCAAGGTGAAGCGTATGCTTGCTCTCAAAGATGAGTTACCCGAAGCCATTAGTTTAAATGATACAGATACATTAAAAATAAATCCAGCAAAACAAATGGTGAGTTGTAGCCCAACGCATACCGTGTGGGAAGCTGCCAAAATCATGAGTATATTCAATGTAGGGTCTATACTGGTAGTGGATAATGAAAACTACCCAGTGGGCATTATCACCGACTCAGACTTTAGGCGTAAGGTGGTAGCACGACAAGAAACCATTAAAACTAATCCTGTCACCGAAATCATGAGTTCGCCGGTAAAAACCATTAAGCCTAATTTGTCAGTATCTGAAATTATGCTTTTGATGGTCAATAACAAAGTTACTCACTTTTGTGTAACGAAAGACGGTACAGATGCTTCGCCTGCTTTAGGCATCATTTCGCAGCGCGATTTGCTCATTGCACAAGGCAATAACCCGGCAGTACTTGCCAAGCAAATCTCTGTAACCAATAGTGTAGAACGTTTGGTGGCTATCAGAGGCAAAGCCGAAAAACTGATTTGGAGCTATTTGCAAAATGAAGTGGCAGTGCCTTTTATCTCCAATATTATTACCGAGATCAATGATTCGCTCATTCGCAAGGCTACCTCTTTGGCTACGCAAAAATTGCAGGAAAAAGGTTGGGTAGTGCCCAATTTGCAATATGCGTTTTTATCGATGGGTAGCGAGGGGCGTAAAGAACAGTTGTTGCGTACTGATCAAGACCACGCCATTATTTATGAAAACCCACCCAAAGGAGAGGAGCAAAAGGCCAAGGAATATTTTCTTGAGTTGGGCAAAGAGGTCACCCGTATTTTGTTAAAGTGTGGGTTTGATGCCTGCCCTGGCAACATGATGGCAAACAACCCTAAATGGAACCAACCCGTGGCCAAATGGGAAAAATATTTTCATAAATGGATCAGCGAACCCGATCATAACTCGTTGATGCACGTAAGCATTTTCTTTGATTTTCGCCCGGTGGCAGGCGATGAGTCTTTGGCGAAAAATCTAAGAAGCTTCATTTCTAATGAAATCAAAAAGACCAACTTATTTTTACCATACCTTGCCAAAAAAGCATTGACCAACCCTCCGCCATTGAGCTTTTTTCGCAGTTTTATTGTAGAAAAATCCGGACAACATAAAAATGAATTTGACATCAAAGCAAGGGCAATGGTGCCTTTGATTGATGCTGCCAGGGTGTTGGCTTATGAGCATCAATTGCCTGGGTTTAATAGTACCTTTGAGCGTTTTGCCCAAGTAGCCAGTATCAACCAGGGGTTGGCTCCTTTATGCGAAGCGGCTGCTATGGGGTATGAAATACTGATGCGCCACCGGGCAATACAAGGCCTTAAAAACGGCAATTCGGGGCGTTACCTGAACCCTAACAAGTTTAATAAACTAGAGCGGCAAACTATTCGGAATATTTTCAAAACCATAGAAAAAATACAGGAGGTGCTGGATACAAGGTACCGTACTGGATTGTTGAGGTGAGATTACTTTTCAGCAAAAACCGAATACGCCTGCCCTGACAGAAAAGGCAGGTGCAACGTGTTGGTTTTCAAAAGATTTGTAGTGACATTTAATGTATACAAATGAATGACTAAAGTCGAGCTGAGGGATTGCTTTTGATATATTTTCTTACTATTATTGAAGTACATCACTTGTATGCATCACCTAAACTAACCAAGCAAATGTCCAGCATTACCCAATTCAACCAACCTCCCTTTGTCAAAGGCCATTTTTTATTAGGCAGCGCCACCGAATTTAGAAAATCACCCCCCGCATTTTTTAAACGCCTTGAAAGTTTAAACAGCCCCATTGCCCGTTTTCGGTTGGCTCATCTAAACTGTTATTACCCAAACAGTGAAGAGGCTATCTTTCATATTCTCAAAACCAATTATAAGAATTACCTCAAAGGAGGAATATTTTTTGACATTGCCCGTGGCATTTTTGGTAACGGGTTGGTTTTTGCCAACGATGAGCTATGGGTGAGCCAACGCCGTATAATGAATCCTGTTTTTCGCAAGCAAGCTGTAGAGTCTTATTTTGACAATATGATGCATCATACCACGAATATGATAGAGCGTTGGCGAAAAAAAAGCCAAGAGGCGACAAAAGAAAGCATTAATGTACACCAAGACATCAATACACTAACTGTATCAATTGCTACTGATACTCTTTTTGGTGGAAGCTTAAACGAGCAAGCTATTCAAACCTTGTTGGCCAATATGGAGCTGATGTTGAGCGAAAATAAGCGCAGGGTGAGCAATGGTTTCTCTCCTCCTTTCTGGATTCCATTGCCTAGCAATAAGAAACTGAAAAAAGCTATCATAGAGTATGATCAAATAGTAGGAGAGGTGATTAGTAAGCGTGCACAAGCCAAGGATGAGTCTTATTCGATGATTGATCTATTGCTCCATTCTAAGGATAACGAAACAGGCAAATCGCTTAATTTACAGCAGGTAATAGATGAAGTAAAGCTGTTTTTTGTGGCAGGCACAGATACTAGCGCCAATGCAGCGACCTGGTTGCTTTATTTATTGTGTGAAACCCCTACAGTAGAAGCAAAACTCAGAGAAGAGCTAGAGCAACAACTTGGCAACCAAAAGCCTGACATTGCTGCACTGGGTAAGTTGCCCTATATGATGCAGGTGATCTATGAGGCTTTACGTTTGTATCCTCCTGCCTGGCTGTTTAGCCGCTCCAATGTAGAAGAAGAAGAGGTAGAAGGGTGCTTGATCAAGAAAAACGGAAATATTTTTATATCTACTTATATGTTGCATCGCAACCCCAAGTATTGGGACAACCCAGAGGAGTTTAAACCCGAACGCTTTGCCAATGTAGACATTACCAAGCTTAAGTCTTATATACCATTTGGTTTTGGTCCTCGTCGCTGCATAGGCGAGCGCTTTGGTATGATGGAGATTCAATTGATATTAATTATGATTTTACAAAACTTTACCTGGAAAAGAGATGAAAGTGTAGAAGTTTTGCCCGCATTTGAGTCTACCTTGTATCCTCAAAACGGTTTGTGGTTATTTGTATCGCCCAAATGAGGCAAGCACTTACAAATCAAAGTACTATGCATTAGAGTTTAAACCCTACCACCAGTATATCATCAATTTGTGCGTGTTTGTTATTCATCCAATCCTTTAGGTTATGGTCTAGTGCATGGTGTTGTTCTTCCATTGGTCTTTGGTGTACTTCTACCAATAACTTCTTAAAATATTTTTTCATAAACTTTTTGCCCAACTCTCCTCCAAACTGATCGGCGTACCCATCAGAAAACATATAAAAAGAGGTGGGTTCGTCAGTTAAAGTTACCACACTTGCCTCAAAATCCCTGTCCCATTCTTTTTGAAATCCCCCCACGGGCAGTTTGCTGCCTTTGATCTCGTGTAAAACTTTATCTCGCACATACAGTAAAGGGTTTTTAGCTCCCGAAAACTCTACTGTTCGCTGCTTTTGGTCAATGACACATAACGCCATATCCATTCCATCCCGGTTAGAGGTTTCTTCTTGACGCAAAGCGGCATTGATACCGCGGTGTAGCTTGTGCAATATTTGATCGGCTTGGGTGATTTTTCTAAACTCAATGATTTCTTTGAGTATTTCGTTGCCAATCATACTCATAAAAGCACCTGGTACCCCGTGTCCGGTGCAGTCTATAGCGGCTAGTATGCTTTTGGTATGATTAGGAGCAATTTGTACATCGGCAAAAAAGTAAAAGTCACCAGAAACAATATCGCGTGGTTTAAACAATACAAATGAGTCGGGTAAGGAGGCCTTGATGGCGTTTATACGAGGCAGCATGGCTTGCTGAATGCGTCGGGCGTAATTGATGCTTGCGGTGATGTTTTTATTTTTATCTTCTATTTCGTCATAAGCAAGACTTAGCTTTAGAGTCCTTTCTTTTACTTTCTCTTCCAGGCTTTCATAAAATAAGGCGTTTTCTATGGAAATGGCCATTTGAGACGATAAGAGATTTAAAACCTCGAGGTGGTCAGGGGTAAACGCGCCAATTGATAATGGGTTTTCGAGGTAAAGTGCTCCAATAAGCCGCCCCTGATTGAGCAGCGGCAGGCATAAAATAGATTTAGGTTTACATTTTTTTACATACTGCAATTGAGTAAATGCTCCTTCTTTAGACGCATCATTGAGCACCAAACTTTCTTGAGTTCTCACTACGTAGTTTACTATTTTGCTCGATAGCTTGGGATGTTGGGTCAAGCCATCTACTTGCTCGATAGGAATAGACTGGAGTACCTCTACCTGAGTATTGTCTACATTGCTCTCGGCTTCTATTAACAATTGGTCGTTTTTTACTAAGATTAGTACTCCTCGTTGGGCGCCCGCATTTTCAATCACCACTTTCATTACTTTTTCCAATAACTTACCTAACACAATTTCACTCGACAAAGCTTGAGAGGCTTTCATGACACTGTTTAAGTCAAGCGATTTAGACAAATTGCCTGTGGCCGAAATGGTGCCGAGTGAGGCAGAAGTTGTCATCACGGTTGGCACAGCACTAGAAACAAGGTACTCTTTATATGTTTGTTCAATGAGGTTTACCTTGGCAGTCGCCCCCCAATATTTATAGCTTTTGTAAGCTTGATTGATATAAAGCGTGGTCAGATGTTTAAACTGGGCTCCCTTGTGATGGTAAAACTTTCCTGCCAGTTCATTGGCAAGTGCGTGATGATTTATAAAACCATGGCTTTTCGACAAGGCTATAGCCTTATTGTATAACTCTCCCGCTTTGCCGTCATTTCTTAAAACACGCATTCTCTCTGCTTCAATCAACAAGTACTTATGTTCGTAGTTCATTGCGGCATTCCTAGCCCATTTTTTGAGCTTGCCTTGCAGTTTTTTAGATTTTCTCAGGTACTTTTTTGTTTGAGCATTGTTGGCTGTATCGCACAGCGATAAATAATTAAGAGAAGCATAAAAACAGTACATAGCCATTATTGCCTGCGAAAGTCCCCCTTCCATATAAGGTTTTATGTCTTTGATGTATGTCAGACCCTCGTCGTATGCTTCAAACAAATAGGCAAGCGAAAGTTTGAAAGTATAAAATGCGTGGAGCACTGTTTTGTCGCCTGCTTCTATATGAAATTTAATGTCTTTTTCCTGGTAAACTTTGCCTGATAGCTCGTAAGGTTTTTCAGTGTTTTCCTGCAAATTGCCTATTACCTGAAGGTACATATTGTACCATAAAATATATCCTTCAGAATTGATACGTTGTAAAATCCTTTTGGCTTTGTTGGCTTCTGACTCTACAGTAGAAAACTGAGTGCCTAACATGTAGTGATAGGCCAGCTTAACGGTGAGCGCAACTGGAGTAAAGTTTAAATCGCCTACTTCCAGTCCTACTCTGGCGGCTTCGTCAAACTTTTCCATCGCCTCGTGCAGGGAGTTAGTCCAGGGAGTAATGGCAGTATAATGTGCCATGTATACCTTGGGCAAGTGCTCGGCGGTGCTAAACTTTGTTAATAGCTCAAGGGAGAGTTTTCCGGCAGCAGTGGCAGTTTTTATATCACCCAAGGCCCCATTGAGGATGGCTCCATAGGTAGCAAAACCAAAAGGTGATTGTGGGGCATTGCCATATTTTACACTAAGGCGTACATTCAAGAGTGTAATAAGCACATAAAGCTCAGGGTTTGAACGATAAGCAGTAGACGACATACTGGAGAGTATTTTCATGGCTGCCAATCGCTGAGGGTCAGTCATCGCAGATTTTTGTGCTTGAGCAAGTACTTTTTTTCCTGGCAAAGCCCGCTTTGTTTTGACAATTGCCCCCAGTACCTGTGGAACCCCTGGTTTTGCTGGCAGGCTGATGCCCAATTCTTTCAAAGCACTTAGTGCCGTTTCCAAAGCTTTTTCCAGTAGTTTTTGGGTGTCATAAGTATAAATAAGTACTTCATAAATTCTGATCTTGTCAAGTACCTCTTCTGAATGCTGTAATGCGTCTTGAGCAAAAGAGAGGGTTTGCTCAAACTGGCTCGCCAGAAAACTGGCTTCTGCGGCTTCGGCATGCAATTGCTGCATCATTTTATTGTGCGACTGCCAACCATCGGAAGGCAGTAATTCAATGCCTTTTTGGGCGTAGTGGAGAGCTGGGGTAAAAGCGGCTGATGCTTTGGCTTTTTGTGCGGCTTTTAGGTTGAGCGATGCCAGATTAGTTTTTTCCTCTGGTTGATCAATGAGCAATGAGCCATAGTTTAAGTGGTTTACTATATCAAATATATGTTTGCTCCAGGTAGACTCAGGTATGCTTTGCAACAGCAACTCGCCAATATCTTTATGAATGACTTGTTTTTTTTGTTCAGGAATCAATGAGTACACTGCTTGCTGGATACGGTCGTGCGCAAAACGGTAAATAATTTTTAAGTCATTTTGAGCAGGCAGGTCTTCTACCAATTCTGCCATTTTATATTGGTTATCGGCCGGAAAGATCAAGCCTTCCAACATGGCTTGTTGCAGGTGGGTAGCTATTTTGCTTTGCGTACTTTTACATACTATGGCAAGGTCGTGTATATTAAAAAGGTTGCCTATACAGGCCGCAAACTGAAGGGTTTCCTGAGTAGTTTTGGAGAGCTTTTGAATCTTTTGGGTCATTAGCTCTACCACATTATCAGTGATGTTGAGCCCGCGAATGTTGTCAAGATTCCATTGCCAGGTTTTACTCTCAAAGCTATATTTAAGGAACTTTTGTTCGTAAAGTGAGAGTAAGAATTGATTGATAAAAAAGGCATTGCCAGCCGTTTTTTTGTGTATTAACTGAGCAAAATCCTGTACATCCGCTACAGACACATTCAGTGTATCAGTCAATAATGCCACAATGTCTTCTAACAATAATGGCTCAATGGTGATTTCTTGTAGGTATTGTGTTTTAAAGGTTGGGTTTGTCTCTTGTCGGGCAGTTTTAAGCAACTGAGCCAGCGGGTGTATCTCGTCCACCTCATTGTTGCGGTAAGCGCCGATGAGCATAAGGTAGCGAACCTCTTCGTCGAGCGCTACATCCTTTAACAGCATTAAAGAAGCCGCATCAGCCCACTGCAAATCATCTATAAAAATGACCAAAGGGTGGTCTTGGTGGGCTATAGCCTTGATAAAGCGGCGAAAGGTATAATTAAACCTGCTTTGGCTTTCAGACAAGCCCAAGGTTGGTACTTCGGGTTGTACTCCTATGATGAGCTCAAGCGCTGGAATCACCTCGGTAAGTACTTTGCCATTTGTACCTATGGCAGCCAAAATATTTTCTTTCCAGGCATTTAAATATTCAGGATCATTGGTTAGTAGCGAATTTACAAACTCTTTGATGGCTTGAATAATTGCAAAATAAGGCACATCGCGTTGGTACTGGTCATATTTACCTTTGATAAAGTTCCCGCTTTTTTCAGTAATAGGCTTGTGTATTTCGTTGATCAGGGCTGACTTACCAACCCCCGAATAACCCGCTACCAATACCATTTGAGTTTTGCCCTTACTCACCAACTGAAAAGATTGCATAAGTATGTCAAGCTCGTGGCTGCGTCCATACAATTTTTGTGGTATTTGAAACTTACCTGAGTAATCGTCTTGGGCAGGTTTGAAGTAAGGAATCTTTTCTTTAGTGTGGAGCAAGTCTATGCACCGCTGCAAGTCATGCTTTAGCCCATAAGCCGATTGGTAGCGGTCTTCGGCGTTTTTTGCGAGTAATTTTAATACAATATCAGATACTATCTTGGGTAGCTCACCTATCACGTGTTGGGGAGGCTTGGGAGGCTTGGCTATGTGGGCATGGATAAGTTCTAACGAGTCGGTACTTTCAAAAGGAGGTTTGCCAGTGAGCAGCTCATAAAAGGTAGCGCCCAATGAGTACAAATCGGTGCGATAGTCGACGATTCGGTTCATTCTGCCAGTTTGCTCAGGCGATATATAAGGGAGTGTACCCTCCAGGTTTTTGGGGTTGCCCAAATGGGTAGTTTTAAGGTTAATTTTCGAAGCAATGCCAAAGTCAATGATGTGTGCCTGCTTGTTTTTGTCAACGATTACATTGTTAGGGTTAATGTCTTTGTGGATTACGTGTTGTTGGTGCAGCTCGCCTAGAGTATGGGCTAGTTGGACAGCAATAGACAAGAAAGAGGAGAGCGATAGAGGTTTTTTGTTACATAGTTCTCCTAGCTTTTGCCCTTGTATGTATTCTAAAAACAATGCATGATAATCCCCCACTTTTTCTTTTTTGAACACCTTTCGTATACCTGGTATATTCAGGTTTTTTACTATATGGTATTCATTGTTAAACTGTACCAGTTTTTCAGAAGAGGGAAACTCTTCACTGAGTACTTTTACCACTACTTGGTTTTCGTTATTGTCGGTTTTCTGACAATATACTTTAGTAGAAGGACTTTCATATAAAAGTGTTCCTTGTAAGAGTGTTCCTTGGGTTGAAAGCATATAACTTAAAGGCTAATTTAGCTGAACTTATATTTAATTTTAACTATCCGAATTTGCCTGAAGTACTTAACAATTTGATGCCCAAGTAAAGTGCCAAACTGCTTTTTTATAACAACTATTCGCACGGATACAATGTTTGAATACAGTTTGTTGATTATCAATTACTTGGTGTGAGTCCCGGTGTGTAAAACAACGCCTCACACCAAGTAAATTGGTCATTGTATAGTGATCAAAAGGTTAATTACTGGCATGTACATCCGAAGCCTTGGGCCCTGTAAATACAAGATAAATATAAATAAGGTCAAATGCAGCAAAAATAAAGCATAATGCTACCAGTGTTTTATTGGCATACAGGTTTACAAACACTACCGACGTACAAAATCCTGTACCTAAAAATTTACCCACTGCCACCCAACGGTTAAGGCCAAATTCAGGCGTTCTTATTTTTAGATAGCAAAAAAGCACACTCATATATACATTGACGATCCATCCCGATAATGCCCCAACGGGGTCGTCGTATTGAGGAATTTCGAAATAAAAAATAACCAGCCACATAGTCAATATAATGGCCATCGCGGGTACGTGTAATTTTTTGGTGCCAGGTGTAATAGCTTGGCTGGCGCCGTACTTAAACATGGAGTAAACGATGAACATATCCAGAAAAAACCAAATAAAGTAAGCCCATTCAAACAGCCTTCCCATATTGGTATGATAAAATAATCCCCAGTAAATTTCCCAGGCAAAGTTGCAGCAAATAGCTGCATTGGGAATGTCTATTTTTTTGGTTTTTATAATATCTCTAATGACAATGATGTATACTACTGCCCATAACAAACAGCCTATGCCAAAAGTAATGAGTACAAAAGGGGTGTAGTCTTTGAGGTTAATCCAGGGGTCAGACCCAAAAAGCGTTAATAACATTGTTGTAGGATTTAGTTGGTTTAAGAAAATATTTTACGGAAGGGTTTCATAATTGCATTGAGGCACCCTTCCCCTACAAACTCTCCATCCCAAGGCAAACCCTTGTCAAAACGTTCTTTATCTTTGGCACGCCACAACTCCAGTATATCAGGCTCGTGTAATTTCCATAATTCGCACTTGGGTAAATCCAACTTGGCAGCATCAATAATATGGTTGATAGCTCTTCGAGCAGCTTCATTGGCTCCTTCCATGGTGGCCAGGTCGGTGTAAGTGCGTACATAATCTGAAGCCAGAAAAAAGTTTGGAATGGCTGTATATGATTCAGGGCGCAACCTCCAGGTGTCTTTTTTATTTACCAGCAAAGGCTCTATGTTGGTATCTTTTTGGGTGGCTTGGTTTTTTTCTACCGGAAACACAATGTCAGGGTCAAGAAACCAATCGTGTAAATATTCATCTTTGAGTACTTCTGCTCCCAAAGCATCCAAACTTTTTTTGAGTTGATGCCACACCTCCTCTTTTATCTCTTCTCTGGTACATTGCGATGCTGGTTTTTTGTGTAATTCTCCAGGCGTGTACCAGTCTGATATGTCTACCGACAAAATCCCCTTGACTGTACCATCACCGTAGTTAGCCAGGTTAATATGTTCCCAAAACTGAGCTTGAGAGATAGAGGTCAAAGCCCATTCGCTATTGATATATATGGTATGTCCGTGCACAATCTTTACATCTGTGTTTAAGTAAAACTGTATGCCGTTCATCCACGATACAGACTGTGCTAAATCTTTGATGGTGGCCAATCCTGCATCTGCTTTAAGCAAGTCATCATTGAGCAGCCTCGCCATTACTTCTACGGGCACTGCGGCTATGTAATAATCTCCTTGTACCTCAAAGGTTTGCCCTGCTTTCTCTATAGTCGCACTGGTTATTTTTTCTCCACTACAATTGATAGATTTTATAGTAGCTTCAAGTTGGTAATTTACCCCTTTCTCTTGCAAAAAACTAAGCCAGGGATCTACCCATACATCGTTGGTAGGACCATTGAGCAGTCGGTCACTACTTTCGCCTGGTTCGGCAATGTCAAACATCAATTGCAAAAGTACATCGCCACCGGTTCGGGCACTGGCTTGTTTAGCTTTGGCTGCTACCAGGGTTCGGGTAAGCCCAATAGCCAACAGGTTTTGGTAGGCCTCTGACTTTCCGTCGGCTTCTATAAAATCCCACCAAGATATTTTTTCATATTCAGCCAAGCGCCTTTCATAACAACTCGTCATCAACTGCCAAAGTCTGCCCGCAAAAAACTCTATTTCGTGAGGTTCTAAACCCGTATCACTGTCAAAAATTTCTTTGAATAAAGTTTCCAAATCGGCCAAATCCCTTGGAAACCGGGTAAGCAACTTGATCGGCTTTTTATCATAGCGTGCCATTTCTGCCCGGTCGGCTTGCACCAAGTTGTCTAATACCCCATTAGGGTTATTTCCGTAGGGTATATGCTTCATTGTATCGGTGACGTGCTTATAAAAGCGAGGGAAAAATCTAAACCCATGTTCGCCTGGTAAGGGCTTACGCCCATCTTTGGCGCTGTTGGGCACGTGAATACTTCTGGCTTTTCCTCCAGGTATTTTTTTTACCTCATACACTTCTACCTCAAATCCGCGGGTAATCAATTCGTGAGCAGCACTCATACCAGCTACTCCTCCTCCCAGTACAATTACTTTTTTAGGCATAAAAATAGGTTTTAGATTTACGTATTGTTTTTTTTGATTGTTTGGGCTGTTATTGAGTGCCCTATAGATAGGCTGAATACAAATTTGTTTAGGTTGTATCAATGTATTCAGGGCGATTGTAAAGTTTCTCGATAATAAACAATTATTTTGTGTTTTATGAAATTATCAGAACTTATTTTTACGAGCTTGTGCAGGCGTAAAACTACCTGAAAGAAGTAGACCTGTCAAGCTACTTGGGTAAACATTAGAAAGCTTGAGGTAAAGGGGAGAAATAAGCCAAAATACAATGATTATTAGGCGTATATAAGGGAGAGGAGATAGTGGCTATTTTGCTACCAAAAAAGCCCGATACATACCAAATGCATCGGGCAATGAGCCTAAAATTTAACCAGCCTTGGTCACACTTCCAACACCACTAATGTCTCTGTGTATCGCAGGGTTACCCTTATAATTGATATTGCCACTTCCGCTAATGGTGGCGTTTAGTTCTTGGGTTACGTTTACTTCACAATTGCCTGCTCCCTTTAACTTTATAGTAGCCTTATTACTTACCAGGTCAAAAGCCTCATAGTTGCCCACACCCGACAACGTTACTTGCTGGATTTGGGTATTACCCTTCAGTTTTATTTGCCCGGCACCCGATGTTTTGGTGTACACACTATTGCTCTTAATTTCGGCTTTTATTTTGCCTACTCCACTCAATATAACTTCCAGGTTTGGTGAATCCCACAGGTTTTGACCTATGATTTGTCCGGCGCTCTGTAGGGTTACTTTTTTGATCGTGGGTATGGTAATAAACACCTCAATGTCAGTTTTACGGATACATCTATCTCCTGCAATTTTCAAGACTAGTTCGCCCTGGTCTACATAAAAGGCTGCAATGTCGTGAATATTTTTTTGTGCCTTCAGTATCACTTCCTGGGTATCTCCCTGAGTAATGTATACATTGGCAGGCAGGCTGCTCGATATCGTGTGTATTTCTTCATCAAATACTTTTTTTTCTTCTACGATAGCGCCACTGCCCTTGACACACTTAAATTCGTTGTGGTAGCAAGCGTTCAGCATAAGTAAAATAAACAAGGCAATACCATTGGTGCTTAAAATCTTTTTCATGGTCAATTAGTTGAGTATAAAACGTTGTTTGTAAAAGTTTCATTTGTTGTTGATTAGGAGGGTAGACCAGCAGTAGTAATAAAGGGTTGCCTTGACAGAAAAAAAATAATGTGGTAAGTAGCAGCAAGTCCTTAGATACCGATGAATATCGGTGCAATAAGCTACAAGCAAAGATAACTATCTCATAATATGATAGTTATACTTGCATATTAGGTATATTTAATTTTGTCTTGGTAAATACTTACGTTTCGCCCAAATGGGAATCAGAAAATGAAACTTGTTCAAGTCCTAAATAGGCACTTGGGCTTATTTT
>NZ_CANLRP010000119.1 GCF_947493425.1 uncultured Microscilla sp. | reverse complement strand
TAAAAATAAGCCCAAGTGCCTATTTAGGACTTGAACAAGTTTCATTTTCTGATTCCCATTTGGGCGAAACGTAAGTAGTAAGTTCAAATAAAAAAAGGTTGCCCCCTATGAAAGAGAACAACCTTCAATGACAATGCTCAAACTAAATAGTTACCGTGAGCACATCACTAAAAAAGTATCAATTATTTGTATAGTACCTTAAGTACTTTTTTGCCTTCGTTGTGTTTGATTACTACCAAATACAAACCAGGCTTTAAACCACTAAGGTCAATTTCTTGTTTAAACTCTCCACCAACAGTTTTGAGTGAAGCTTTTCTCAAGCCTGCACCATTTGTGCTGGTTACTACTATATCTACTTTAGAATCTTCCTCTACGTTTCCTGTTACAGTTATTTTACCAGTAGTAGTAGGGTTGGGGTAAGTCGAGAACTCTGACGCTACATCAAAATCAGTAGTTCTACTGGCAAGGCTTCCTGCAGCTTGGATGTCTACTGTGTAGTCTTCTATTTTACCATAGATAAAGTTAGCACAAGATGTACCTGTTTGTAGGTCTTGACGCATAATTACACGCATTCTGGTTTTACCTATTCTAGCATCTTGTGGGATGCGTATTTTCTTTGACATACGTGTTTCAAATCTACCACGCTTGGTTTGGTATACTCGCTCACCTGCATCATCAAAGTCACCATCGTGGTTATAATCAATCCATACCTGGAACTTCTGAAGGAATAAGTTACGTATTTTTAACTTATATTTTCCACCCTGAGCTACACTTGCGGTAAGATTGGTAAAATCGCTGTATGCATCACCAAACTGTAGTCCGCTGGCGTTTTTAATTCCCGCAAACTTTACTTTACTGTGGAAGAAGCCAAAGAAACTTGAGGGAGTACAGTAAGTTTGGAATTTTTTAGAGGCACTGAAATCACTTGATCCGTACAAGCAATTGGCTCTTACCTGAAACTCGTAAGTACAGCCACTGCTCAAACCATTGAGGTCTAAAGAAGCGTTTGTTAAGCCGTTTTCAGTGATCCACTCGGTGTCACCTTGTAAACGGTAACGTACATCATAAGATTGAGCAGTGTACACTGCGTCCCAAGTCAAAGTAGTAGAGTTCAAAGTAATATTAGTGTTGCCCAAGTTTTGAGCTTGTGCACAAGCTACATTTACTAAATTAGCACTGTATACACCATTACCGTGAGTAGCTACTGCTACCAACCCATCAGATGCACGGGTTTTCACCATCATAGTTACTACATTGCCCAACACATCGCCACCTTCTCGGTTCCACACAGTATTTGCTCCATCAAGCTTAGTAGTAGAGAATAGTCCAATGCTAGTACCTACAAAATAAATAGGAGCACCAACAGTGGGGCGGTGTACCGAAATCCAGCGAACCGAAGGACCATTTCCAGTTCCATCAGCGTTTTGCTCAAGGTTACCACTTACATCTGTCCAGCTATCTCCACCATTTTCAGTATAAAATACACTTGGGATACCATAATTAGAGAATGTGGCATATACTTTATTTGAATCTACTGGATCGGCAGTAATTGAACTTACAGAACCATCAGGCAAACCCTTGCCAGTAAATATATCAATTGTACCTGGCTGACCTACAGCAGCATTAAGTACTTTATAAATTTCTCCACCACCTGCTTTTCCATAGTACAATGTTCCATCCACTGCCACATCTAACGCTGATGTAAAGAAGTTAATTCCAAGGAATGTGCTATCTAAACGTTCCCAGTTGTTATAGGCAAATATGGGAGTGCCATCAGGGAATGCTCCAAAAGAGTCTTTATTATCCAAATCTGGATTACGGTATACACCACCATCGGCTAAGAAATACATTCTTTTATAGTTGGTGCGATCCAGGATAAAAGGATTAATGAATAAGAAAGCGTTGGCTGCCAAAGGTGTTACATAAATAAATGCATTGGTAGTATCGCCTTCTTCTTGACGCAAAGTACGACCAAGTTGAGAACTTACATAACGAACATTGCTGTTAGGTTCAATGGCATTATACGACCCATCCCCACTGTTAATATTTGCCCAATCAGCATTAGTGGCTTTTGAGTTGGTGATCCAGGTTGAGTTATCCTGAAAACCAGCAATAATACGATTATCATTGGCAGTGATTGGGTCAATAGAAATAGCGTAAGGCTGAGTAGTGAAATAACCATTGTTCAATGATTCCCAAGCCACTGGTTCAACCCCTGTTGTATCGTTTTCTAAAATGTTTTCAGTGCGGCTCAAGCCTCCATCGTGTCCTGTAACCACTCGGTTGGGGTTAGATGGGTAAAACATCATCACGTGGTTGTCAGGGTGATGATTAGTATATATCGTTATATTGTTAAGCGGAGAATAGCCACCTATCCAAGCATTGGTAGTAGTATCAGCAAACCCGTTGGTAGAACGGTAAATATTTAAGCTACCAAGAAAAACTACCTCAGCATTGTCAGGCTTAATTCTTACATATTGGTTGTAGTTGGCTTGCCCTAAGTTTCCAACATCACCACCAAATACAGGTAAGTTTGCTGTAAGGTCTGTCCAGGCACCACCATTTCCAGTAGTTCCATCACCGTTACCCTCACCAGCAGTGTATATATATTTAAACAAACTATGTCCACTTACTCCTGCACCTGGGGTTGTAGCGAAGAAATAAACAATGTTTTCGTCAGATTGGGCAATATCAAGTACTACACGCGCAAAGTTAGCAGGCAATGCAGCGGGAGTAATATTAGTCCAGTTGGTACCATCATTAGAGCGGAATATGCCACTGTTAGGAGCTCCACCTGCCTGAATAGTGGCATACATTATACCAGTAGCGCTTATTTCAATGTCGTTCAATGCAGTACCAGCACCTGGCAATACATTATTCCAGGTAGTACCACCGTCAGTAGATCGCTTAATGCCATTAAGTCCAGCTACATATACATCGCCGTTGGTGGGGTGTACACGTACTCTAAAATTGAGTTGAAAATCAGTGTTAAGTACAGTAAGGTCGCTAGAAGTAGTACTTGGTAACAATATCCAGGTAAGTCCACCGTCAGTTGATTTGAATACGCCACTGCCATAAAAGTTAGCTCCAAAAGCACGGGCAGAGTTTCCTACTGCTTCGCCTGTTACATAATACCATACACTGGTGTTGGTAGGATCTTGGTAAATATCAGTAACACTTTGTCTTTCTGATACACCAGTTACTTTGCTCCAGTTGGCACCACCGTCAGTAGAACGCCACATGCCTCCCGAAACACCACCTGCAAGCAGAATGTTTTCATCATTACGATCAATAGCCAACGCGCGGGTACGCCCTCCTACGTTGTAAGGGCCTCTTTGTTTCCAGTTTTCTATTGGAATAACTGTGGAAGATTTGGTTCTATTACGTTTTTGTTTTTGATTCATTTCCAAGGCAAATGTTAATTCGGCTTCCCGGCTTAGTATTTTACCGTCTGGACTCTTTAACATCAGCTTGTTATAATCACTTTTTTGTTTACGCGAGCCTTCTTTAGCTCGCTTTTTCATTTTTTGCAACACTTGTTCTTGACTCACTTGAGCCAGCACCTCAAATGAAAATCCTAGCGTAAGCAGGCTAAGCAGTACAATGTTTTGTAAAATACGTTTCATAAAAATATATTATTGTGATAATTATTGAATTCTCACAAAACTATATGATTACATGCATAGATGAAGAAATTGAAGGGTATACAAAAAGTAAACACATAGAAAAAAAATAGTGTTACTTTTTTGAAAAAGTCTTTTAGGTAGAAAACAATTGAGGAAGTAAATATGGATAATATCTTGACTGTCAAAATCTTGTGTTTGATCTGCAGGTAAACATAGGTGTAAACACTCTGTGTTTAGAAAAAACACTACTAAAAAATAATCTGTATAGTCAAAATTTGATAATAGAACTGGGTAACTCTATTAATCTTATCTAATAAAAGAAAAAGAGTGGTTTATAATACAGGCAACCTACCCGATTTGTTCAGGTAGGTATACGTGTATATTACAGCATAAGTTTCTTAGTTGTGTAGTAATTTGCAAAACTTTTAATTTGATCTTCAGTACCCAACACAATCATTACATCTCCATTGGTGATTTTGGTACTGGGGTGAGGGTTGATCATAAAACTTCTTTTTTCTCCTGCCTTGAAAGCCATAATGGTAGCACCACTTTTTTTTCTAATATCTAAGTCCATAATGCTCTTCTCTCGGAAATTTTCTCTCATGTCTTCAAAGCTGAATTCTTCTAGCTTAAGCTCACCTGTTCCACTAATCATATCCAAAAACTCGACTACTCCTGGCTTGGTAATCAGGTTTGCCATATATGTGCCCCCAATCAAATCGGGGCGTACCAACCGATTGGCACCAGCCCTTATGAGTTTACTTTCGGCACTTGTTTCGTTAGCTCTCGCTACAATATTAATTCTCGTGTTCATTTGTCGTGCAGTAAGTGTTACAAAAACACTGTCAGCATCTTTGGGTAGCGTTGTAATCAAGGCTTGGGCACGTTCCACGCCAGCAGTTTTTAATATTTCGTCGTGTGTGGCATCTCCTTCTATGTATACAATATCGCTGGGAGCCAGTTCTTTTAGTAGTTCGGGGTCTTGTTCCACCACTACAAAAGGAATGTTGTTTTTTTGAAGTTCTTCACAAGCCCTTATACCATTTCTACCAAATCCGCACACAATTACATGATCTTTCATTTTGTTTACCTTCCTTATACTATTGTAGTTATTCAAAATTTCACGAAGTTCTCCTTCAAACAAGTAAGTGGTTAGCACAGAGGCAAATAAAGCAAATATCCCTAGGTTTATAACGATGTAAAAAGAGGTAAATAACCTGCCAGCATCAGACAAAGGGTGTACTTCTGTAAACCCAACTGTTGCAATAGTAATGACAGTCATGTAAAATGCATCAATAAAGGTATAGTTTTCTTCAATAAACATAAACCCACTTATACCAATACCTATGCTCAACAGAAAAAGCAAGCTAACTTTTATAAGTTTATTCAGCCTTCTGTCAACCCTTATATAATGATTTAAGCTATATTTCACAGTACGTAGCCAAGTTAATAACATTTTCTAAATCCATTAAACACCCCATAAGACATTAATTGTTAAATGCGAAATTCCACGAGGCTTTTGCAGGACACATTTGTTAAAGCTAAATAAATTTATCAACAATTTAACCTATTGAATTTTTTCATTAGAATCGCTAAATTACAAATATTACTCAAATGATATGAACGCTGGTCTTTACTTATCAGTAAAAAATATACTATTTATGCATTTGATCTGTTTTTACTTTTAATAAAGTATGTGACAAAAAACAAATGTAAGTCGTAGATAATGAGTTATTTATTAAAGCTCCAACGCCAGTGTTAAACTCCTGTAAGAATGATCAATTATTGGGCAATATTTTTTTTAATAGCAGCTGGACAAGGTCTTTTTCTTTCGTTGTTGTTAATATTACGCAATGTATCTAAAAATAAATTTTTAGCCTTGTTTATCAGCTTATTCTCTTTAACCATAGGGCATTATGTGACGTTTTGGATGGGGCTTTTTTCCAAGTATCCTCATCTTATAGGCTTGTCTGCCACTTTACCTTGGCTATTTGGACCTACGCTATATCTCTATGTAAAGCAAACGGGGCGTCAGCTCAAGGTTAAACGCTCGTCAGTATTACATTTTGCTGTATTTTTTTTACACTTTTTGTACTTAACGCCTTTTTATACCTCCAGTGCAGCCAACAAGTTGACAAAAGCACAAGACTCCACATTATACAGTACTTATCAGCTTATTATTAACTGGGGGCAAACTATTTCTTTGCTTTTTTATGCAGCACTTATTCTATATACTGTATTGTACAGAGGTAGCAACAATCGTAGCAAGTCACTGTTATACATGAGTGGTTTATTTATTGCTTTTTCAGTGAGCCACGCCAGTTATTACGTAATGGTTTATGGCTTTCATTATGTGCAAATCTATGATTATTACATTTCTGCTTCTATGGCATTTTTTATTTATTGGGTAGGTTATATAGGCTTTCTCAAACCAGAAGCTCTCAATGGAGAAACTACGACTCATCAAGCAGCAACTCTTCCAACAAATAAGCCAGCCAAATACGCTCATTCAGCTCTTAATGACCTTTACGCCACGCAACTGTTAGATCAACTAAAACAATTGATGCACACCGAAAAGCCCTACTTGAATCCTGAGCTCAAAATGAAAGAAATAGCAGATAAAATGGGGATTTCAGGCCATCACCTATCTCAGATTCTTAACGAATATGCACAACAAAACTACGCAGATTTTGTCAATAGTTATAGGGTAAACGAAGTAAGGCAAAAACTTCGTAATCCCCGATATGCGCAGGAAAAAATCATTGCTATGGCCTATGATGCAGGGTTTAATACCAAAGCATCATTCAATGCGCACTTTAAGAAGCAAACTGGGCTGTCTCCTTCTGCTTATAAGCAACAGTTCTTGGGTGAAACCTTACCCAAAAACAGCTAAATATTGTGGGAGATTATATTGTATAAATTGAAGAAATTTTCCTACTACGCCAGTATTTTCTTTTGAGCTTTAAATCCCTTATTTTCTGCTTCTGTCAAAGACCATAAGCCGATAGAAACTTATTGCTTGTACAAAAATTAAATTAATACATTTTGAATAACTAAGGGTTTTTTCTACATTTGCACTCCAAAAAAATTCAGTCTCACGACGATTTTATTAAATTGAATGTGTAAATGCCTACTATACAACAATTAGTAAGAAAAGGGAGGAAGACGTTAACGAGTAAATCAAAATCTCCTGCTTTGGACAGATGTCCACAACGCAGAGGTGTATGTACAAGGGTTTACACTACTACTCCCAAAAAACCAAACTCTGCCATGCGTAAAGTTGCGCGTGTGCGTCTCACCAACGGAAAAGAGGTAAATGCCTATATCCCTGGTGAAGGACATAATTTGCAGGAACACTCTATAGTTTTAATTAGAGGTGGAAGGGTAAAAGATTTGCCTGGTGTACGTTATCACATCATACGAGGAGCGTTAGATACCGCAGGTGTGGAAGGTCGTTCGCAAGGAAGATCTAAGTACGGGGCAAAAAGACCAAAAAGTAAAAAATAGGTTAGTAGCCGCTAGTATCTAGTAGAAAGAACAATGAGAAAAAGAAAACCGAAAAAACGCTATCTACTCCCTGATCCAAAGTTTCAGGACGTATTGGTAACCAAGTTTGTAAACTATCTGATGGAAGATGGTAAAAAAAGTCTTGCTTATAGTATCTTTTATGGTGCTTTAGACTTGGTTCAAGAGAAAACAGGCGACAATGGTCTTGAAATGTGGAAAAAGGCCTTGAATAATGTAATGCCTGGGGTAGAAGTTAGAAGTAGAAGAGTGGGAGGAGCTACCTTTCAAGTGCCAACTGAGGTTCGGCCTGAAAGAAAAGTTTCTTTAGGAATCAAATGGATGATAAGTTTTGCACGAAAACGCGGTGAAAAAACAATGCACGAGCGTTTGGCAGCTGAAATTATAGCTGGTGCTAAAAATGAAGGTGGAGCTGTAAAGAAGAAAGATGATACTCACCGTATGGCTGAGGCTAACCGAGCATTTTCACACTTCAGATTTTAAAAAATATTTTCTTAGTTGGTCACAAAAACAACAAAAATTGGGGGTTAGTTATTATATTTTAGTAACTAGCCTCTAATTCTATTATTTAGCTTCTTATATACAAAATGGCTGATTTAACGCTCTTACGCAATATCGGTATCATGGCTCACATTGATGCTGGTAAAACTACAACGACTGAACGTATCCTGTATTATACAGGATTAACCCACAAAATTGGTGAGGTTCATGATGGTGCTGCTACTATGGATCACATGGAGCAGGAGCAGGAAAGAGGTATTACCATTACTTCTGCTGCAACCACTACCAACTGGAACTACCCAACTGTTCAAGGTGAAAACACCCCTGAAACTAAACCCTACAAAGTTAACATCATTGATACTCCTGGTCACGTTGATTTTACTGTAGAAGTAGAGCGTTCTCTCCGTGTATTGGATGGTGCTGTGGCTTTGTTTTGTGCAGTCTCTGGTGTAGAACCTCAGTCTGAAACTGTTTGGAGACAAGCTGACAAGTATCTTGTACCACGTATTTGTTTTGTAAACAAAATGGACCGTGCTGGAGCTGATTTCTTCAATGCTGTATCAGAAATTAAAGATAAACTAGGTGCTAATCCTGTGCCTTTACAAATTCCAATTGGTGCAGAGGATGAGTTCAAAGGAGTGGTAGATTTGATTACCAATGAGGCCATTGTTTGGAACGAAGAAGATCAAGGTAAAACTTACAAAGTAATTGATATCCCTGAGGATTTAAAAGAAACTGTAAGTGAGTGGAGAGGTAAGTTGGTAGAAAGTGTTGCTGAGTATGACGACGCTTTGATGGAGAAGTTCTTTGAGGACGAAAACTCTATCACCAAAGAAGAAATGATGGCAGCTATCCGTAAAGCAGTGATTGACATGTCTATGTCTCCTGTAATGTGTGGATCTGCTTTTAAAAACAAAGGAGTACAAGCATTATTAGATGCAGTAATTTCTTTCTTGCCTAGTCCTTTAGATTTGCCAGATATTGAAGGCGAAGATCCTGATACAGGTGAAACTATCACTCGTAAAGCGGACTCAACTGATGCTTTCTCTGCATTGGCATTTAAAATTGCTACTGACCCTTATGTTGGTCGTTTGTGCTTTTTACGTGCATACTCTGGTAAACTAGATGCAGGTTCTTACGTAACCAATATGCGTACTGGTAAAAAAGAACGCATTTCTCGCTTGATGCAAATGCACGCCAATAAGCAAAATCCAATTCCTAGTGTGGAAGCTGGTGATATTTGTGCTGGTGTAGGTTTCAAAGATATTAAGACGGGTGATACTTTAGTAGAAGTAGGTAAACCCATCATTCTTGAATCTATGAGTTTTCCTGATCCAGTAATTGGCTACGCTATTGAGCCGAAAACTCAAGCTGATGCTGATAAATTAGGAACTGCTATAGCCAAACTAGTAGAGGAAGATCCTACTTTGACTGTTCAGACAGATGAAGAAACCGGACAAACTGTACTAAGAGGTATGGGTGAGCTTCACTTAGAGATTATCATGGATCGTATGAGACGTGAATTTAAGGTAGAAGTAAACCAAGGAGCCCCTCAAGTGGCTTACAAAGAAGCTTTGACCAAGTCTTTTGATCACAAAGAGGTATATAAAAAGCAAACGGGTGGTAAAGGTAAATTTGCTGACATTCGTTTCGAATTGAAACCTCGTGAAGATGGCAAACCTGGTCTTGAGTTCTTGAATGAAATCAAAGGTGGACGTATTCCTAAGGAATTTATCCCATCTATTGAAAAAGGATTTACTGAAGCAATGAAAAATGGTGCTTTGGCTGGTTATCCTGTAGATTCAATGACAGTTCGTTTGTATGATGGTTCTTTTCACGATGTGGATTCTGATGCCCTTTCTTTTGAAATGGCCGCTCGTCTTGGATTCAAAGTAGCAGCAAAACAAGCTGGTGCTAAAATAATGGAACCAGTTATGGCAGTAGAGGTAACTACTCCTGATGAGTATACCGGACCTGTGAATGGTGATTTGAACAAGCGCCGTGGATTGATGAAAGGTATGGATGCAAAAGCTGGTGCACAAGTTGTAAAAGCTGATGTGCCTTTGTCAGAACTATTTGGTTATGTAACCGACCTTCGTACTATTTCTTCGGGGCGTGCTTCTGCAAGTTTGACCTTTTCTCATTACGATTTTGTGCCTAACAACATTGCCGAAACTGTAATTGCCAAGGCAAAAGGAGAGTAAATTATCAGATAGAATTATATATTGGGAAGGCTTATCATAAGTCTTCCTTTATTATGAGTTAATAACCCTATCATGGTTGTTATAAAACTCTTTATACATAAATAATTGCCGGGTTTCCGGCTAACATTACCCAAACGGGGTGCCGTTATCTTTTTTATTGGATGTTTTGGCTACCCGTATGGTTTAGTAACTGTAGCGCGGATAGTTAAACGCTTTTAAAAGAGATGACGCAAAAGATTAGAATCAAGTTAAAGTCTTATGACCACAATTTAGTGGACAAATCTGCTGAAAAGATTGTAAAAGCAGTAAAGGCTACACAAGCAGTAGTAAGTGGACCAATTCCATTGCCTACTAAAAAAGAGATATTTACAGTATTGAGATCACCTCACGTAAACAAAAAATCTCGTGAGCAGTTTCAACTGTGTACACACAAACGTTTGGTAGATATTTACTCTCAAAGCTCTAAAACTGTAGATGCTTTGATGAAACTAGAGTTGCCAAGTGGTGTAGACGTAGAGATCAAAGTTTGATCTGCTACTACTATAAAATATAAGAGTCAGGTATTTGTTTACCTGGCTTTTTTTGCTTTAGAGCCATTTAAATGTTCGTATTTGAAGGGCAGTGTAATGAGCATATAATACAAGTTGATAAAGTAGTGATCTATCACTTTTGTGCGAATAAAGTAGAAATACCTAGATAAAAAAACGAGTGTTTTTGCGTATTGTGTGATCAGTATATTATGTTGATCTTTGTATTATCTAGCCTCTCAAGGTTGCCAGCAAGCTGCTGGGTGAACCTAGTAAAGCCATTTAAAACATCAACGAATATGATAGTAGCTATTTTTACACCCAATGCTCCTCACCTTGAAGCCCATAACACCACCACTTCTATTATTAATGCCTGTGTACAGGCAAAGTCGGGCGAAAGCATGAACGTAATATCTTGGGAAGCATTGGGACCTGATGTATTGATTGCTGAATTGATTCCTTTAGGCGATGGACCTTATAAATTGACTGTAACTATTAATCGTCCTACAAAACAAGCCTTATTAATTAATGTAGATGAATTTATTGAAGGGCAATGTGCCACAGTGATTATAAAAGATGAGCAGGGCCATACAACAAACTATTTAGATGGTACACAATTAGACTTTCAAATTTGCAGTGAGCTTCCGGCATATAGTTGATGCTTTGTAAGTATTATTTCTCGTGTGTTACCTGTTAACCTTTGCCAAGGGCTTGCCACTAATGTGTAATGGATGAGATGTTGAATGAATCATTTACCTTAAGTGGTGGTTGTTTTACATTTTCTGATCGTTAGAAAAGCGTTTGATTGACTGATGGAACACTCCCCTCTTACATTGAGCACAGGCATGGGTTTTGCCATTTCCTACACCATATTTTTAGGTAGCATATTTTTGTTTACCCTGTTTTGGGGTA
This sequence comes from uncultured Microscilla sp., assembly GCF_947493425.1. Lineage (GTDB taxonomy): Bacteria > Bacteroidota > Bacteroidia > Cytophagales > Microscillaceae > Microscilla. The sequence goes on along the minus strand of NZ_CANLRP010000119.1, from coordinate 15,547 downwards.
CAAAACTAGGGCAGAAACTAGTCCAGGTATATTTCATCTGTATTTCTATACCATTGTTGCTCATTGCCATATATAGGTTTACATTATTTTGGACGACGATTCAAGTGGTGAATACCCACACACTAACAGTAGAAGTAAAAACTGTTTTTGGTACCGAAATAAAAAAATATAAGCATATTGAAAGTATCACCATACGCCTAAAAAAAGGTGGGTATGCATTAGCTATACAAGTACAGGGAGAGGACACCCCTTACTTGAAAAGAGGGTACTCTCGAAAAAATGCCAAAAAAATAATTGCCTACTTTAACAAAACATCGTTGCCTTTCCACACCAAACTTTTTCACAAAGAATAATAGACATAGCATACTAGTGCTCTAGCTTCTAAGTAGGTCAAGTAGGGAATTTGATGAATTAACTTACGTTGAGCTCGCGAAAAGCTCGGTTTTGTTCTTTGGCGATCTTCAAAAATAGAGCAGAGTTCGCTTTTTGAATTCCGATGCCTATTGCATGCGTCAAAGCTTAATTTTACGAATACTTAAAATACCGTCAAAATCATCAAAAACGACTCTTTTAGGCGCAACTCCTACGGAGCCGTGTCCCGTTTCGTTTATTTTTTCTACCAAGGTTTCTCCCCACTGGGGCTAATATTCGTAATAAGTGGCATAAAAACGAGCAAAGAGTTTTGAACGATTCCATAAAAATTGTGATTCAACACAACTTGAAGCTGGTTTTTACAGGCGGAATTTTAAGCCCTGACCAATGCGATGCCTATCGGAACCTTAGCTACGTGATATTTTTTAAGAGAAGCCAAAGGGCAAAAGGTGCAAAATACCGCTTTACATATTATAGTGTCTGGAGTACTAGGTTTGTTCAAAAATGATAGGGTTACATTGATATACCATATTTTTTAAGCATATTGTTTGTTTAAAGGTGACTTTTTGTTTTTAATCTGATACATCACCCATCCCTATAGACAGTTTTATACTGTTACATTGATTTGTTACCAAAATCATTTTGCTACGGCCTTTCACCTCTTCTACTTCTTAATTAAATTTGACGAAACCTTTTACCCTGTTTGACGGGTTGTAATACTGTACCGTTTTCTATGCATATTGTAATAGAGCGAGTCATTAATTGGACACATAACATGAGTAAAGATCATAATATTAAATTAGATACTATTGAAGAAGCGATTGAGGCAATCAAACGTGGAGAAGTAATCATTGTGGTAGACGACGAAGATCGAGAGAATGAAGGCGATTTTATTTGTGCAGCAGAAACTATTACCCCTGAAATAGTAAACTTTATGCGACAAGAAGGAGGGGGGTATTTGTGTGCCGCGCTTACCGAAGAACGTTGCGAGGAACTTGAGCTTGACTTGATGGTGGGTAAAAATACCGACCCACATAAAACAGCCTTTACAGTAACAGTTGATCTGCTAGGCAATGGTTGTACTACAGGTATATCGGCGCATGATCGGGCAAAAACCATCAATGCTTTGGCAGACCCAGCCACTAAACCCAGCGAGTTAGGCAGACCAGGGCATATTAACCCTTTGAAAGCCAAATCAGGAGGGGTATTGCGTCGGGCTGGGCATACAGAGGCTACAGTAGACTTTGCTCGTTTGGCTGGTTTTCAACCTGCGGGTGCTTTGATTGAAATATTGAACGAAGACGGCTCTATGGCCAGGTTGCCAGAGTTAAGAAAAGTAGCAGATAAGCATGGGCTTAAGCTTGTCTCTATTGAAGATCTCATCTCTTACCGCATGAAGCATGATTCTTTGATCAAGCGTGAGATTGGTATAGAAATGCCCACCGAGTGGGGTAATTTTGACTTGATTGCTTTTAGGCAAACCAATACGGGAGAGTTGCATTTAGGTTTGGTAAAAGGGCAGTGGGAAAAAGATGAGCCAGTATTGGTAAGGGTGCATTCTTCTTGTGTAACAGGAGATATTTTTGGGTCATGCCGTTGCGATTGTGGACCACAATTGTACCAAGCAATGAAAATGGTAGAAGAAGAAGGCAAAGGAGTGGTGTTGTACATGAACCAGGAAGGTCGCGGAATTGGACTTTTAAACAAGCTAAAAGCTTATAAACTACAAGAACAAGGGTTAGATACGGTAGAGGCAAACGTAAAATTAGGTTTCAAGATGGACTCTCGTGATTATGGAGTAGGGGCTCAAATACTCAGAGATTTGGGGGTTACCAAAATGCGATTGATTTCTAATAATCCGCGCAAACGCACTGGGTTGATTGGCTATGGTCTCGAAGTAGTAGAAAATGTTCCCATAGAGATTACTCCTAACAAACATAACGAAAAGTACCTCAAAACCAAAAGAGATAAGATGGGACATCAGATTTTGCAAGAACCAGAAAAATAAGAACGTATTATTATTTTGATCTTTTATGATAAGCTGTGTATATTAATTATTCAGCTTATCATACGAGCCAATCACAATTGAATATAGATGGTAATGTGCGTGGTGGCCTCCAGATAACTGTATATGCTTATGAATAGGCAGTGGAGCTAAAAATTAAATAATCTCTTAAAAATGTATCATTTATGAAGGCAGGTTCAATTACATTTCCTTTATTGACGATTTTCTTTGTTTTTAATGCTTTGATAGCAAAAGGCCAAGGCTTTGCAGAAGAAAGGTGGCATAAAGGGGCGGCTGTGCTTACAAATGGTGATACGCTGAGGGGAGCGTTAAAATATAGCATAAAAGACGCCGCACTTAGACTAAAAACTTCCAATACTGTACAAACCTATTCCCCTAAGAAAGTTGTCTTTTTTGTCTTTTTTGATGCTTATTACCGTTACAATCGACAGTTTTATAGTATTCCGTATGCTGTACGCTCATCTAGCAACTACAAAGTACCATCCTTTTTTGAGTTAATTCGTAAAGGTTCTCCATTGACACTTTTGTCTAGGCAAACCACATTCATGCAGCGGATCGGGCAATTGGGAGGTGCTTATAGAAGGGTTGAACAGGATGTTTTTTATTTGTTGGATAACAAAGGCAGAATTACACGCATAAAAGCTTCTCGTAGAGGTGTTTATAAGGCTTTTAGCAACTATGAAAAAGCCATCAAAAATTATATAAAAACAAACCAACTGCAGCATTCAAGCAGAATTGACTTGATAAAGATTGTAGATTATTATAATTCTTTAAGTAAACGTAATGACAGATAACAACAACACCTCCAAAAGACCACTGATTTTAGTATCTAATGATGATGGAATTACAGCACCAGGCATAGGATTTTTGGTGCAGGTAATGAAGGAAATTGGTGATGTAATAGTAGTGGCTCCCGACAGCCCACAGTCAGGTATGGGGCATGCCATTACAGTAGGCAATTCGCTTAGGTTAGACAAAGTAAATATTTTTGAAGGAGTAGAAGCCTACGAGTGTTCAGGTACGCCAGCCGATTGTATAAAACTTGCCAAGCACTACGTGTTAAAAGAATTAACGCCAGACTTGGTAGTAAGTGGTATCAATCACGGCGCCAATACTTCAGTAAGTGTGCTGTATTCGGGTACTATGTCGGCAGCTATAGAAGCTGCTATAGAAGGCTTGCCAGCTATAGGCTTTTCATTGTGTGACTATCGGCAAGATGCTGACTTTTCTCATGTATTGCCTTATGTCAAAAAAATTGCAGAAGAAGCGCTTAGTTCAGGAGTGCCACAAGGGGTAGCGCTTAATGTGAACTTTCCGATAAACTCAAATACACCTATTAAAGGCGTAAAAGTTTGTCGACAGGCAAATGCGCATTGGCAAGAGAACTTCGACCAAAGAATGGACCCACACGGCAGGAAATATTTTTGGTTGGTGGGTGATTTTGTAAACAAGGACAAAGGAGAAGATACTGATGAGTGGGCGTTGAGTCAAAATTATGCTTCTATTGTACCTTGTGAGTTTGACCTGACTGCACACCATGTATTAAGTAAACTTAATAATTGGAATTTAGATTAAAAGCTCTGAATGGAATGAAGCATAAAAAAAGCCCTGTTTTAGGGCTTTTTTGTTTTTCAAGCGTTTTGTTTGACTCAATATCAAATAGTTATAGCCACTCTAGCATTAAAAATATAGCAGCTACTGTAGTAATGACAATAAAATACGGGAATGCCATCTTGACCATTCTTAAGTAAGACAGGTTAATCCTGGCTGCAATGGCGTTGGTTAGTAAGAATAAAAATGCTGCTTGACCATTGGGAGTGGCTATAGACGGTATATTGGTTCCTACGTTAATAGCTACTGCTACATTTTCTAACTGTTGAAAATGTTCTGGTGACTTGGTGGCCAGTGCAGTTAAGAGTTTTTGCATTTCTTTATTCTTGATTGCATCTTCAATGGCTACTTTGCTCATTCCGAGTAGTTCTGGGGTAAAAAAAGCATTGGTAGCTTCTTTGATATAAATCGTTCCCACAAATACATTATCACTAATGGCAGATAAAATACCCGAAGCAAAGAAGAAAATATAGGTTTGCTGAGAGCCTTTGGCTTCTAAAGCAAGGTTGATGATAGGCTTAAACAAGTGCGTTTCCTCAATCATCCCTACAATTACAAAAAACACTACTAATAAAGCGGTAAAAGGGGTAGCTTCTTCAAAGGCGTGTCCAATGGTGTTTTCATCAGTTTTTCCAGTGGCTGCAGTTAAAAATATGACTACCGATAAGCCAATGAGCCCTACTTCGGCGAGGTGCATGGCTAAGGCCACTACCAACCAAATACCTCCTATACCCTGCACAACCAAATTCCAGCGCTTGCGAGTATCCATTTCATCACGCATTTTATCCGCATTTTGCTTCAAAATTGCCCTTACGTTGTCGGGTATATTGTAACCATACCCTACTATTTTAAATCTTTCTACCAACACTGTGACTACTAAGCCTGCTGCTAACAGAGGAATAGACACATGGGCCATTTTAAGGTAAAACTCTATAAAGTCCCACCCCATTTTTTTGGCAATAATTAGGTTTTGAGGTTCGCCTACCTGAGTAGATACCCCCCCCAAAGCAGTACCTACTACACCGTGCATCAATAGGTTACGCAAAAACCCCCCAAAGTTGTCTAAATCCTGACGGGCAACAAACTTTTTCTTGTCTTTGTCTAAGTCACCAGGAACCCTTTCGTTGAGCGAAGCACTGGTATAAATATTATAAAAAGCAATGGCTACAGCAATCATTACTGCTGTTACTGTCAATGCGTCTAACCAGGCAGACAAAAATGCACCTACAAAGGCAAATGTGAGGGATAAGGTATACTTGGAGCGTATACCGACAATAATTTTGGTAAAAACCCATGAAAGCAAGTCTTTCATAAAGTGAATGCCAGCTACCATAAACAGTAGCAGCAAAATTACCGAAAGGTTTCCTTCTACTTCATGGAAAATGCTATGAGGGGTGACCATTTTCATAAAGGCAGCCTCCAGAGCAATTAAACCTCCTGGAATCAAAGGATAACACTTAAGTGCCAGAGCCAGAGTTGCGATAAATTCTATGAGTATGAGCCATCCAGTTATTTGATGGCTTCCTGTGGCAACTAATACTATGGGGTTGAGTACTAGTGCAATGATAACAGCCTGTTTATACCACACTGGGCTATTGCCCATAAAGCTTTTAAAAGCTACACTTTTAAGCGAGGGGTTGGACATAGTAATGTTCTTATTTTTTTATGCAAAGTAACAAAAAATCACTGAAGCGAATTGCTTGATCTTAAAAAAACAGTGGTAAAGGTAGAAAAATATCTTCGTCAAATAAAGACATCTAATCATATTATTCAAGTGAATATTTGGTTTGTGTATGGGTGATTTTGTTTTAGCAATGCTTGACAAACAATATTCGGATAAACAATGATACCACTGCTCGAAAAACTTATGAAGTGAACAAAGTAGAAGGTTGAATGTTTTATAAAGATATTTTTACCTGATCTACAAAAGTTAGGGCGTCCTGGAGCGATAAACCCGTACTAGTTTTGACTAGTTTGACTGCGGCTATTTTTTGCTTTTTATGCAGTAATTCCTTTACTTCTGCTACAAGTTATTGGTTTTGAGTGAGGTAAGAAGTCGTTAGAAGAGCATTTACTTGATCTATATATGCTTTTGATTCCTTAAGCCCCCATCCAGTATGTTCTTTTACCAGTTTTATAGCCTGTATTTTTTTTCCTTGACTTATCAGTTCTTGCACCTGTGTACTCAAACAGTCATCATCAATACAATTACTCAGAGGTAGTTGAAAGTATTCAGCTACAGCTTCTACATATTTCTTTGCAATACCAAGGTTATCAAAATAATGGGCACGTGCGTGAATAATTGCCTTGCCTTTGCCCAATGTTTGTAGGTCTTGTAATACTTGTTTTAGTAGAGGAATATTATCCCAACGTGCGGTGAGTTGGTTGGTTATTTGGGTTACCAGTGCTTTGGCTTCACTCATTGCTCCCAAAGACTCAAAAGCTACCGAAACGGCTTCAGTACTTTTGTTATCCAGTAAGTACTGGATGATTTGATATTCTATTTCTTTCATGAAAGTTTGATCTGTTGATATACTAAAAAAGGTTTAAGTACCAGTAAATAAAACCAGTAACTTAAACCTTATACTTATTTTGTTTGCAAATAGTTGCGTATATTTTAGATAACCATATCTACATCAAAAGCCTCAAGATAATCGGCTACACGACGAACAAAGCCACCGCCTAATGCACCATCTACAATTCGGTGATCATAGGCATGAGACATAAACATCATGTGGCGAATGCCTATCATATCTCCAGTAGGAGTTTCTATCACTACAGGTTTCTTTTTAATGGCACCAATGGCTAGTATACCCACCTGTGGTTGCATCAAAATAGGTGTGCCCATTTCATTGCCAAAACCTCCAATGTTAGACATGGTATAAGTTCCACCAGAAAGTTCATCAGGATTGAGTTTATTGTTACGGGCTCGATTGGCAAGGTCATTTACTCGTTTTGCCAAACCCAATAAGTTCATCTGATCAGCATTTTTAATCACAGGTACTATCAGGTTGCCACTAGGCAAAGCAGTAGCCATTCCTATGTTTATATCTTTCTTTACAATGATATTTTCACCTTCTATCGAAGAGTTAACCAGAGGGAAGTCGCCCAAGGTTTTAGCAATGGCCTCGATAAAAATAGGCGTGAAAGTGATTTTTTCCCCATGCTTTTGCTGAAACTCCTTTTTTACCTTATTTCTCCACATCACAATGTTGGTAACATCGGCTTCTACAAAAGTAGTGACATGAGGAGAGATTCGCTTAGAGTCTACCATACGTTGCGCAATCATTTTACGCATACGATCCATTTCTATTACGTCATGGGCTCCACTGTAAGACACTGTGGCAGGAGTACTAGGTTTACTACTGGCAGCAGGTTTGCTCGTAGTAGTAACCGCGGCAGGTTTGGTAGCAACTTGTGTTGCTGGAGCAGTTTGAACAGCCACCCCTCCATTGTTTTGACGATTGGCTACATAAGCTAAAATATCTTTTTTAGTTACCCTATTCTCTGAACCTGTGCCAGGTACATACTCAAGTTCAGTCATAGGAATACCTTCAGTTTTGGCAATATTAAGTACCAAAGGAGAGTAAAAACGACCAGTAGCTGGGGCATTCAGGCGTTCAGTACCGTTGTTGTTGGCAGTAGCAACTTGCGCCTGGACAATGGTTTGCTCTACAGCAGCTACAGTGGCAGGAGCAGCTTCGGGCTGGCTTGCAGGAGCATCTGCTGGAGCGTCGCCATCGGTGCTAATGATAGCAATAGTTTGCCCTACTTGTACAACATCTCCTTCTTGTGCTAAAACCTCTTTTAAAACACCTGCATGGGTGGCAGGCACTTCAGTGTCTACTTTATCGGTAGCTACCTCAAGTACAGGCTCATCTTCCTCTATTTCGTCGCCCACAGCCTTGAGCCATTGCAAAATGGTACCTTCCATTACACTTTCGCCCATTTTGGGCATAACCATTTCTACTAATGCCATTAGAATTGCTTGTTTTGTTTGAGAACTTGGTTTGAAGTTAACGAACCCACTTGGCTCGATTAACATTGAATATATTATAGTGAGTGATAGAAAAATCAAGCACTGTTGGTTTTTCTCCGAAAAAGAGAACAACTGCACAAAGTTAAACAAAAAAATAGAAAGTTAAGACACCAATATACACACGATGAGTACAATAACTTCGCTGTTAAGTGCAAGTGTTGGCGTAGAATCTACGGTGATTTGTATTGAATAAATTGAGTTGACAATGTAACAGATTTTAGTTTCAAAATAATCATTGGTGAAAACCATTAAATACTTATATGTCTTTGGAGGCTTTTTATGATTTGAAATTCAGAAAAAGTATTTGCAATAAAACCAAAACCCCAATTAAATTTTGATTTTAAGTATTCTGTTAAGTTAAATGGTATAGAATGTTTGGTATACTGGTTTTGTGTGGAATGAGCTGAACACGGCGAAACTTTATGTTTTTTACAGAAAAACCTCCGTTTTGGGTAGAGGGTTGGGTATATGAAGGTAGGCATAACAGAAGGTTGAAAGGGTTGATAACATAGAGTGATCATCCAAAAAAGATTATACTGCCTGTTTTACCTACAGTTATGTGCAAGTGGTTGAATGAAGGTTTACCTGACTTTGCCACATCAAACTATTTCTAAAACATTTATTAATCAAAATGAAACGTTTTTACAGCATTGCAATTATTTGCTTATTATTCATTTCTTTTTTTAGCGATGATGCCGAAGCTCAGCGTCGCAGAAGGCGAGGAGCTTATTATAATAGTTCTGAGTTCATGTATAGCCTGGGGGCTACTGCAGTGATGCCACGTTATACCGATGAGTTTTTGAAAGACTCTGCTGAAGAGTACTTTGGGCTTACGTTTTCTCCTCGCCTCAACCTGATTATGGGCAATGAACAGAGTATGTCATTGGCTTTGTATATGAGCTTGCTTTATGGCGAGTATTTAAACAAAAAAGGAGAGACAAAAGACTTATCTTATGAAATTCCTTTTGTGATCAATTTTAATTTTGGGGCAGGAGCCACTCATAGTGCTCAATCTTCTTTAGGAGGTTTTTTAGGTTTGGGTTATCAATTCTCTAACCTTTACCTGCTCAACCCCGAATTATTTGGTCAACTATTGACCAACCCTAATGCAAGCCCAGACGACTTTGGCGATATAGTATCACCTATGGAAGGTTTTTACCTCAATGCAGGTTTTAGATTTGCGGTGGGCTCTGGTACAGGCAACATTCATGCGTTTATGGTGAATACCAAAATAGAGAACCAAAAAACCTATGGGCTAAGGTTTATGTACACCTTTGGCGATGGTAGAAGGTACTAGTGCATTGGGTACTAAGTTACTCACATATTCTTTGGCGACTTTTGCCCCCTGACTTCCTCGTAAAAAAGTTAGATAGCTATGGCTATCCGCCATTTTCACGACTCGTCAGAAAACAAAATTCATCCCAATTAATAGGCAATTTATTTAATCCCCAATGCACTAGCCCCACAAGTAGTTATTGCTTATAAACTATACACAAAATGCACTGGTTCGAATCGAGTCAGTGCGTTTTTATTTCGAACAAATGAGGCATCATTTTTAGCAGATATTTTTTTCTATATCTCTACCAAAAAAGGGTATATTCAGTTAAATTCAATGGTTTACGATACGAGATCACAAATGCAAAAACTTTTATACACTACATTCTTTTTGTGCCTATGTACGCTGGCAGCAATGAGCCAAAATACGCTCCAATCTGTCAAAGCTCCCAACAAAACCGATGCTAATGGCTTGCCTCAGGGACAGTGGTTATTTTTGTATGATAAAAATTGGAAGCTGGTTCAAGACAAAACCCAGGCAGAGTTTTACCGAGTCATGACTTTTCAAAATGAAAAGGTAATGGGCAAAGTAGTGGACTACTATAAGTCAGGAACACGACAGGTGGTTATAGACTCGGTGATTGACTGGCGAGAGTAAAAGTATGAAGGTAACCTTACCTCTTATCACCCCAACGGAAAAAAAGAAAAGGTGTATACTTACGAAAAAGCCAAGTCAAAACCCGACATTGAAGATGGTATTCTAACGGCTTACGAGGCATCGCAAATAGATTTGCAGGGTACCGAATTGGTGGTACTTTCGGCGTGTGAAACGGGACTGGGCGAGGTTGAAAACGGAGAAGGGGTAGAGCATTTATAGTAGCGGGTGCCCAAAGCGTGATTTTGAGCCTTTGGAAGGTAGACGACAACGCGACCAAGTTGTTGATGAGCCATTTTTACAAAGCTTGGATAGGTGACAAAAAAAGCAAACGAGCCGCTTTTAGGGCAGCCCAAGCCTATCTACGCAATTATGAGAAAAACGGCAAGAAAATTTATGCCGCGCCTTATTATTGGGGGGCTTTTGTGATGGTGGGGGAGTAGTGAATTATCATTCAAGAGGCAAGGTACAAGCCACAAGTCCTTAGATATCGATGTATATTGGTGCTTCAAGTGCTTATTATTTGAAGTAGCTTAACCTTGAATATTAGTCAAGGGGTTGATAATCAATGCCTTGATTTATATAAAAACACAAACTCCGTTGAGCAATCATCACCCAACGGAGTTTGTTAACTTTACACTTGTAGTTTATCGCTAAAAGCTTGTTGCTAGGCAAACTATTGAGCCGTCAAACCCAAAGCGTCTACGCCTTGCTCAAATACAATGTCTTTAGGAATTCCGGCAGTTTTCAAACGAGCCAAATCTTTTGTAAGCTCATCAGACTGTACCGACATTTCTTCTAAAAACTTCTTGGTAGCCTCATAGTCGCCGTTGCCCTGTAGGGTAAGCAGTTTGTTGGTCAAACCTTTCACCGCCTCCGGAAACTTCTCAAAGTCTACCTTATAGGTACCATCTTCGCCACGGGTAAATGCGCCCATTTTCTGGAAAAAGTTAAAACAAACCATATTGGCCTTGCCGTGGCTTGAGGCAGCTCCAAAGCGGATCGAGCGGAAAATACTTGCCAAAAAGGTGACATAATTATTCTGCAAAGTACCTTCGGTCAACTCTTTCATTTTACGCAACTCAGTGACCATATACAAACCCAAAATATCGGCTTTGCCTTCTTCTATAGCCGAGGCAGTATTGCCCAATGCTTTTCTTACCGTACCTTTGCCATCAATGGTGTTTTTGATCCCCAAACCGTGAGCTACTTCGTGGAACATTACATTTTGGAAAAAAGCATCAAAAGCAATATTTGAGCGTTGGTCTTCCGCAATCAATACATTGCTGATAGGTACCACAATGTTGTCAAACTTGGCTTTCATGGTATTTTTCAACTGAGAACGACGGGTTCCTTTTTCCAGTTGAATATCTTCGTCGTTAGGCAAGTTTACCGCAATCGTTTTGCTACCCGCGTTGCAATCACCTGCATAATATACTACGTCAAACGCCGCCAACTGAGAGTTAGACCCAGGCGTTTCTTTTTTATACTTGTCCTCTACCGGAATGCCTTTTTGTAGCTGAGGCAATAAAGTAGCATAACGCGCCAGTTTTTGACTCCATTCTTTGTCTTTTACCAATATATAAGCTTCAAATGCAGCTTTGGCTCCATTTATTTTGTCTTCGTAGTTTTCAATAGGCCCAATAATTACATCCAACCCATTGTCCTTCAAGTCCATCCAGGCCATATCGCTTGCCTTGTATTGATCGGTCAAAAATGCTTCAGCTCTTAGGTTCAAGTACTTTTTCAGGCCAGGGTTTTCGGCAAGTTCAGCGGCTTTTTTCAACAATTCGGCAGCCTTGGTTAATTTTTCTTTATAAGCTACACTATAAGGAATTACCTCTAGCGACTTGTCTTCTTTGCGACGAATAATAGTATAAAGACTTCCTTTGTCTTTATTATCCAGTTTATCATATTCCTCTTTGGTCATGTCCTGAGGATAAAAGTTAGCCCCTTCCGGCTTGTTGCCTACCCCTTCTATAAAAGGCTTGTTGTCATCCAACCTGTCCCAAGGACCATAATTAATAGCAATGTATTTTTTCTCATCTTCATTTTTTGCCTTTGCCAAAGCCTTGCTCTTATCGCCATACGCTTGCTCCCAAAAAAGATCATCCATCAATTGAGCAGCCTCAATCAACAAAGGAATCATTTGTTTCTCTTTGTCAGTCAGTTGCGATAAGTCAGTAGTAAGCTTTACTGTTTGGTAGTCTTTTAGTTTAGAGGCAATCCCGCTTACCTCTTTAGTATCAGTAATTGTTTTGTTAGCACTACTGTCTGTGGTGGCAGTGGTGTCACCTTCGGTAGCTGTAGTCGAAGAGCCTCCACAGCTCCATAAACCACCCGAAATTAATAATGCCAGGCAAGCATTCGTGATGCGTTTATTCATATTTTGTAGTAATTAAAATGAATTTCCCTCCAACACCTAATTGATCAAATGCCAGAGGATAGTGATAATTTCTGTGTCAAAATCTTGCAAAGATACATTAAAAAACTTCAAAATAAACCTGCGTTTTATCAGAAGTAATGATTAAATAACCTGAGTAATAAAAGGGAGGTGAAGTAGGCAAAAATGAAAAAAGCCCGCCACCTTTGTGTAACGAGCCTTTTTACCTTCAACCAGCTATGATGTTCAATTTTAGAAGTTTTGTAGATAAAATGCAAATTATTCTATAAAAAATGTAGGATTATTTTGTAACTTTTTCTGTGCTTTATCAGTATTAACTAATTGTGTTTGCGTACATTGTCTCAAACACCCATGTACTTTTAATAGTTTCTTGTTCTTTTTTAGACTCAAAACTCATCAGCAAAGGCTTTCTACAGTCAAGTACTTGTTTGTTTGAGTTCATAAAGCCTGCCCTTCCAAATGATCAAGACTTTGGTCATCAAAAGTACGGTAACCACGCATAAGGTTGGCGGTAAGGCACGAGTGGATCGGTAACACCCCAATAATATCGCCCGTTTGGAGCGTATCAAAAGCCTCAGGGCTGGTACTGATGATGCCATGTTCTTGTGACAAACGCGCCAAGTGCATTTCTGGAATAGGTTCCCCCCAACCATCAGGCGTAAGCCTTACTATTTGCCCAAACACCTTATGACCGTGACCGTCTGTGATGAAATCTTTAGAAAAATGCACGGCTCCTCCATGAATCACTACTTCGTGACGATCAGCATGTTTTGCCACCACCGGGCAAGCCATTGCCACTGCTATTTGGTCGGCATCGCAAGAACCAATCTGGGTTTGCATCACATCATAAAACACACAATTGCCAGGACGCAACTCCTGAGCTCCCTCAAAATCATTGGCTACACTAAAGCCTGGAGTATCACCTATAGATACCTCCAGTGGATCATCGTGCAATTCAAACTTCTCTTGATAAGTATCTCTTACCTTACACATCACCTTTAAAGTATCTTGATGAATTTGTTGAATTTCGGCCTCGCCCCGTGCCCTATAAGTGTGTCCGGCATGCGCCATAAAGCCTTTAAAAATAACCATAGGATTACGCAATATTTCACTAATCATTGCCTCTATTTGTTCACCGTCTTCAGGACGAATGCCCGTGCGATGCGTTCCCACATCTACTTTAATATAAGCCCCCACCGCATAGTCGAGTTGTTCTTTCAACACCTTGATGCTCTCAGGGCTTACTATAGTCAGGTTGAGGTCAATCTCTTCAGCAAGTTTGTTTACGCCTGCCATTTCCTGGGCATAAAAAGGAAAAGCAATGGTGATGTCTTGCCAACCATTTTTGGCAAAATAGGTCGCCATTTTGAGCGATGACACCGTAATGGCTTCAATGCCTGCTTCCTGGCACCATTTACCCACTGCCAGCGATTGGTGGGTTTTGAAATGAGGACGCAAACGAATGTCGTGTTTTTTGGCCTTGTTTACCATCATTTCAATGTTACGACGGCACTTGGTTTCATCAATCAATAAAGTAGGTTGGGTAATGGGTTGCATGGGTATTAGTAATTTAAAGTGGATAATTAGTTACAAGCAATTAGCTTCAAGTCACAAGTGAACTTATAAGGTATTGGATTGTACACTTCTTATGTAGAGCAACATCACAAAATATAGGGCAATATAGAAGTTTTATTTCAAATAAAAGTGACTTATAAAATTACTACTTGTCGCTAAAAACACTGGCATGCACCAGCATCTAAGGACTTGAGACTCTAGAGCACCACAAACTCCACCCTTCTATTTTTTTGTCTACCTTCTTTGGTTGCGTTACTGTCTATAGGGCGGCTTTCGCCAAAGCCTTTAAAAGTCAGTCGGTTTGCCCCAATGCCCTGCTCTTTCAAGTAGGTGACTACACTTTTTGCCCTCCTGTCCGACAGTTGCAAGTTGCGGGCATTGGTGCCTACACTGTCGGTGTGCCCCATAATACGCACCTTTATTTGAGGGTATGTTTTGAGCAAATTTACCAACTTATTCAGTTCGGGAAACGACGCTGGTAATAGCCGGGCTTTGGCAAATTCAAAGAAAATATTTTTTAAAATTACTGGCTCTCCTTTTTTGACCTTGCCCAAATCAGTATCAAATCCTAACTCGATGTCAGTCAATGGTTTGCCTGTAATCTTAGGCATTGTATCTACCGTTACCTTGTCGAGCTCTACTACCGACACATCATCTATAAAATAATAAGCCCGGTTAAAATTGAACTTACGGCGATACTTGCGGCTATTGGTGATTTTCTTGATTTGATGGTCGCCAAAGTTATTAAACTCCCCAAGAGTAATAAAAGCCTCTCCACCTTTTGCCACCATGGTGTCTTGTACCAATACCCACTGATTGGGTTGGTCAAAAAACTGATTTCGAGGAGTCATTACCTGAGGCACATACACCTTGTTCCAACGGATACGCCTGGGGTATTTGGTAAATAGTATCCCAATATTGGCAATGGCGTAATTGGCATAAGTAGATAAGGCAAGGTGCATTTTTACTACGTACCTGTAGTCTTTTTTGAGTGGGCGTTTGAGCTTAGCTGTTACATGCTCGCGGTAATACCAACCTTGTGGGTCACCCTCGGGCGAGCCTACCCGCAAGATCATACCTATATAAGCTTGCCCGCTGTTGGCTGCCAACACCCCGCAACGGTTTTTGGGTACTCTATAGCCCCTGGTGCCACATTTGTTAAAATAATCGGGTGTGCAATTGGGTGGGTTTGCCACCCAAGCCGGAATCCGCCTAAAACGAATAGCCTCAAGATGGTAGGGGCACTCATGATAACTCTCAAAACCAGGGTTAGGTACCAGGTTTTGAGTAGAACCTGTTTTTTGTGCCCTGACGGGGAAAAAGAAAACTACGAAATAAAAAAGAAGTAACGTAATGAGTCGATGCATTACCTAATATACAAAAATTGGTGGTAATGTAGAGTTTCATAAAACCCTCAGAGTCATGAACAGTTCCTTCCACGAAGTTTGAAAAGCCACGTCATAGCATCCTGGCAGGTTTGGAATTGGTTTTCAATGTTTCAAATTTACCTCCCGCGAAGGTCTTACCGCAGGGTGACCTGAGCAATGCTACACGAAAACTTTCAAGCCAACTTATTTTTGAAACGCCTCA
>NZ_CANLRP010000118.1 GCF_947493425.1 uncultured Microscilla sp. | reverse complement strand
ACAAGTAAAGATAACTCTCTCATAATATGATAGTTATACTTGCATATTAGATATATTTAATTTTGTCTTGGTACATATCATATAAAAAACATGAATGCATTTCACACTATAGAAAAACCTTTGAATGGGCGCCGTTTTGTGGTGGGTGATGTGCACGGCTGTTGCCAAACACTGCAACAATTGGTATGGCAGCACTTGCAGTTTACAACTCAGGATCAGCTTTTTTTGCTGGGCGATTATATCGATCGGGGTCCAGACGGGGCGGGTGTGCTTGACTTCATCATTGACTTACAAAACCAAGGTTATCAGGTGTACCCACTCAGGGGCAATCACGAACAAATGTTGCTTACTGCCTGGGAGGATTTCCAACAACTTGACCTTGACACTAAGGCACTTATTTGTTTTGCTGACAAGGTCAGGGATCAATCAATGGTTGACCACTCTCAGGATTGTTTATTGCCTCGTTTTGAACCCTGGCTTAACAACTTACCTTATTATTACGCGTTGGATAATTTTTATTTGGTGCATGCTGGATTCAACTTCAGGAAGGCTGCCCCCTTTGAAGATTTTTATGCCATGCTTTGGACAATGCGGTTTAATCTGAAAAGGTATCATGCGATTAAAGCCCAACGCAAACATGTGGTACATGGACACCAAAAAACCTCCCTGCCTGAGATCAAGGCAGCCGTTGCGAGCCGTGCCAAGGTGATACCATTAGACAATGGTTGCTATAAACACCATATAGAGGGCTATGGACAGTTGTGCGCGCTTGATATAGACAATTGGGAATTGTTTTGCCAACCCAATGTAGATTTTGACCGATGAGTGTACAACTATATCAAACCATAAAAACACCTATCAGTGGACGCCGTTTTGCGGTGGGTGATGTGCACGGCTGTTGCCAGACCCTCAAAAAAATGGTTGAAGAGACGCTTCAAATTACTAAAGATGATCATTTGTATTTGTTGGGCGACTATATTGACAAGGGGCCAGATAGCGCCGGAACCCTCGACTACATCATTTCGCTGCAAGCCCAAAACTACCAGGTGTATTGTTTACGGGGCAACCACGAAGAGAACCTGCTACAAGCCTGGCAAGCGTATGATAGTCGCACTTTTAGATTGTTTGTCTCCAGAATTAATAAATCGGGGAACTTGTTAACCGATGATGCCCAGATAAAACCTGCCTACCTCCACTTTTTTAAAAACTTGCCCTATTATATAGTATTGGACGACTACTACCTGGTACACGCGGGGTTTGACTTTAGCAAAGATGATTTTTTAGTGCATTATGACGCTATGCTAAGGCTAAGGGGCTCGCGGGTGATCCCACCCAACAAAGAGGCAGTGCAAGGCAAAACGATTTTACATGGGCATGAGGTGTTTTACCTGGATGAAATAGTACAGCGCATTAACGCACGTAGCCAAACTATTCCATTAGATAATGGTTGCGTATACACCAAACCACACAAACGCCTTGATTATACCAAAACGGGGCATTTGTGTGCTTTTAATTTGGATACTTATGGGTTGACTGCCATCAAAAATGTAGACATTTGATGAAGTTAAAAGCCCTGACAAGGTTCTAGGGACTAGGTGCAAGGTTCTAGGTATACCCTGTTCCACAAGTATCTACACTTTTTATATCACGTTGATTTTCAGTAACTTACAAAAAGCGTAGTTAAAAACCCCGACAGGGGCAAGTCCTTAGATGCCGATGCATATCGGTGCTTCAAGAGACAAGTCGCAAGTCCTTAGATACCGATGAATATCGGTGCTACTCCCTGTTCCACAGGTATCTACACTTTTATATCACTTTGATTTTCAGCAACTTATAAAAATCGTAGTTGAAAGTCAAGAACCGAGGAATGTTCGATGAAAGTGTTTAATCATATACCACCTATTAAAACTTATGTCAAGGGCAACCGTGTAAAAGCATAGTGCCTGCAATGGGTCAAGCAAATAAAAAATCAACAAAAATAATTATATCCAAATATTCTCCACTCATACAAACAAATCATCATCACATTTTATTGAAATGTGTTAGGTTACTGACATTTGGCGGGGCAAATATTCACTTACTTTGTACTGTTCAACATTTAAACTTTAGCTAATGAGATTACATTTTTTTAAAAACTTACTATTTTTGAGCGCCTTTATCTTTTTGATAGCTGCTTGTAAAAAGCAAGAAACGGTGACCCCTACCACCAACACAGTCAGCGATACCGCTACTTATCGGCTTACTTTTACCGCCAATTGGACATCCAGCTCACACCCCACTGACTACCCCAGCAACCCACACTTTTCGGGCTTGATAGGTATGAGCCACAACAGTGAGGCTACATTGTACAAAACAGGAGAAAATGCGTCGGAGGGAATTAAAGTAATGGCAGAAACAGGAGGCAAAACACCTTTAACCAGCGAAATCAATGCTTTGATGCAAAATAAAACGGCTTTTGAACTCATTAGCGGCGGGGGGGGTAAGCACTGGCACAGGCAATGTAAGTGTTGAGTTTAAGGTAACCAAAACGCATTCTTTGGTAAGCGTAGTTTCGATGATCGCTCCTAGTCCTGATTGGTTTATTGGTGTGTCGGGAGCAAACCTACTGGAAAACGATCAGTGGGTAAGCTCAAAAGAGGTTTCACCGGGTACTTATGATTCGGGTACCGACAGTGGTGCTACTTTTACCTCGGCAAACCAGGCTACTTCTCCTGCAACTCCAGTAAGTATCATTACCAGCGCACCTTTGGCTGTGGGTGGAACGGTGACTTCACTGGGCACTTTCAAAATTGAGAAAATAGATTAAAGTTTGAGTGATAAGTAAAACAACCCAAGGCAGCCATTTTATAAAAGATGGTTGCCTTGGGTTGTGATGTATAAAACTTTAAAAAGCTTCAGTAACTGATACATATACCCCATTGTTGTCTCTACCTACGCCATAGTCAACTCTGAGGTTTATTTTTTCTTTGGCGTCAAGCGCAATGCGTACCCCACCTCCTACCGAATACTTGAGGGCATCAGCATCTAAATCTTCGCTTTTATTGAATACATCGCCCAACCCGGCAAAAGCCACCATGCCAAACCTTTTCAAAAACATATATCGGTATTCTACCTGAGATGCAATAAAGTTGTAGTCGCGGAAACGATACTGGGCATAGCCCCGCAAAACGCTGTTGCCTCCTGCCCTTGCCAAGTTGACAAAGGGTACCTCTCCTGTGTTCAATGTCATGACTGTGTTGGTAGCAATTACCATTTTTTGTCCAATAGGGAAATATTTATTAAAGGTAAAGTTATAATTGCTATAGTTAAAGTTACTCCCCAACACTCCATTAAATATATAACCTGATGTTTCAAGAAAAAAACCTTTAGACGCGCTTACTACATTGTCGCGGGTGTCTATCATAAATACCAAGCCAAGCCCCGAATTAACTCCCCCTTTGGTACCTTCTACTTCAGAGGTTTCCAACGACTTACCTTGTTGCAAGGTCATATTATAGTATTTGCTTATCTCGTAGTCTAACCCCAGGTATACGTTTTTAACCAACTGACGGGAGACCCTGGACTGGAACCTGAGCAAATCATAAGAGTAAGTTTCTTCGGCATCGTTTAGGGTAAGGTTGCCCACGCCATAATAACGATCAGGATAGTTGCGGTAGCGTGCCTCACCTGACCAAATATAATCATTGTCATTCATAAATATTCGCCATTGCCCCCATACATCCAATTGTTTGTTTTGGGTATAATCAGAGGTAAGCTGAATGTAAGACAAACGACTGTGAGCCGCTTTTTTGCCGGGAGTAATAAATTTGAAATGGTAGGCTACCATTCCGCCCGCAGCCCAGCGGGTATCAGGACTATAGTACACCAATGGCAAAGCAATGAAGCCGTCTTTGCGTTGTTTCTTGAAAAACGGGGAATTACTAGTTGTGTTTTTTGGAGAAAGCCTGCTGCTGTATTGGGCAGTGTCCGCCGGATGTAATATTTTCTTGTAGTTTTTAGCCTTGGCAAAACAATTATTTGTAAGCAAACAAGGTGTAAGTACAAATAATATAAGGTAATGGTATATTTTTTTATTATAATCAATCATAAGTGCCTGAGCAATAGATGTATTTTTTTGGTGTATTTTTTCACAAAATTAGTGAATATTAAACATTCTTCAAACCTGGATGGGTCTTTTATACCCACAGTAATCAAAACAAAAGTTGTACTTTAAGAACAGTACGTAGTTTAAACTCCAAGTGTAGCAATTTATTATATCAATACCAGATACAAGGTTAGAAGCAACAAGCTACAAGGCCTTAGGTATCGATGCATATCGGTAAGACAAGTACATGTTTTTGAACCCCTAAAAAACACCAACAATTGACTTACATTTTTTTTGTTTTATAATTTGCTACTTATACCAAGTCTGATTGAAAACCCATACAAACTCACTTGTAGTGGTCTTTTTTGGCAAGACCAAGTTCTTCGCTATTGTTACCCGCTCTCTTGGTCAGCTGCGCTTAAGACCAAGAGGAGAAGACAAGCTTGGGGATGGCTTTTAGAAATATTTTATTAAACTATAGAAATTTATTTTTACACCATTCCTTAGGAATTGTTCAAAAATAAATTTACACTCTGAGGGGTGATTTTTCGCCTTGATACTTCGTTATTTTTATTGCCCGTAGCGCTGCTATGGGCGCAAAAAATAGCCTCGTCTCAAAACAAAACCTCTACCTCAAGAATGGTAATTTAATTTCTCACCATTCCTTAGATCAATACTCCGCAGTGATTTTCGTCAAAGTTGGTTGCTGGTGATCAGTTATTTATGGATTTAAAAACTATTTAATTGGATGTTTAGGCTTAAAACCGAAACGCTTTTAAAAATAAAGTGAGTAAGCAATCTTAATATACGCCACTGGTTTACAGCATTTAATAAGGTAAACATTTACTCGAATCAGCTTCTAACTACGCTTTTTGTAAATAACTGAAAATCAGTGCAATACAAAAGCGTGATTACTTGTGGAACAGGGTGCAGCACCGATATACATCGGTATCTAAGGACTTGCGACTTGTCGCTTGAAGCTTGCCCCTGTCAAGGCTATGGACTATTGTTAGATTATAGTAGCCCAAAAATAAGCCTTTTTAATTGTCTCGATTAAAAAGGCTTGGTTTATTGATGTTATGATTGATTTTTGGGCAAAAATACCTCTGCCATCATACAGCGGGCGCTCCCCCCTTCGTGGTCTTCTATGGTGTACAAGGGGGGAGCCACTATTTTCACTTTTTGCTCAAGGACATTGCGTTGGTCAGGGGTCAATGACTTGAACGCACGTTCTGACATGACCAACAATCGGTCGCCTTGGGTACTTTGCACCTCTAACATATTACCAGCAAACTGGGCTATTTGCTCCGTTGACAACGCTACAATTTGTTTGTGGGTTTGCTGAAGTTTGTCTACCACAGCCTTGCGCTCGGCAGCATTGGGCAATAAATCCAGGCAAATCACCGCAAAGTCTTGTCCCAAGCACATCATTACATTGGTATGATAAATGGCCTGCTGATGTTCATCTACAGCATCGAATAACAAGTATTCATAGCTCAGTTTTTCGGCTACTACCTGCAACACTTGTTCGTTGGTGCGTTCCGACCTACAGGCGTATATTATCTTATGGGGGCGATCTATGATCATGCTTCCTGTGCTTTCGAGGTATTTGCCTGAGTTTTCATAAGGCGAAAAATCAAGCAAAATCTGTTTATCAAACTGTTGCTCAAGGGCAATCAGTATTTCTTCCTGGCGCTCTTCGCGACGGTTGGGAGCATACATAGGGTACAAAATCACTACACCCTCTTCGTGAAAAGACACCCAGTTGTTAGGAAAAATAGCTGAAGGCTTAGAGGGGTGAGGAGTATCGTCAAAAACCAATACATTGACTCCAGCCTCACGCAGCATTGCCACCATACCGTCGAACTCTGCCTGGGCTTGTTGCAATACTTCTGCACTATTGGCTTTCTTTGTCTGAAAAGCATTGTTTTCGGCAGTTTGAGGATTGTGCCCAAAACTGACTGGGCGTACCATCATAATATGTGCAGTGGTTTGTTGCATATTTATTCTTCTTTAACAAATTACAAAGGGTAGCAAGCCAATAAATGTTGTGCATTGCCGCCTTCTGCGTACAAAATCTTTTTTAGCAACAAATTAAAACATTTTATCAGGAGATTATTCAAATATCTGCCAAAAAAAATGTCCTGAGCAAACAGCTCAAGACATCATTCCATTTTTATTCATTATAATGGGCTATCAATAGTCAGTACTGATTGGCGCTTTCGGCAATGCGCAAATGGTACCCATTAATTTCTTTGATGGTATACTCTCTCACTCCCCAAGGTTTGTCTTCTATGTCCGACACAATCGTAACGTCTTTAAGGGCATGCTCTTCATAAATGGCGTCTATACCTTCTACAAACAACATTACCTCAAAGCCCTGCATGTGTTGCACCATTTCGGGGTTTTTGCCAAACAACAACTTCATATTGTCACGGCTAATGCCTGCATCGGTGGGTGGGTCACCCCAAAACCACTCTTTGCTAAAGCCCAGTACATAACGATAATAGGCAATGGTTTCCTGCAAGTTGTTCACTGGCAAAAAAGGTACAGTGTGGGAGAATTTTTTGGTTGTTAGCGCTGTTTCCATAATTTTTGATTGTTTTTTTATTTCTTCAAGTCATCTATCCCAAAATAATAAAATTTAACCTTAAAATTAAGCAAAACAGCACTAAACCCTTCAACTGGTGTGCTTATAGCTTCGCCAAACGCTTTAGGGTTGTTTTCACCCTTCATTCTTTTAAGCATTTGCCTCAGCTGTAGCTACCCCACCCGCTCAGTAATGCCAGCAGCTACCATCATTTCTTCACGTAAGATCATATCGGCAGCTTTTTCGGCAATCATGATCACAGGGGCATTGGTGTTGCCTCTGGTGACATTGGGCATAATAGAAGCATCTACCACTCGTAAACCATTGACTCCATACACTTTTAGCTCTGCATCTACCACTGCCATTTCATCGTCACCCATTTTGCAGGTAGAGGTAGGGTGGTACAAAGTTTCACCTGTAGCACGAATCAGGTCTTCTATTTCTACATCATCTGTGGGGCGAGTGGCAAAGTCATGCCAACCTTTACGGTAAGGAGCAAAAGCATTGGTCATGCCCAATTTTTCGGCAAGTCTAAAACCCCACACCGAACGCCGGATGTCATCGTCGGTGCTCATATAGTTATGATCTATGGCTGGGGCAGTACTAAAGTTTGCCGAAGCCAGTTTTACGGTGCCTTTGCTACTCGGATTGAGAATTTTTCCTCCAATAGAGTAACCATTGCCCTTTTCGGGATTTTTGAAACCGTGCGATAAAAAATAAGCCGGAGCAAAATGGTATTGAATGTCGGGCGAGGGTTGATCAGACGAAGAGTAAACAAAACCTCCTGCTTCGCCTATGTTGGTGCTAAACATGCCTTTTTTGGTGAGTAGGTATTGAAACAAGTTTTTGAATACGCCCGGAAAGTTTTCTGCCGAATCGAGCGAACGTTTGTAATTACTGTTAAACAGGGTAAAGTATACCATATGGTCTTGCAGATTTTGCCCTACGCCAGGCAAATGTTTTACTACGGGCAAACCCAGCGCTTGCAAGTCGTCGCCATTGCCTATACCCGAAAGTTGTAACACCTGTGGGCTGTTATAAGCCCCTGCGCTTAGTATTACCTCTTTGCTGGCTTTAGCTTCATGCTTTTGTCCATTTTGGTGGTACACCACCCCTACTGCCCGCTCGTTTTCTATAATAATGCGCTCAACCTGGGCTTTGGTTTCTACCTGGAGGTTTGTTCTTGCCATGACTGGATGCAGATAAGCTTTAGCAGTACTACAGCGCTCTCCTTTGGTTTGTGTTACCTGATAAAACCCAAAACCTTTTTGGGTAGCTCCGTTAAAGTCTTCGTTTGTATCATAGCCCAGCTCTTGTGCTGCCTCTACAAACACCTGTGACAAATGATTGGTATAGCTTCGGTTGGTTACATTGAGCGGTCCACCTTTGCCGTGAAAGTCATTTTGAATAATCTCTTGATTTTCTGATTTCTTAAAATAAGGAAGTACTTCATCGTAAGACCAGCCCAGGTTGCCCAGGGCACTCCATTCGTTGTAGTCTTGGCGGCTTCCCCTGATATAAATCATGGCATTGATACTACTACAACCTCCCAACACTTTGCCACGAGGCAAATACATTTCACGGTTGTGCATGGTGGGTTGGTTGACTGTAGTGTAGCCATAGTCTACCTCTGTTTTGAACAATTTGGGAAATCCAGCTGGAATTTTTACGTTTTGCAGGTTGTCTTTACGCCCGGCTTCTAACACGAGCACTTGGCTTTTCGGGTTGGCACTCAGGCGATTGGCAAGTACACAGCCAGCAGATCCTGCCCCGATAATGATGTAATCGAAGTTATTTTGCATAAGGTTAGTGTGTGTAATATATATTGAATAATTGATTATACGCTAACAGACGTGGTTATTAAAAATAATGCACTTTTATTGGTCAGTGGTTAAACACAATAGTCCATAGCTGACTCGAGTAAATGTTCACCTTGTTAAATGCTGTAAAACAGTGGCGTATATTAAGATTGCTTACTCACTTTATTTTTAAACGTGTTTCGGTTTTAAGCCTAAACACCCAATTAAATAGTTTTTAAATTCATAAATAACCAGCAACCAACTTTGACGAAAATCACTGCGGAGTATTGTAAACAGCAAGGTTCAAAATAAATTCTCAGATTGAAGGAAGTTATCTAAAACCAAACGAGGCATTGATAGCCTTTGGTTGGGCTCGTAGCTGTAGCTATGAGCAAGGCTTACCCCCTAAAAGAACGCTCTTTTGAACTTCTGTATGTGAGAAGTTTTGTAAATAAGTTTTAAATAAGCTAAAAAAGCGATTTTTAACGCCTAAAGGAGCACAAAATATTGAAAGTCTTATGTAAATTTAATGACCGAGCGTCACAATAACTAATATTTATAAAATATCTTAGAATAATTCAGACTAAATGCCGCACAAAAGAAAGGAAGTTTGAGCAGTTGCTCGAAGGCTTGAAAAGAAGCGGTGTGTTGGGGCAAAAACCATTGTAACAAACCAAACTAATTGCCTGCATGGCTTCATCGTCATAGATAAAATCCATACAGGGCAACAGTATGGTAAATAATTTGGGGAGAAAGGACTTATAACTGAGGTTTGTTACCTTTGGCAATGTTGGCAAACAAAGCAAAGAATGAAAACTTATCGTTGATACGCTTGATTTTTACTTCAAGGTCATCTGAGGTCAAGGCTACCTGTACCAAGCCTATGCCAGCTCCTTTACTTTCACCTTCACGGGGGGCGTCTCTCAGCTTACGTTTATAATCACGCAAAGCATCACGATCGAGTGAAATAACCGTTTTCCATTTATCAAGTAGTATAGAGGCGCTTTCGGTAGTAATCAGGTTTCCAGTGATTACCCGATATTCATTTTCTGTTTGTAAAATTACCAGTGTTCCTACTTTGTCCTGATCACCAAAGTGGTTGATTTCTTTAGAGTAAAACAACACATTTTGACTCAATTCCATAAACACTGAAAACACTTTTTTACCAGCTTTGCGGTTTTCTTTGAGTTTTTCTCTGATGTCGCGGCTAAATTCGGCTAATAAAACATCAGTGAGAGGTCCTTTGTACGAAAGAATAAGATTTTGATGATTGAGCTGTGCATAATAAGCAAAGAAATCAAAATCATTGTTTAAGTCTTCTTCTTTTGGATCCATAGATCGTTTTATTTGAAAATTATAAATATGAATATTTTATTCAAAAATTACGCAAACAAATTCATATCCAAAAATGCGTAAAACTTGCTATTCTGTTAATAAAAATTAAATTTCCCAGAACAACTTCTCCCTAAAACTTACTTTGGGGCAGCAAAAAGTCTTTTGACAACATCTATGAATATATACAAAGCCATGATTCTTTGGTTGATGCTATGACCTGCTGTTTGCTAAAAAAGGAAATTTTTGTCCAAATATTGGATTTTTGGGCAATGTTAAAATAAATCAATTGAAATGAAATATAATAATAAATGGTTTATATACAATAGAGTTTTAAGAGTATGTTTTGAAAAGGTTTGCCTGAATACAATAATTATTGAGCAGACCCAATACCTACAAAAAGTAAATCAATGGATGCAATGAAAGAAAAATATGGTTTTAGTGAGGTTGATTGGAAAAGTTGTATAAAAGTGCTTGAAGTATTAAAAGATAATCCGTTCCATAACCCAGACAATCAACGTTTTGGGACACTGGTTACCAAGATACACAAGCAAGCAAAAAAACAACGCAAACAAGCGCCTGCCAATGCACGCAAAACCAATGACATGGCTACCTTGCAACAGACCACTATTGCCCACAACGCCTTGGCAAACAAGACTTTATTTACGCACCAAGTCAACCCTAAAACAGCCAACCCGGTATATACGCCACTACATACCCCGCGTAACTGCTATAGTTGCAACACCGCCTACCAAAAAGCCCATCCTTTTTATCATCGCTTGTGCCCTGCCTGTGCCGAGCTCAATTATACCTACCGCAGCCTTGCTCCTGACCTTCGCGGGCGCAAAGTGATACTCACCGGAGGACGGGTGAAAATTGGCTATGCCGCAGCGCTCAAGCTATTGCGGTGTGGGGCGGAGCTTACCCTCACTACTCGGTTTCCGGCGCTTGCCCTTGAACAACTTCAGCAAGAAAAAGACTACACGCAATGGCAACACCGTTTGCACATTTATGGGCTGGACTTACGCAACTTAAGCGCAGTTCAAGCCTTTATTGAGCGCTACTGTACCCAACACAAGCATTTAGATATATTGATTAACAACGCTGCCCAAACCATTAGGTATGACCAGGCGTACTATACACCATTGTTGGCAAAGGAGCAACAATTGCTCCCTCAATACCATCAGCAGTTGGTTGCCAATACGACTTCAGTGCTCGGAGGGGTGCCTGCACTACCGGGGTCATTGCCTGCCGCCACACAAGCCCTGACCCGCTTTGGGCAACCAGTAGATGTCAGAGAAAAAAACAGTTGGAATAGTACACTTGCCGAAATACCTGTCGATGAGTTGCTAGAGGTAAACCTCATCAATCATATTGCTCCTTATATGCTTATCAAAGGGTTTACGCCATTGCTCAAGGCATCGACTTATGCCGAAAAACTGATTATCAATGTGTCATCATCTGAGGGGCAATTTAGCTATGGCAACAAAACCAGGTTTCATCCACATACCAATATGACCAAGGCTGCCCTGAATATGCTCACCCGTACTTCGGCACAAGAATATGCTCAATATCAGGTGTTTATCAATAGTGTAGACGTGGGGTGGGTGTCTACTGGGGTGAGAGAAAGTCTGCGGCAAAAACAGTTTGAAGCGGGACAAATACCTCCGCTTGACCCGGTAGATGGGGCAGCCAGAATTATACACCCAATATACGAAGCCATCATAAACAAACACTTTTTGTTTGGACACTTGCTCAAAAATTACAAAATTGAGGAGTGGTAAGGGCAGGCGTGGAACTGAAAGTACAGGTTGGCTTTTCGGGCTATTCGTATAAACACAAATCTATACTTGATAAATTTGGTAAGGATGTTGGCGTAACTGGAAACGTGTCGGACTCATAACCCGAAGCTACAGGTTCAAGTCCTGTACATCCTTCAAAACCTATAGAAAAGTCTCCTCAGGGCGGAGGTGTTACCGGAAACACGTTAGACTGTCACTCTAAAGATTGCGGGTTCGAATCCCGCACGCCCTGCTATATTTTTCGTTACCAAATGGTAAGGATGTTGGTGTAAAGAGAAACACATCGGACACACTACCCGAAGCAACAAGTTCAAGCCCTGTACATCCTTCAAAAACAATGACCATACAAGAGGGTTGGTGTAACTGGAAACACATTCACTTGCCAAGCGAAAAATTGCAGGTTCGAGTCCTGTACCTTCTTATGCTTAACAAAAAGAGCACTGATGTAACAAGGAAACATGCTGCTCTCCAAAGCAGTTATGCGGGTTCGATTCCCGTGTGCTCTTTTTATTATGATGGTTTGGTATCGGTGTGTTAGGGTCAAATTAAGATTTTTTTAATTTTACACCTCACAACTCCGAGCCTGTCTTCGGAGGATTGTCAACTTAACGTCCACAAAATAAGACGGAAACGAAAGCCCCTGTTTTTCAAGCTAAAGTGCCTTTGGATTTTGCGGATTCTTTGCGCACGGGCTAAAAAGTCAAAATCTCGACATACGTTGATGCAACGATTCGATCCGGTGGTGAGGACACAACCAAGTGCGATGACGATGTTATTTATTGATAGTCAAACAATTAAATTGAAAAGAGATTTTAGTCATAAATTTTATAAGAATGCCCTGCATCATATAGGATTTGAAACGAGCGGATACTACAAGCAAACTTACCCCGTCAAGCGTATTTTAATAGCATCATATAGGATTTAAAAAAACAAGCTTGATTCCTCCACATACTTCAATAATCTGGCTCCACAAAAATGTGGGTGTTATTGACTGGGTGATTGCCAGGCAAAACATATTAAACTGCTACTACTAAAGCACAAACCCTCTTGATGTTTGAGTATCAAGAGGGTTTACTGTAAATCTAAAATAAAGACTAAGTGAAATTTAAAAACAAAATAGCAAGTGATGATCGTTGTATTATTTAATATAAAAGTCAAATAATTCCATTTACTTATATAATACTCACATCGTCCACCGTCATTTGCTGAAGACAAAGCCACTCCCAGGCTTGAGGGTGATCATCGAAGTAGGCTACATTGAACGATTTTTTAATCTGTTTCTTTATTTCGTCCATTGTTTGTTGGGTAGACAATTGCGCCACATAAGAAGGGGGATTAGTCAGCGCAAAGTATGAAGTACCATACTTGAACTGATGAGGAGCTATTTCAGTACTTATCCAGCACTGTAGCTCTGGTCGGATAATGAAATCGCGTTGGGTGTTGTCTTCTAAAAAACCTGTGGGCCTGTACTCTGCCGAAATCTCAGGTATTCGTAGCATTTCTTGTTTAAACGCTTGGTCAGGCATTGTTGCTGATGCACTGAGCCATTGGTATGTCAAGATATTTTCTTCTGAAGCATAAAATATTTTGACATAATCTGATTGATGTAATGTTCGCATATGAATTTTGGTGATTTAATAGTGGGTTGGCATAACCCACTTGTTTTTCAACTATGACCTATAATAAAATGAATGGATATTACTATAGGTATACTTAAGGCCTGATGAGTAAGTTTTTGCAAAAATCGCCAAAATGGTACACAAACAATTTAAACCATAAAAAAACGAAGGTAAAGGAGATGTTTTCGTAAAAACCATCGTTTTAGTTATTTTCCCTTATTTGTAGCTGTATGTAACGTTGTTTCAGGCAAAACTCTCTATTTACCCTCGCTTCTTTTGGCAAATCCACTTGAGTTTCAAATAAATTTTACATTTATTTGAAATAGCTTGACAAATATTTGTCTGGTAAGTAACCAAGCCGATTATTATGCAACAACTTTCGGGCTTAGATGCCACTTTTTTATATATAGAGTCAAACCGTGCCCCTATGCACGTAGGGGGGGTGTACATATTTGAACCTTCCAAAGACAATGAGCGCTTTAATTACTATCAATTCCGCGATTTTATCGAATCTCGTTTACACATTTCAAGGGTTTTCAGGCAACGCTTAGTAGAAGCACCTTTAGACATGAGTCACCCTTATTGGATAGAAGACCCAGATTTTGACCTAGAGTACCACCTACACCATGTGGCCATTCCTCAACCAGGCGGCTCACAAGAATTGCTCGACCTTGCCGCCCGTATTTTTAGTCGTACAATGGATCGTAAACGCCCTTTGTGGGAAATTACCATAGCCGAAGGACTCAATATTGAAGGAATTCCACCCAACTCGTTTGCCCTTATTACCAAAGTACACCACGCAGCTATAGATGGAGGCTCTGGAGCCGAAATGATGGGAGCTTTACTGAATCCATCACCTGCAAAACGCCCCAAAGATAATGAAGAACACCACTATTGGGAGTCTGAGCGCATTCCTACTGGCATAGAAATCATTGCCCGTAACTATATCAAATCGGTGGGTACTCCAGTAAAGCTCGCCAAGTTTTTGTATGAGGCAGTAGGCAATACTATAGATGTGGCAAAAGAGGCCATTACCAAATGGATAGAGCCCCCTCCCATGCCATTTACTGCCCCCACTACTTTGTTTAATGCTCCGGTGACTGCGCATCGTATTTTTGGTGGAGCCAATATTCCTTTGGAACGCATTAAAAAAATGAAAAATATTGCCAAGACCACTGTCAACAATGTAGTATTGGCAGTGTGTGCGGGTGCTTTGCGGCGTTACCTAAAAGACAAGAATAACTTGCCCAAAAAGCCTTTAGTGGCAATGGCTCCTATATCGGTACGGAGCGAAGAAGACAAGGGGGCAATGGGCAATAAGGTATCAGCTATGTTGGTATCACTTGCTACCAACGAAGAAGACCCTTTTAAGCGTTTAATGCTTATTCACGAAAGTGCTACCAGCTCTAAGGTATATAGCAAGGCTATAGGTGCCGACAAGATTATGGATTTGGTGCCTTCGGAACTGGCAGCCCTGGCAGCACGCTTGTATACCAAGTCGAAAGTGGTAGAGTATATACGCCCTATATATAACCTGGTAATCACCAATGTACCTGGGCCTCCGATTCCCTTATACATGGGAGGAGCTAAACTGTTGAACCACTATGGTACTGCACCACTCATAGACGGAGCCGGGCTATTGATGGTAGTCTTTAGTTATGCCGGGGCTATTACTATTAGTGCTACTTCGTGCCGCGAACTAATGCCCGACCTGGACAAATTTATTGAAAATATTTATGAGTCGCTAGATGAACTTGAGCAAGCATTACAAGTGATAGCTCCTGCCAGTCAATAGCCTCTACAGCCTCAAGTCCTTAGATGCCAATGAATATCGGTACTTTTAGCGACAAACTGCAAGTTTTTGGCTGATCTTCAGGAAACTAACCTCAACAAATTACCCAACAAGCCCACCAGTGATACCATTGGTGGGCTTGTTGATATACTATAGCTCTTATGTTTATTTAGTCGTTTTTCAAGCCTTGTTTTTCTCTTTCCAGCCTGGCTTTTTCTCTTTCAGTTTTACGCAATTTGCGCCCTATCTTTTTATTTACAAAAAACAATATCAAGTACAGTATAAAACTAAACATGGCAATACCTATGCCCCAGTTAATCAGCTGTGGATTATACTTAAGTAATAAAGCCCATTTGTACATAGCATACAAAAACAAGAGAAAACTTACTAAAATAAAGAATCCATCTTTGTAATAAGTAGGATTATTTTTGAATAACAAGGTAAACTGAAATTTTTTGATATAGCTCCAGTTGCCCCTCCCATCGGTAATCTCATCACCAAATATATTTGCCCTTACCAGATCTTCGCCTCCCAAATGTTCTTTAATGCATTTTTCTACTTCGGTAGTGCGTATCTCCAGGCTACTTCGTTTGAGATTCACCATTTGTAAAAACAGCAACAATCCTGCATACATCAAGGGCAAAACCAACAAAACCTGTTTGATGGGTAGTGGTATCTTGGTAGATGAAATTTCGGCAGTAGGTGCGGCCATTTTTTCTTGCTTACTTTTGGCGATGATCATGTATTTTTTCACCTCCTGTTTATTAAAAGTAAATAAGCTATCGGGCTTAATTATTTTTTGGGTAATTTTGTTACGGTCTTTTTCGGTCAATACCTTAAATATTGCTTGCCATTGAGCAATAATTTTGATGGTATCGGCCTTGAGTGCTCCTTTTGCCAATTGTGGTACTTCCTTCAGCTTTTTGGTGTCTTTTACACTGGTTCTCATCAACTCTTGGACAGGTTTTGGTTTTTCTTCCTTTTTGCCCACCCTTTTTTTGCTAAAAGTATTGAGTATTTTCCAGGTTTTATATTTCCACTTCCACGAAGGTGAATCTTTGCCAATGGCTAACCAAGGCGTAATTTCATCGCTGTGTTTAAGCTTGGTAAATTTGCTCTGAATACTATCTACTTGCACACCTACTGGCATCTTTTCATCTACCCATATCTGAATAGCCCGATACTGTCTCTTGAGGCGGGCAAGCCCTGCTTTGCTTGCCGAGTCTTTGACTTTCATGTTATAGTATAACCCTTCTGCCTGGGTATTTAGCAACCGTTTGATGGCTTTGGTTGCTTTCAGTAACTGTTTGGCTTTACTTTCGGGCACAGTATCGTTTGCCGCTACTGTTTCCAGTTGTTTGATCGTGCTGTCAAGTTTAGGCAACGAATCGGACAGGGCAAGTTTTGATAGTTCGGCAGAATCTTCCTCTATTTGATTTTGATTGGCTACAAGGTCTTCCAGTTGCTTTTGAATAGAGGGCAAGCTATCGAGGTGAAACCCTTTTTTGGTTTGATTGTAATAGGTAAGCATGGGAGAGTCGTCAGACGCTGTGCTATCTATTAGCTGCATAATGTTAAGGCGCTTTACTCTTGTCATAGAATTCTGGCTGTTCAGAAACTCGCGATATGTTACCTTATCCAGGTATCCTTTACCATACACGTGCTCCCACTGGGTAAGCATGTCGTTTGCTTTTTGCCAGGCAGAAGGTTTGAAGTCCCGGTTAAAAATCAAAGCAAGAAACACCACTAAAAACAAAATTGCTCTTGTATAAGTTTGCTTAATCTGCAGCGATTTTTTATCAATTCTGCCCATCAACACCTCGCGGCTGCGGTAGAGTCCATCCAATAACTGTTCTTTATAGTCCGCCATAGTATCGTTTTGGTAGCGATGAAAAAATTAAAGTGTAATATTTCAAAAAAAACACATAAATAAAAACGATTGCCCCAAAATTTCCCCCACGTTTGCTATATACAACAAACCCTGGCAAACAATTCTGTTTATCAGGGTTTTAACTCATACCAAGTGGTCTAATAAAGCATTTATTATTTATTCCCCCACCATCACAAACGCTCCCCAGTAATAAGGCGCCGCATAAATCTTTTTGCCCGCTTTTTTGTAGTTACGTAAATGCTCCTGAGCAGCCCTAAAAGCCGCGCGCTTACTTTTGCCCTTGCCTATCCATTCTTTATAAAAACGGCTCATCAACAATTGAGTAGCCGTATCGTCTACCTTCCAAAGGCTCATCAATAACGACTTGGCACCTGCTACCATAAAGGCACGTTGTAAACCGTAGACCCCTTCGCCGTTTTCTATCTCACCCAAGCCTGTTTCGCAAGCCGAAAGGGTCACCAAATCGGTACCACGCAAATCAAGTGCGGAGGCTTCGTAGGCAGTGAGGATGCCGTCTTCTGTATTAGGCTTTAAAGTAGCTTTTTCGTAACTACTTGCTCCAGCCAACACAATTCCTGAACGCAACATAGGTTCTTCACGGGTAATTTTTGCTCTGAGAGCATTCATATCCTTACCTCCACGCGAAAAGTTGTCAAATACGACTTCTTCGTTGGTTACTTTGGTAGGAGCTTTAAAGTTCTCGATAAAAAAACCATGAGTAGCAATGTGCAAGATTTTAGGAGATGCCACGTTTTTCACCGCTTTTTCCAAAGCTTGTTCTTTCAAACGGGTCACCACTTGATATGCTTTCTGTTCACGCAGTACTTTTTCTATAGCTCGAATTTCGACTTCGGTACCAGGCAAATCGCTCCAACCACTACGTAAGGTTTGCTTACCACTTTTATATTCCTTTGCTGACAGTGGTGTAGTCGCAGTAGTAGATGTTGTTTGAGTATTCAAGGCAGTTTCAGCTTTTTTCAACTCTTCAATAGGCAAATCATACGCAGGGCGGGCAAATAACTGAATACGGTTATTAACTTGAACTGATGTTTTTGAGGTTTTAAACTTTACGATGTCCTTTAAATTATTTACCAGATGTAACTCTACCTCTTCACCCACATATTTGCCTGTAACAGGGTTTTGTAAAGTACTCACATTGAGTTGATGGTATACTCCATCGGGTGAAAAGTATACCTTTTTAATGCCTTTGTTTTTGATCAACGTAGCTATAGGCGACCAAAACCTACCATAAGAGAGGGTATCGGTTTGCTTAGACTGGATGGCTTTTTGGTATTGTTTTACAAATGTTTGAGCAGTATTAGTTTTATACTGCATAATGTTTACTTCAGGGTAGCTTGTCTTAGCTGTAACTATCAGGAAAAAGCTAAACGACTCTTCTTTTTTTGTTTGGGGGTTCAAGTACTTATAAGGAAGCACAGTAAGGGCGGCTTCGTCAGGTTTTAGTGCTTTTCTTATGTCATCAAATTTAATTCGTCTCTCATTCTCCGCATTTACTCCTACTTTCAGAGACAATTCTTTTTCAAGTTTTTGTACTTGTGCTATAGCTTTTTGAATGTCTACACCCCTTTGTTTTTGTTCTTCTACACTCAAGGTAATGGCTACTGCTATTTGAGCTTTCAACCGGGTATATCTCTCATATTTTTCGTGCACCAAAGTATCTATACTAACTATAGCTAATTCTTGCATTTTTTTAACATCACTCAATAAGAAAGACTTCATTGCCAGATGTAAATTGAAGGTGTTTCGTACAAATACAGTATCTATAAACTTGTTTTTTGCTCCTGCCAGTATGATACCTTTAAAGATACTAAAGACATCAATTAAGCTATTGAAATACTTTTTTTTACCCTGTTCATTCATATATATTGATGTACGGCGCAAACTAGTAAACCAAGCCTCTCCTACTTGACTCAGATTTTTTGTTGCTTTGTCAAAATTACCCAATAACCAATCACTTTGCACTATAGCTGTTTCTATATTTAAGTAAGCGCGATGATACTTTCCGAACAAACCTTGATAAATTCCACTTGCTTTATTAAACCACCGAATGGCGTCGTTATGTTTATTCAAATCAGAGTATAACCACCCCATATCTCTTGCTACTGATGCATACGCTTGGTGAGTGGTCCCCAAAATTCTCCTTGCTATTTTCTCCGCTTGTTGATAGACACTCAGGGCTTTATCATACCTGGCTTGTTGCTTATACAACTCTCCTTGTAACATCAAAATTCCAGGTTTATTAATATCGTTAATATTTTTACGCTTTAGAATATCTTGCAAAATCGCCTCAGCTTTTCGATATTTTTGTTGATAAATATGTGTATATGCTAAATTATATATAGCTGAAAGATATTCTTGACTCTGTGTTAATTGATTTTTCTCGCTTATTTTTTTAACCTCACGATATAAACTCTGCGCTTTTTCAAACTTACGCTGATTAAAATACAATGCTCCTACCTCAAGCATTAATTGGGTATATAGCTTATTTGTCTCTAAATGCTTTCTTTTCAAAATTTCCAACCCTTCTTCATAACATAATTCAGCGTTTACGTATTTTCCCCTTTGTTGATGCAAACTACCTAGCCCACCTAAAGTCTCAGCGTATTTAGGATGCTGTTTACCCAGTTGTGCTTTTTTCAACCTTAGCACCTTCTTATATAATTGCTCGCTTTTCTCATGTAGATTTTGACGTTGATAAAGATTAGCCAAGCCCTCCAAAACACTCGCATACATCAGGTTATTTGTTCCTGTTAGTTTGGCCAATGTTTCTAACACCTCTTGTAATACTTTTTTTGCTTTAGCCTGCTTTCCTAATTCAGTGTAAAGTTTTCCTAGTTTAATCAAGTATTGGTAATATAATATATGCTCTTTGTTTAAAACCTTTCTGAATATATTTCCCGCACGTTTATACTGCTCTAGTGCTTGCTTATACTTCCCTTGGTTTTGATCAAGTAAAGCTATATTTAATAAAGAAATGCCATATTCCTGGGTTTTATTAAGGTCATTTTTTTCATATACTTGAGTGGCTTCATCAAAAACACGCTTTGCATTTTTATAAGCACCTATAGCCAAATAGTTGCTTGCTAAATTCCCCAAATAGCTGGCGTAAACGAGAGGAGTTACCTCTGGTATTTTCTTTGCCTTTTGAACAATAGATATGTACACACTCTCTGCTTGCTGATACTTCCCCTGAGCCTGATATAAATTTCCCAACCTATTTGAGTAAAACAATAATTTTGGGTGATTCTGTGGAAAAATAGCCTTACTTATTCTTTGAACCTCTTTATAATAACTCTGTGCTTTCTCATACGATGCCTTTGTAGTATACAGGTCCATCAAACCACTCAAACAATCAACATAACCTGTACTCGCCTGTTTAATACTTCTATAAGTAACCAAAGCTTGTTTATACCTAGACTCTGCTTCATCATAGGCCCCTTGATCGTGGTAAAGCCTAGCAAAATTTTGCATAGCGCCCGCATAATATAAAGGAGATGAAGCTTTCATTTTTTCTAAGATTTCTACTCCTTCCTCATATAGTGATTTGGCTTGTTTAAAACTCTTTTGATCACGGTAAGCATTTGCCCAATTTACCAACAAAGTAGCATATTGAAAATGCGTTTTTCCATATACTTTTTCATAAACTGACCTCACACTTTTATACAATTCAATTGCCTTTTTATAATCACCTTGTGCATTATAAATAGTCCCTAGTTGGAGATTAACCATGGCATATTTTATATGCTGCTTGCCTAATTGTGGATGTGCCCCATAAATAGACTTTACTTTCTCAAACAACACTTTTGCTTTAGCATACTTACCTTGTTCAACATATATATTTGCAAGTTCATGAGCTGCTGTCGCATAACTCACGTGTTGTTCACCAAATACCTCACTATAGATGGTAGTTGCTTTTTCAAAAAATGGGGCAGCCTCTTTTGTTTTTTTGAAGTAGTTTTTTAGCTGCCCCATATAAAAACAAACAGTTCCATAAGCTGTATATTCAGTCATTATATTGGTTTTACTAAAAATAGTAATCGCTTCGGCAAAAAGTGAATCAGCAACTTTATAGTTTTTCTGTACAAATTGAATCAATCCGAGGTTATATAGAGTGGTTGCAGTTTTTTCACTGTTAGGGGGAAACTCTTTCAAGGACTGAACTCTCGCTCTCTCGAACATTTTGCGGGCATCTGTCCATTTTTGCGTATTGTACAATTGGGTGGCTTGTTGAGCGAAAGTTTGCCATGAAGGTTGAGCAAGGCTACCATCTTGATTGTAATACTTGATTTGTGTTATTACCCCATTTTCAAATAATGCTTCATAATGCTTTTTACCATTATAATGATAGTATACTCCCTTGCCTTCAAATTTATCTGGGTTTTCAGCAATAAGTTGATCTATTTCTGATTGCAGCACACCTGACTTATAATAGTCTTTAACTTCGCCTACAGGTTTGCCATTTTTATAAGATAATAACCGATAGTATTCGGTCTTGTCGCGCTCAAAAGTCACTTTCCAGTGCTTATCATACAGAATAATCCATTTACCTTTTTTTAAGCCTTTGGTATCAGTTTTATTTGGTCTTTTCGGTATTTTGGTCTGCCCTTGCACACTACCAACACCCACCAATAAACACAAAACCCAAATTATGCTCACTTGCTTCATCATTTTCTAACTTATTTAATTCCTTCATATACATACCCCAATATAAATATTCTCAGGAGTTTTTCTCATAAAAACTTCCTCTGACACGTTTTTTAACAGTATTATATATTTAGGGGACTCCCAAGTACTTACTATTATAAACTATTTATATTATTTTGCATTTTCATACCATACGAATTATACCAAAAATGAGGAAATTATTATTTCTGGCTCTTTTTATTGGGGCAAACACCATAGCAATAGCCCAAGATACTTATTATATTTTGGCAGTAAAAGGCAAGATTTTGAACAAAAAAACCAACCAATACCTTAAGGCAAGACAAAAGATAAGATCAAGTGATAAGGTCATATTTAAGGACAAAAACGCCAAAGCACTGATCTATAGCCGAGGCAAAGGGAGGTTTAACCTTACCCTGAACCCCCAAAACAAGAAAAGCCCCAACGAGTTGGTAGTATTGGTCAAGAAAAGTATTTTTAGCCAACAAATGAGAGCTTTTACGAGGGGACAAAGAATTGTATCTCTTCTTGGATTGCAAAAATTTATTGAGCAAGGCAAACCTCAGTTCGCCATCCTGAACGACCGCCTAGAGCTTGAATTTACTCCTCCAATGATGGGTCAAGTAGTCGGAGAGTTGGGGGAAGGAATATTTTTCATTCGCTACCAATACGAAGGTAAAACCAGAAACATAGGCTTGACACTGAAAGATCAAAAACTCATCTTTACCAAAGAAAGCTTGTTTAAAACAAAAGAAGGTAAATGGCTTGATCCAAGTAAAGCAAGTGATATGCACTTGGCTTTTTATAGACAAAAGAAACAAGTTATCAATGGAGTAACGTTACCTAAGGGAGCATTTAACCTAGGAGAAAATGAAACAAAACTAATGTTTAATCCTGTTTTCTTAACCACACAAGAAGCAAAAGACAAAGGCCTATTTGCATTAGCCAAAATGCTAAAAAACCAACCTATCAAGGGGACAACAGAACAGATTCAAGATGATATCAATGAAGCGTTAGCAGAGTTTTTAGCCTCAATATATGGAGGGGCTGGCTCAGACAATGTAGAAACCTGGTACAAGCAAAATTTTAAATAATAATTTATACGTTACGATCTCTGAGAGAAAGGGTTTGTACAAGTAAAGCAATTGCATTCCCTTGCTCTTTTTTACAGCTACAACAATGATGAAACAGATGATCATTCTATCCAATCATTTTTAACTTAGCGAAGCTACCAATAAGAGTCAACAGCTATTGAAAAGCTACCACTAAATTAATAGCCTTTTATGACAATCAAACGACCAAAAAAATTTAAATATTGGGTATTTGGAGCAGCCTTTGTCAATGCCTGCCTGTGTATGTTGGGGGCATTTTTCTTGTTAGGAAGGTCAGTCAAAAACGATGTAGATATCACCTTAATGGAGCGTGGCTCGTGGTTCAAAGCCTTGGTACTGGGCATAGACGAAAAGCCACCCAGAGACCAGTTTTTATTTATTGATGTATCGCGCGATAAGCAATTGGTAGACATTCTCGACCAAGATGGTTTTCCGGTGGGCAATCAGGCAATTACCGACCGCGAAAAACTTGCTGAGCTTTTCCATATTTTGGGCAAAAAGCCTAAAGACAACCCCTTGATTCTTTGCGACATATTGTTTGACTCCAAGTCGCCTGCCGACTCTGCACTGGGGGCCGCCATGGTAAAACTCCCCCAACTAGTGGTGTCTTACTCATTTAGCGAAGACGGCAAAGGGCTCATTATGCCGGTGTTTAAGCAGGTAAAACGAGGCATTGCCAACTACGAAACCCACAACAACACTTTTATGAAATTCAGGCTGGTATACAAAGACACTTTGCCCTCAGCACCTATGCAAATGTATGCCATTACTCAGGGCAAAACCTACCAACCGGGCACTTTCTTTACTTACCTCAACAACCGCCCCATTATGACCTACATAGGCACCAACTTGCGTATCAGAAACTACGACTTGTTTGATGCCCCTCAAAAAAAACGTTACAATTGGATAAGGCTGGGTGAGCTGTTGATGTTTTCGGAGGATATACCCAAGATATGTAAAGGGCGTACCCTGGTCATTGGTAGCTTTAACAACGACGATAAGCACGAAACCATTATGGGTGACATTTACGGTCCTTTGATTTTGCTCAATACTTATTTGGCGCTTATCAAAGGCGACAATATCATTACCTGGGGCTGGTTTTTATTTATGTTTTTTGGCTTTTACTTTATGTCCATATTTTTGTTTTGGCAAGTCGCTGCCCAAAGTACTCGTTTTATCAAATGGCTCAACTATTGGCTAAGCCGAGGCTTGTTCAAACACGTTTTGCGCCTGCTTACTTACGCCTTTGGCATTATAGTCATGATGGTGGTTTCTTTTTTATTTTTCAACAAACACCTCAATATCATGAAGCTCAGCGTGTGGTTTTACCTGGTAGACTCTGCCCTTAAATACTTTTACCGCAAACGAGGCTGGCTTCCACCTCTGCTCAAAGACGCAGAAAAATAGACCTTAACAAAAAAGGCTGCTTAGTCACATCATCACAATGCGTCTAAACAGCCTACTTTAAAAATTAAAACCGTTACTTTTTATTTCTTTTTGACTTTCAGTAAAATGCCAAGTCTTTATGTTCACGCAACAGCTATTGACTATCGTCTGAACACTATCGACTATGTTACTTCTTAGGTTTTTTCTGAGGGGGTACTTTTATTTTATCGGTTTTCTTTACTCCTTTTACCACTTCAATGTTTATCCCATCCGAAATACCCGTTTTGAGGTCAACTCTTTTAAACTTTTGCTTGCTTACCTCTACCTCTACATAAGGCTTGTCTTTGCCCCCTTTGGTTTTCGATTTTTCAAACTGTAACAGCTTTTCTTTAATCGCCAACACCTTTACTTTTTTGGCAAGCACAATGTCAGCATTGGCACTATAGCCCGCCCTTAGTTTATCCTTTTCGTTGAGCAACAGCTTGGCGCGAATATCAAACTTAATCGCCCCTTCTTCGGTTTTGCCTTTCGGCGAAATGTATTCCAACTTTGCCTTGAACACCTTGTTTTCGATGGCGCCTATCGTCAGGTCAAGATCCATTCCTTCCTTTATTTTGCCTACTTCCGACTCATCTATCTTCCCTTCAAACACCAGGTTGTTCATGTCGGCCACCACCGCAATGGTAGTACCTTCATTAAAGTTGTTTCGCTCAATCACCGAGCTACCTACTCGCACAGGCACATCGAGCAAAATACCGTCTACTGTAGAGTACACACTGTTGGCAATGTTACCTGCCCGTTGCAAAGCTCCTTGCTGGGTCAGCTTTAGGTTGTCTTTAGCAGCATCTACAGCTTGTTGACGCACATTCAAGTCAAGCTTAAAACGGTTGAACTCTTGTTGCGAAATCACCTTTTGCTCATAGAGCTTTTTATTTCTGTCATGCTCAATTTTGGCATTGTTATAATTGATTTGGGCATTTTGCAAATTACTTTGGGCACTGTTCAACCCCAACAAATCACGGTTTTTGCCGTCCAGGTTTTGTACCACCCTTACCCGCGCAATCATTTGTCCCTTGGTCACCTTCTCCCCTGCTTCTACATACAACTCTTCTATAATACCCGATACCTGTGGTTTTACCTGCACCTCGCGGCGTGGCACTATCGAGCCAGTTGCCACCGATTTTTTGATGATGGTTTTAGTAAATGGTTTTTCTGTTTTGTAAACAACCGGGTCTTTCTTCGATTTCTTATAGAAATAGCCGCCCAACCAGACAGATAAAGCTATAAAGATCGCTCCTGTGATTCCAAAAAATACTTTTTTCATGGCAATACTTGGTTTTAATTCTTTTCTCTATTGTAACAGATGTAATTTTTTATTTATGTATAACGAGTAGTCTCAGTGCTTGTCGTTGGTGTATTATTCGTCACTCAATGCTTCTACCGGGTTTACTTTTGCCGCCTTGCGTGCTGGTATAAATCCCGCAAAGGTGCCCGTCACTACCAGGGTTACCAAGGCGCTAATGGCAATGGTCATATCTACTTCCGGATTTTTAAAAAATGCCCCCTCTGCCCCCATAGAATTAATAAACTCCATCAAGGCGGTGCCTGCCAGCAGACCAAAATACCCCGAAAGTGCTGTAATTACGATAGACTCTTGCAATATAAGACTAATGATAGACCAAGGGGTAGCTCCCAGAGCTTTTCTTACCCCAATTTCTTTGGTGCGTTCCCGCACAATCACCAACATAATATTGCTTACACCTACCGCACCGGCAATGATGGTTCCTATACTTACAAACCAGCTAAATGCTCCTATGATAAAAAACAGCCCTTGCACCCGGCGATACTCTTTTTCTACATTTGCCGATCCCAACGCTTTTTTATCTTTGGGGGCTATAGAATGTCGCTCTGAAAGCAAAGCCTTGATCTTTTTTTCTATCACTACGGCAGGCACTCCGTTTTTGGGCGTAAAAGCAAAAAAGCCTACCTTATTTACCTGGTTAAAAGCTTGCTGCAAGGCAGTATTAGAAATAATTACCCGCTCAGCTGCTTCTTTAATATCGTTGGCATCTCCTTTTCCTTTGATGGTACCCACCACCTTAAACGGAATGCCCTTAATGTCTATATATTTACCCAAAGGGTTCACTCCCTCTTCAAAAAGCAACTCTTGTACTCTGGTACCTATCACTGCTACTTTTCGTTTTTTTTCAATGTCTCTTTCATTCACAAAACGCCCGGTGAGCATTTCGGCAGGACGCACCTTCAAATAATCGGGATATTCGCCCCTTACCTCAAATGAAGCATTCTTTGTTTTATAATTTACTGTAAAATCACCTCTCAACTGGTTGCGGGGAGCAATCACATCTACTTCAGGTATGGCATAACGAATGGCCTCTGCGTCGTCGTTGGTAAACTGAATACGACGCCCTGCCTGAAACCCCTTGAATGGTTCGCTGGTGCGACGCCCCCAAACAAATACAGCATTTTTTGCTACATCAAAGCCTTCCTCTACCCCGTTCTGAAAGCCTCGCCCTGCCCCCAAAAGTACAATGAGCATAAAAATACCCCAAAATACCCCAAAAGCAGTCAAAGCCGTGCGAAGTTTATGCTTTTTGATGGTAGCATATATTTCATTCCATTTGTCTAAATCAAACATTTTCTTTTAGTTATATAGTCAATAGTTGGGAGTCTATAGTCCGTAGTCGATAGCTTTTCTCATAATTGAGAAATCACTTTGCGCAACAACCATAAAACTTTTTTTAAATCGCTTCACCCCATTTACCATCACCAAAGTAGTGTAGCTTTGGGAGTCGATAGTCCGTAGTCGATAGCTTTTCTCATAATTGAGAAATCACTTTGAGCAACAACCATAAAACTTTTTTTAAATCGCTTCACCCCATTTACCATCACCAAAGTAGTGTAGCTTTGGGAGTCGATAGTCCGTAGTCGATAGCTTTTCTCATAATTGAGAAATCACTTTGAGCAACAACCATAAAACTTTTTTTAAATCGCTTCACCCCATTTACCATCACCAAAGTAGCGTAGCTTTGGGAGTCTATAGTC
>NZ_CANLRP010000117.1 GCF_947493425.1 uncultured Microscilla sp. | reverse complement strand
CCGAGCTTGTCCTCGGAGGATTTAGAAACTCGGCAGAGCATAGCTCTAGCCATCGGTTCTTCAAAATTTGACGCATCCAATCCGAAAACTCATCATAAAATCTCCTATAAACGACCGCTTTAAACAAGCTCTGAGTAAATTCGAAAAAATAAAGCCTGCCCTAATTTTATTAGAGCAGGCTCTTTATTTTTATCTTGGCAGCCATTTAATCTACCTTAATATCTCTTGCCTTGTCTTTTGCGTCTTCTTTCTTGTGAATAGTAATGCTTAAAAGCCCTGCATCATATTTCGCTTCTATACTGTCCAGGTCGGCTGTTTCGGGTAAATTATATTTGCGTGAAAATTTAGCGTAGCCAAACTCCTTGTAGTGGTACGTTTCTCCTTCTATTTTTTTGGTTTCAATGTCTAGCGATACCTTGAGTTCGCGCTCGTCCAGGTGAATTTTGAAATCATCTTTTTTATAGCCGGGTACGGCAAGCTCCAAGCGGTAACTATCGGCCGTTTCTATAATGTTCATGGGAGGAACCCGGTCATAAAACTCCATGTTTTCTTCTGCCTTCTTGCGAAACTCCTGTGAAACACTGTCAAATTCTTTTTTAATTTCTTTGCCAAATTTCACAAACTCTTTGCGGAGATCTTCAAAGTCGTTTCCAAATAAATCGGAAAATTTCTTTTTATAATCGTCTTTATTGTGTTTGTTATGCATGGTTTTATCGAGGTTAATGGTTAAATGAAAAAAGTATATAATTGGCTGTACAATATAAAAGCCAAAACTTTTTTGCTGACTTTATGGCGTTTTTCGAAGTTTTTTATGTGAAAACATCGATAAAGTCAAGGAAATGCTTAATAAGTCAGTCAAATTGGCAGCAATGTTTGCCAATACCATTATCCTTGTTTTAGTGCATCGGCCAGTTTACGTACCTTGTCTTCTACTTCCTTGGCGTCTTCGCTCACTTTTATTTGAAGCAACTCCTTATCCAGTCCGGTAATAATCGATTCAAGGTTTTCTACCCTATTTGTAAGGTTTTCATTTTCATTCATTACGTGCGACAACATCTTTCTTTCTTCGCCACTTAATTGATTGCCCACCTTTAGCTTTTGAGCGCGGTAAAAGTAATGCCCGGCAATGGCAGTGATAGGAACAAGAAAAACCATTACTTCGGGGCGGAAAATAGCACTAATCAAATCCATAATATTTTGAGCTAAGTTATATGAGTTATTAAAATTTAAAAGGTAGCTGGTATAACCAAATACCTTTTTACACAAAGTTACGAAAAAAAAAGAATGATTGTTTAAAAAAATTAAACTTGTACACCTATTACCAATACATCATCGGTTTGTTCATTGCTTCCTTTCCAACTGGTAAGCTCTTGTTGCAGCAGGTTTTTTTGTTTACTAAACGGAAAGTGACTAATAGAAAGCAGGAATCTTCGGAAACGGCTTCGCAAATATTTTTTGTTGTCGTTGCCTCCAAACTGATCTTGAAAACCATCAGAAAACAAATAAAATATAGTCTTAGGGTGTAATATGATCGTGTGGCTCTCATACACTTTGGCAGTATTGTATTGATTGCTACCTATAGGGTATTTGCTTCCTTTGACTTGATGTATTTCTCCTTGACTTATGTACCACATGGGTGATTTAGCACCAGCAAAGTAGGCTTGTTGTTGGGTTTCGTTTACTACCAATACTGCCATGTCCATGCCATCATTGATACCTTCTCCTTTGTCTTTTTTTTGCAAAGTAGCCACTACCTTCTGATCTAGCTCTTGCAAAATCTGATCGGGTGCAGTAATTTTTCGCTCGTTGACTATCTCATCCAACAAAGCATTGCCCATAATAGTCATAAAGGCTCCAGGAATACCGTGTCCAGTACAATCTGCCCCAATGAGTATCTTGATTGAGTCGCCCTGTAGACTGGTCAGGCTAGAGTGCCAAAAAAAATCACCTGAAACTATATCACGGGGTTCAAATAGTACAAAACCCTGGCGAAACTTTTCAATCAAATCTTTGGAGTCTCCTAATACCGCCCGTTGAATTCGTTTGGCATATTCTATACTATGGGTAATTTCTTGTAG
Organism: uncultured Microscilla sp.; assembly: GCF_947493425.1. Lineage (GTDB taxonomy): Bacteria > Bacteroidota > Bacteroidia > Cytophagales > Microscillaceae > Microscilla. The sequence continues at coordinate 25,142 of NZ_CANLRP010000117.1, read as the reverse complement.
GGCATCTGATAAATAATTGGACTGGGTTTGAATTTCTTCGTTTTTTTCTGAGATTTTTATATTAGCTGCTTTCAATTGGAGAGCAAAACGTTCTTTGGCTTGTTCATATATCACAAATATGACCAACAAGTAGCTAAATAAGCCAGTGAAAGCAAAAAAACCGTATACATTGCGCGCCTCTGCGTGGTATTTTGCGGTAAAAGTAATGCCATATAAACCCACCAAAAAAAACTCTATAATAAATGCCATTGCTATTACCGCCCACGCAAAGGCAGAGTTTTTATTGGCATACATCAAAGCCGCTACTGTGGGCAGTATAAGCCAGGCAATAGAGGGGGAGTCAATGCCGCCTGTATCAATAATACTGACTACGCTGATGATGAACAGGTTGGCGGCAAATAGATTACCTGTAAGAATAAGCCTGCCATTGTATCTAAAAAGAAATAGTATGATTACAAAAAATACTGACGTAATAATCAAGGTATCTACCAGATCGCGCAAGCATATAGACATTGCCACAAAAAGGTAGATCATTGAAAAGAACAGGGTTATCCAAATAGAGTAAACTACCAAACCTGCCTTTCGGTAATCTTCACTCTGGGGAGAAATATTTGGAGGTATAAACCATTTTATAAAATCTTTGATGGCATTTTGCATCTGTATATTAACTTTAAATCAGCAGAAAAACTGTAAGGAATGGTGTAAAAATAAATTTCTATAGTAACGCTAAAATATTTTGTTGCTAGACGCGGCACGGCAATATCCAGTGGATATTGAGCGAGCTTGCGGGATGGCCGGCTAATAGCATCGCTATTCGGCTATTTTTTAACAAAGTATAGCCTCAAAAGATGAGGTTAAGAATGTAAATTTATTTTGGTACCATTCCTAAGAGGAGTGTTTTGTAATACAAAATATTAAGCTTTGTGATTTGCTCAAAATAATGCGAATACATTATTGTTTGTAATTACTTGCTGAGTGTATATTTGTTGCGTGAAAACAAATAATATATCAGTGAATCGTTCTGCTTCCTATCTAAAACTATCATCACTGTGTACATTTACCTGGTACAAACTTTTACTTGCAAGCCATTACAGATCAATTATTTAGCAATAAAAGTACTCGATTAATCTATAACATCAACTACAAAATTACAAGGAATCCTACATGGGTAACAACCCTTATTAATTTACTTTTTTTGAGCAAGCAAGTATGCTTACTTTTGTAAACACAGCAAAGTGATAAAAATGATCACGACTATTGTTACCAATCAGCAAAAAATATTCTATTTGCTATTATTTAAACATTTTTTATACGAAAGACATTTTCTTTCATTTTATTCTCTGCTAACGGAACAACCGACATTTTTATAAATGTGCAACTGTAATTATGCCAGACTTAGTTGTTGAATAACAAACAGCCAATCGATATGGGAGTTCGATTGGCTTTTTTATGCGTTTAACTTTTCTATTGATGCTCGCCAGGGCAATTACATTTAAAAATACATTGAATTGTTACAGTAGTTAATGTACTGATTTTAAGCGTGTTAGTTTCTAGTCTGAATGTAGTACTTATTTTTTTTGTTTTTTTTGTCCGCTGCCTAATACCAACAAGGGTATAAGTACATATATGTGATATTTTTGAAAAGCAATTTATTGCCAACAAATCATGTAGCCATAACCAAGTCAGTTATTGATACAAGGTTTTAGTGGTGTAATAAAAAGAATTGACTTTCAACTATGGTCATTTGTAATGTTTATGAAAAATAGGTGATCGAAAAAAGCGCTCAGATTGGGGGCTTTTTTCTTTTTATGCGTCCTATGAAAAAGGGGTATATAAAAAACTGCCGATGTTTTTTGTTTTATCTTACAGATATTGGATTTTTAGTTTTCTAAAACAAAGTTTTTGCTGAAAAGTCAGTTTTTTTTTAAGAAATTTGTAAAACATTTTAAATGATAAAAAGGTATATATAAATAAGTTTTAGTTTTAAAAAAAATTGAAGTTTCAAACTTCAATATATTTGCTACAATTATTATGGTAAATATATAATGTGTAGTTTTTTTTAAAGTAGTTTTTAGATTTGGTGAAAAAGGAGCTCGTTACAGTTCCTTTTTCTTTTTACTACCCTCTCTTTTACACCTCAGGCATCACTTAATAGTTTTTATAACTACTTACCAACATCATTCTTTTATTTTAATCGGGCAAACAAACGAGTGAAAATAAAACTCAACTAAATTGTACTCTGTGCTATAGTGGTACAGAACTTGATTTTACGAATAATATTTGACGCTTGCTTCAATAAATAAAAACAACATGACAACCAATTACGACCAGGAGATAAAGCAGCTAAAAAAACATTTGAGGGAAAATTATGACTTATTATACCGTTGGCAACTCAAGTTAATCTTAGCACATACTCCACAAGAACTTAAACAATACCGACAATACATTCGCCAAATCAAGCGCGAAGTTGCCAACAATGAAGAGCAGCTTGCCCTAATTCTGAGCGAAAAAAATAATCGACTCATGGCGGTCAGTATTACCGAACGCACTGCCCCCAATAGTATCAGTAACTTACGTTTTTTAGGCGTTATAGGTGTGCTATCTATGATTCTTCTCTTTTTGTATAATAAGCCCAATCTTTTTTTGTTTGATCGTGGCTCCAACCAAACTACCGAAACTGGTTTGCAGAATATTAAAAGTAAGTACGACTGGGTAAGCCCTTACCGCGATGGGCTGGCCAAAGTAAGAAAAGGGCATTTGTTTGGATTTATTGACAAACATGGTAAAGTAGTTATTCCGATTAAATATGAAGATGCGTGGGACTTTAGAAATAACCTGACAAGAGTACAACTAGAAGGAAGGTATGGATTTATTGACACTTCGGGAAAGATAATTATCCCTATTAAGTACGATAAGGTTTTTGATTTTAATGACCACGGAATGGCACAAGCAAAAATTGGTACTGCTTGGTTTTACATCAATAAACTGGGTAAGTGTATAAAAAATTGCCCCAAAAAGAAAACAAAGCCCAAACAAGAAAATTTAGCTGGGGACTCTGACAGTAGTAAATAATCACTGATTTAATTTTAAAACAGTAACCACAAACTTAGTTTTACTTATAAAACAAGCAAGCATTCATACTATTTTTTACAATAGCCTGAATGCTTTTGTCATGTAGGTGTTTCACACCATTTAACCCTTAGGGTCTAACAATACATAAGGAATAATTACTTCTTCGAGCGACACCCCTCCATGTTGAAAAGTATCTTTGTAGTAACTCACATAATAGTTAAAGTTGTTGGGGTAAGCGAAAAAGTAATCTTCCAGAGCAAACACATAAGTAGTAGATACATTGAGTTTGGGCAAGAAAAACTTTTCTGGTTTACGCGCTACTAAAATATCATCATCGTCAAAGCTGAGGTTTTTACCTTGTTTATAACGCAAGTTAGTATTTACATTACGGTCTCCTACTATTTTGAATGGCTTACGTACCCTTATGGTGCCATGGTCGGTTGTAAGCACTACTTTGACCTTTTCTTCAGAGAGTTTTTTGAGTAAATCGAATAAAGGAGAGTATAAAAACCACGACTTGGTGAGTGAACGGTAGGCGGCTTCATCAGGCATAAGCTCACGCATCATGTTCATGTCAGTGCGCGAATGAGAAAGCATATCTACAAAGTTAAATACGACGGCGTTTAACTGGTTGCCCATTAAGTTATGCACAGTGTCTACCAGACTTCGACCTTGACTTTGGGTAATAATCTTGTTATAAGAATATTTTATATCCAGCCTGTAGCGTTGAAGTTGACGCTCAAGAAAATCAGCCTCGTGTAAATTTTTACCCCCTTCTTCGTTTTCTTCTACCCATAAGTCTTTATGAAACTTTGCCATTTCGTTGGGCAGCAAGCCCGAAAAAATAGCGTTTCTGGCGTAAGCCGTAGTAGTAGGCAAAATAGAATAATAGGCTGATTCTTCAGCTACCTTGTAATATTCATTGATTTCAGACTCTATAATTTTCCACTGATCGTAACGCAGATTATCAATTACAATAAAAAAGACTGGTTCTTCATCGTTCAATAAGGGAAAAACCTTTTCTTTCATGAGTTCGTGCGACAACATAGGGCGTTCAATGTTTTTGTCGTTCAACCAGTCCTCATAGTTTTCCATGATAAACCTCACAAAGTTGGTATTGGCTTCGCTTTTTTGCATTTCCAGCACCTCAGCCATACTTTTGTGCTCAGTGTTCTCTATCTCCAACTCCCAGTATACCAGTTTTTTATAAATATCTACCCATTCTTCATGGTCAATATCATCGGTATATGCCATACTAATATTACGGAAGTCTTGCTGATAGCTCATATTAGTCTTCTCAGTAATCAAACGCTTGTTTTCCAAAATCTTTTTGACGGATAACAGTATTTGATTAGGGTTGAGCGGTTTAATCAAGTAGTCATCTATTTTAGACCCAATAGCTTCTTCCATAATGTGTTCTTCTTCGCTCTTGGTAATCATGACTACTGGTACATTGGGTTTCTCTGATTTGATTTGGGCAAGTACCTCCAGCCCAGAAATGCCTGGCATATTTTCATCGAGAAAAATCACATCAAAATTCTCTTCCTGAAATTTATCCAGCGCATCGGCACCACTGTTTACTGGGGTAATATCATACCCTTTTTTATCTAAAAACATGATGTGAGGCTTGAGCATATCTATCTCATCATCGGCCCATAAAATAGAATATCTTTGCATATATTTATAAGTTAAATTTTTTGTCTTTTGAGATTACTTGAGTTTTGTTGTACTGGTATGTTGCAACAAGCATATATTGTTTAAGAATGACAAGAAGAACACCTGCCTTATTACAAATTATTAGAAATAGTCCTACATTTGTAGATGTTAAGGTTGTTGGCTAATGCTATGGGCAGTAAGTATGCTGGATTAATTTTAGGTGGTTTTATAATTGCACTTGAATTTCAAAAATTGATCAGCGTTTGCTTACCATGCCCATTGTTTGTCAAGATCGGAACTACGTGGTGCTTTTAACTACGCTTTTTGTAAACGACTGAGAATCAGTGTAATACAAAGGTGTAGATACCTGTGGAACAGGGGGTAGCACCGATATTCATCGGTATCTAAGGACTTGCGACTTGCGACTTGTCGCTTGAAGCTTGTCCCCTGTCGGGGCTTTTAACTACGCTTTTTATAAGTTGCTAAAAATCAACGTGATAGAAAAAGTGTAGCTACTTAGGGAACAAGGTATACCTAGAACCTTGCACCTAGTCCCTAGAACCTTGTCAGGGCTTTTAAGTGCCAAGCTACCTTTCATACATTTCAACCGACGAAATTGTTAAGATTTTCTTTTCAAAACCTTAACAATTTCATTGTATTCACATTTTTAAATCTCTGCATGCTTTTGAATAAAAAAAAGATAATCAACGACCCGGTATATGGTTTTGTTAAGATACCTTCTGACCTTGTTTTTGACTTGATTGAGCACCCTTTTTTCCAGCGATTACGACGAATCCAGCAGTTGGGTTTGTCAGGCTATGTATACCCAGGAGCCTTACACACCCGGTTTCATCATGCGTTGGGCGCTATGCATTTGATGGGTTTAGCACTTGATAACTTGCGTAACAAAGGGCACGAAATATCTAATCAGGAGCTTGAAGCTTCCCAAATTGCCATTCTTTTGCATGATATTGGGCATGGTCCCATGTCGCACGGTTTAGAACATATACTAACCAGTACTTCTCATGAGCAGATTTCGTTGCTTTTTATGGAGCAATTAAATAAAGAGTTTGGCGGAGCCTTAGAGATGGCAGTGAGTATTTTTAAGGATACTTATCCTCGAAAGTTCTTTCATCAATTGGTTTCCAGTCAGTTAGATGTTGATCGACTGGATTATCTTCAGCGAGATTGTTTTTTTACGGGAGTATCGGAGGGAACCATTGGGGCAGACCGGATCATTAAAATGCTCAATGTGCATGAGGATGAGTTGGTGGTAGAAGAAAAAGGCATTTATAGCATTGAGAACTTCTTGACAGCACGCCGTTTGATGTATTGGCAGGTATATTTGCATAAAACCAATATCAGTGCAGAACAAATGTTGGTACAGTTGGTGAGCCGAATCAAGCACTTGATACAAAAAGGTAAAAAAGTAATTGCCTCCCCCAATTTATTACTACTTTTGCAAAATTCTGTTGGGATCAACGAGTTTAGAAAACAGCCAGCGCTTTTGCAGGCTTTTGCCAACCTTGATGACATTGATATTTGGTCATCTGTCAAGCAGTGGTCTACTTGCAAGGACAAGGTATTATCAACAATTAGTAGAATGTTATTGGACAGAAAATTATTTCAAGTAACTTTGTCGTCCGAAAAATATGATTCCGCAGCTATTGACAAGAGGCGGGAGGCAATCGCAAAACATTATCAAATTTCCAATAAACAAGCAAAATACTTTGTAGTAAAAGGTTCTACTGCAAACGAAGCTTATCTGAGTAAAGGTGATAATATAAACATTATTACCAAACAGGGTAAAGTGGCTGACATAGCTCAAGCCTCTGATTTGCCAAATATTAAAGCTTTGCGTAAGATTGTAAAAAAATATTATGTTTGTTGGGCGAGATGCTAAAACATTAGAAATACATTTTAAAATGTAGAATTCATTTAGATAAATTTATATTTGGCTTTTGATGAAGTTCACAATAAAACAAATCGCTATTGTTGTTGGTGGTGAAGTTCAAGGAAATGAATCCCTTGAAATTCATGATGTGATAGAAATTGATAAACAACCCCCTGGCTCAGGATTTATTTCGTTTTTGGCCAACGAAAAATACGAAAACTTTATTTATACTACGTCTGCAGATGCTGTCATCGTAAATGAAGATTTCTCCCCCAAAAAAGAAGTCAATGCTACTCTCATTAAAGTAAAAGACCCCTACTCTGCTTTTACTACCTTGCTCGAACAATACGATAAAATGGTGAAGCTCAATAAAAGAGGGGTAGAGTCGCCTTGTTTTATTGGAACAGAAGGCGTGACCGATTGTGACAACATCTACATTGGAGCCTTTGCCTACATTGGCAAAAACTGCAAGATTGGCAAAAATGTAAAAATATATCCACATAGCTACATAGGCGATAATGTACAAATAGGTGACGAAACCATATTGTATGCAGGAGCCAAAGTATACGACAATGCCGTTATAGGTAAAGCTTGCACCATTCATGCGGGGGCTGTGATAGGTAGCGATGGTTTTGGTTTTGCTCCTCAACAAGACGGCTCTTACAGAACCATTCCTCAGCTGGGCAATGTCGTTGTAGAAGATTACGTAAGTGTAGGCTCTAATACTACCATTGACCGTGCCACACTAAGGTCGGGTAGTACTGTGATAAGGCAAGGTGCCAAACTTGATAACCTGATTCAGATAGGGCATAATGTAGAGATAGGAGAAAATACTGTAGTGGCTGCTCAGGCAGGTATATCGGGTTCTTCTAAAATTGGTAAAAACTGCGCCATTGGTGGCCAGGTAGGGCTTGCCGGGCATATCATCATTCCTGACAATACCCAGGTAGGGGCACAGTCGGGTATTAATAGCAGTATTAAGAAGAAAGGAACCAAGATTCAAGGTTATCCAGCTTTTGACTACAACGGATTTATGAAGTCGTCTGTGGTGTTCCGAAAGCTTCCCGATTTGCAAAAAAGAGTTAATCAGCTTGAGAAAAATGGGATAAGCCCAGAAGTAAGCTCAGAACTTGACAACCTCAAGAAAACAGTAAAAGAACTAGAAGAAAAAATTCTAAATATGCTTTCCTCTTAATTATGAATATTAAGCAACAAACCATAAAAAAAACAGTAACCGTCTCAGGAGTTGGGTTGCATACTGGCGTACCAGCAAACATGACGTTTTTGCCTGCTAAACCTAACCATGGAATCAAGTTCCAACGCACCGACCTGGAGGGTTCTCCTATTGTAGATGCGGACGTGGACAATGTAGTGGATTTATCAAGAGGAACTACAATTGAGCAAAGTGGAGCAAGGGTAAATACGGTAGAGCATACCTTGGCAGCTTTGGTAGGTTTAGAAATAGACAACGTATTGATACAACTTGATGGACCTGAACCTCCTATTATGGATGGAAGTTCTATTCAGTTTGTGGAAGCGTTGCAAGAAGCGGGCGTAGAGGAGCAAAACGCGCTACGTAATTACTTTGAAATAAATGAAAATATTTATTACCGGGACACCGCCAATAACATAGAAATTGGGGCATTTCCACTAAACGACTATCGTTTGACGGTAATGGTAGATTATAACTCGCCAGTATTGGGGAGCCAACATGCTACTTTGAATAATATCAAAGATTTTCCCAGTGAAATAGCTGCTTGCCGTACTTTTTGCTTTTTGCATGAGCTAGAAATGCTCTACAAGCAAAACCTGATACAAGGTGGTAATGTCAAAAATGCCATTGTGATTGTAGACAGGATGATTGATAGCTCGGAGTTAGACCACTTGAAAGAAATATTTAATCAACCTAAGGTAGAGGTACGAAAAGAAGGAATATTGAACAACGTAGAGTTACGTTTTAAAAATGAACCTGCCCGCCATAAACTACTCGATTTAGTGGGTGACCTTGCCTTGGCTGGTCGTCCTATCAAAGGGCAAATACTGGCAGCCCGCCCTGGTCATGCGGCCAATGTAGCTTTTGCCAAAAAGCTTAAAAAACATATGAAAGAGGCTAAAAACAGCATTCCTGAATATGATCCTAAGCTCCCCGCTTTGATGGATATACAAGGAATCCTCAATATTTTACCTCATCGCTACCCTTTTGCCCTTATAGATAAAATTTATCACCTTGATGATAAAACGGTGGCTGGTATCAAAAATGTAACAGTCAACGAACCCTTCTTCACAGGGCATTTTCCTGGCGAACCAGTCATGCCAGGCGTATTACAAATAGAAGCTATGGCACAAACTGGCGGTATTTTGGTGTTGCGTACCTTACCCAACCCTGACGATTACCGTGCTTATATCATCTCTATAGATAAATGTCGTTTCAAGAAAATGGTGGTTCCAGGGGATACTATTATTTTCAAATGCGAATTAAAATACCCTATCAGACGTGGAATCGCTACAATGCATGGACAAGCCTTTGTAGCAGGTGAATTAGTTTGTGAAGCTCAACTATCGGCAAGTATTGTAAAGAAAAATGAAAAATAATTCACTATCTTATATTCACCCAAATGCTAAAATTGGGGAAAATGTAGTTATAGAACCTTTCGTTTCCATCTACGATGACGTGGAAATAGGAGACGGAACCTGGATTGGTGCCAATGCTGTAATTATGTCAGGAGCCCGCATTGGGAAAAACTGCAAAGTTCACCCTGGTGCAGTCATCAGTAACATTCCGCAGGATTTGAAATTTGAAGGGGAAGACTCTCTGGCAATTGTAGGCGATAACACTATTATTAGAGAGTGTGTCACGATTAATCGTGGGACTAAATATGCCGACAAGACCCAAATAGGCAAAAATTGCTTGATTATGGCATATGTGCATATTGCTCACGATTGTTTTATTGGTGACAATTGCATCCTTTCTAATTCGGTACAGGTAGCCGGACACGTAGAAATAGGGTACCATGCCATTGTATCGGGTAACAGTGCAGTGCACCAGTTTTCAAAAATTGGTTCCCATGTCATGGTATCAGGTGGGTCGCTTGTACGCAAAGATGTGCCTCCTTTTGTAACCGCCGCCCGCGAGCCTTTGAGCTATGTTGGAGTTAACTCTATTGGGCTCGAAAGAAGAGGTTTTACCAAAGCTCGAATCAACGCCATTCAAGATACTTATCGTATTATTTTTCAGAGCGGGCTCAACACTACCAAAGCGTTGAATTTGGTAAAAGAACAAATCCCTGAATCGCCTGATCGAGAAGAAATAATTAAGTTTATTCAAAATTCTGATCGTGGCATCATGAAAGGAATCCAATAAAAATGGTGGGGGAGTGAATGGAAATTATAGCAGAGAATCTTAGCAAGAAATTTCAAAGAGATTGGATTTTTAGAAACTTAAACTTGCGCTTTCAATCCCCCCACTCTTACACTGTAGTTGGACCCAATGGCAGTGGAAAATCTACTTTACTTCAGATTTTGGCAGGGGTAGCTGCCCCCACCAATGGTGAAGTTACCTTTAAGCAACAGCAACAAACTATTTCGGTAGAGCATATCTATCGCCACTTATCTATTGCTGCACCCTACCTCGAGCTCATCGAAGAGTTTACCTTATTAGAACTGGTCAAGTTTCATAGTAGGTTTAAGCCTCTAAAAAACGACTTATCGTTGGATGAGTTTATGGATATTATGAAATTGGGAAAGGCAAGGCATAAAATGATTAAGCATTTTTCTTCAGGTATGAAACAACGCCTCAAGTTGGGGTTGGCGTTTTACACGGGTACCGAGATTATTTTGCTTGATGAACCCACCTCAAATCTCGATAATCAGGGCATTGACTGGTATCACCAGGAAATAGAAAAAAACACCCAGGATCGCTTGTTGATCTTATGTTCTAACCAAGCGTATGAATATGAATTTTGCGATGAGGTTATCGACATCACTTCTTTTAAATAGTTGCTTTTCTTTAGTTACTTTTTATTTGTGTTCAACGAGACAAATTAAGATCGTTCTGCGTATATTAGTTGCTGTTCTGTGAGTGTTTTTGTCTGCACCAAACTAGTTGGTATCTGGTAAAAATCACTTAAAATCAGCAGAATATTTTAGTTATCAAAATCAAATAATATTAATTGTTGTTAGAGGGTAAAATACAATAACTTCAAGTATAGAATCCCGTATAACAACTAACTATTAAATTCTCACAATTTTACAAAACTATGAAGAAATATAGTCTACTATTACTTTTGGCAATTTTCGCGATGGTATCGTGTAAAAAAAAGGATGAAAATAACCCAACACCAGAGCAAGTGCAAGAAGCTAAGCTGGTAGCAAGCCCGTGGAAATCTACAGGTATTTATGCTTCAGGAGCCTCTACTCCTTTACAAAACATAGGACTTACTCTTGAGTTCAAAGATGGCAACGGATCGGTAACCAATGTGGACAATACCATTATTATTAATGAGAAAACATCTACTCCTCTTACTACCCAATGGAAGGTAAACGCCGATGGAACGCTATTATCAATGAAAATTCCTAGTGCAAGTAAGATTTTGGAAGCGGGTACCTCTATTGAAAAAATTGTAACAGAGTTATTAACTGCTCCTACTACCGATTTGAAGATTACTTTGAGTGATACTGATTTGGTGATTTTTGGCGAAAGTGGTAAAAGCGTGAATATATTTGGAATTCCATTGCCAGCTGGTGCAGAGCTACGTTTTAACAAAACCGGAACTGCGGCTCCTCCTGCCACCAACAACTTCTTGACTGCCGTTACCTGGAAAGGTGAAGGCATTTATGCCAATGGTATCAAAACTAATACAGATGTGACAGCACAAACCATGAAGTTTGGAACCAATGCTTTAGGTTTAAATACGGTAACCATTACCGGAGTACCTGCCCCGGTTACCTGGTCTATCAACGATGCTGCCAACCCCACCATGCTTACGCTGATATATCCTAAAATTGGTACTACTGAGTCGCGCACTGTAGAGTTGGCAATTTCGACCTTGAGTGCTACTAACCTGAATTTAAAGGGTACTAGCTCTACCAAAGTAGATATCATAATCACCGAACTGGATGTAAACACTGAGCTAAGAATGGTTGCCCAGCAATAAGTTTTGCTTATGTTCAAAAAAATATATAAAATAAAAAAAGCTGCCCATGGGCAGCTTTTTTGGTTATAATAATAACTACTTCATTCAAGTGATTGTGATTGGTTAGTAAAAACTTACGCTTACTTGTTGCTTGAAGCTAATGGCTTGTTACTATTAATTACTTCAACCTTACCACACTTATCCCGTCTCCGCCTCGGTCGGCATGCCCATCGCTTATGCTTTCAATTTCTTTGAAATGCTTCAGGCGTTGACGAATCAGACTGCGTAAAATACCATCTCCTTTGCCATGTACTATTTGTACTTCTTGGGTACCCACCAGTATGGCATCGTCAATAAATACTTCTACTATTTTGAGTGCTTCATCACCACGTTTGCCCCGCAGGTCTAAACGACTATTGAAATGTGCCATTTTTTCGGTCAAATCCAAGCCTTTAATTTTTGAAGGGCTCACCTCTTTAGTTTGTTTTCTAAACTCCTTGCGGGTGATTTTCTCCAAACGATTGAGCTTTACTTTCGACTTCAGGTCGCCAATTCTCATGTGCACATCTTTGCCCTTGACCTCAACTACCTCACCTATAGTATTTTGCCCTTTGATACGTACCAGGCTGCCCACTTCAATCTTGCCACCTACTACTTTTATTACTTCATCTTCAGGTACTGGCTCTGCTACTGCTTCGGGTTTAAACTCCTCCTTGTAGCTGTCCAGGTCTTTGCGAAGCTCTTTAGTAGCTTGTTTTTCCGCCTTGTTTTCTCTTATTTGGCGAATGGTTTCTTCTATGCGTTGATTGGCTTGTTGTACCAAACGTTTGGCTTCTTCTTTAGCCTGGTTCATGATCTTTTTACGCTCATTGTCCAGGTGCTCTTTCAAAGATTTGTAATGCGTGGTAGTTTTTTCAAGCAACTCATTGCGTTGGGTCAATTGTTGGTTTTTGGTTTCAAAATCCTTTTTCTCAATCTCCAGGTCACGCAATACCTTATCAAAATCCACTTGTTTGCGTCCGGCTTTTTTCTGAGCCCGTTGAATTACCTCACGGGGCAACCCTATCTTGCGGGCAATTTCAAAAGCAAACGAACTACCTGGTTTGCCCATTTCCAACATATACAAAGGCTCCAGGTTTTCAACGTCAAAACGCATGGCTCCATTGATGATACGAGGGGCATTTTCGGCATAAAATTTCAGGTTGGTATAATGAGTAGTAATGACCCCACTTGCCTGAGATTGGTCGAGCTTTTCGAGAATTGCCTCGGCAATAGCCGCCCCCAATGAAGGCTCTGTTCCTGTACCAAACTCATCAATTAGAAACAATGAACGCTCGTCGGCATGCCGCAAAAAATGCTTCATGTTGGTCAAGTGAGAACTATAGGTACTCAAATCGTTTTCCAATGATTGTTCGTCGCCAATATCAATAAAAACATCGCGAAAAAAACCAATGCGGGAGTTTTCGTACATAGGTACGAGCAAACCCGACTGAAACATGTATTGCAATAAACCTACAGTTTTGAGCGAAACCGATTTACCCCCAGCATTAGGTCCTGACACTACCAATATCTTTTGCTCCTGATTGAGCAACAAAGTCAAAGGCACTACCTGTTTGCCCTGTTGTTTAAAGCTCAAATACAACAAAGGGTGACGCGCATCAGTCCAATCTACAATGGGTTGCTGTAGCATGGTAGGCAGTACCGATTGGGTATCAAGCGCAAAGCGTGCTTTAGCCCTGATAAAATCAATCATACCCAGGTAGTTGTATGCCCGGCGCAGCACTCCAATATGGGGGCGCACCTCGTTGGTGAGTTCCATCAAAATACGGACAACTTCATCGCGTTCGCGGTATTCAAGCTCACGTATTTCGTTGTTGGTATCAAATATTTCGGCAGGTTCTAAATACACGGTTTGCCCGGTAGACGATTGGTCGTGCACAAAGCCTTTGATTCTCCGTTTGTTTTCTGCCTTGACCGGAATCACCATTCTGCCTTCGCGTAAAGTGAGTGAAGCATCTTCTTTTACCAGGCCATCTTTTTTTGCCGAACTCAAAATCTCGTCCAAACGACGGCGTAAATTGCTTTGTTCTACAATAATACGGCGCCGAATGTTGTTGAGCTCAGGCGAAGCCGTATCGCGTACCTTGCCCCGGTCGTCAACAACTTCATCAATGCGTTTGATCAGGTTGCGATCTAGCTCTACCGATTGGCTCAGCTCTATCAGGTAAGGGTAGGCTTGTTCTTCTTTGTTGGCAAAAAACTGAAGGCATTCACGGATGGTCACCAACGATATTTTGAGTTCGAAAAACTCTCTTTCTGACAAAAAAGCTCCTTCCAGAGCAGCCTTTGAAAGGTAATCGTGGGTATCTATATAGTTTTGGCGAGGGAAACCCTCTTCTTGCACCAATACATCTTTAAATTCAGCCGTTTGTTTGACCAACTTTTCTACCAAATCAAATTTAGTGGAGAACTTGATTTTATCGACATAGCTCTGCCCCAATGTACTGACACAAGCTGCTTTTAAAAGTTCTCTGATTTTATCAAATCCTAATTTTTCTTCTAAATTTTTAGGATAAACCATTCTTCTATGAAATTAAATATTTTTTCAATCCCTGTTTAGCTTTTGCTAAAAGGTTCTGTTGTTGTTTACTTGTTGAGGTTTTGTAAAAACCGTAGCCCTGACGTGCATCAGGTGGATAGACAAAATTACCCGCATGGCACAATTGACACAAGGTGCTTGTCAAGGCAAAAAGTCAATTAGTAAAATTATAAGGACGTAACCATTTATACCATTTTGGGCTATTTGTGCGCGCAAAAGGTGAGTGTAGATTTATAAGAAGAAGGCTATAAGCCTCAATTATGTTTAAAGAAAAGTAAGTACAGCATCTCAGCTCCTTATTTTATATAGGTTGTAAAAATATAAATGGTATTGTAAGGGCTGCAAATATACACTTTTTTTGATTGAATAATCAAGAGAAGGGTTTGATTTTAGGTAAGGGAGTACTGATATAAAGTGAAAAATCTGTTAAACTTGATGGGGTACTGCTTCTTTTTGAACTTAGCCCTTACTTTTGGGCATTAATTATAGAACTTGTTTAAGGTTTTTTCAAATAATTCAAAATGGTTCTTTTACCCATATACTTCGTTGTGAAAATGCTCATTTAGCTAGGCTAAACTCCGCCTTCCACGCCTCGTCTATGTGAAAAATTACTCATTTTGCTCTCAATGCCAAAACCTTAAACAAGTTCATTGTAAACATAACCCTTATAAACTTATGAAATTAAAATACATTCTATCCATGCTTACCCTGGTAGCTGTAGTTTTTGCGGCCGATATAGCAAGTGCCCAGAAAAAGATGCGTGGCTTAGACAAAAGCCCCTTAGACATGGCTTATCCTCGTCGTGGTGCCAAAAAAGTAAAAGTAATTTATAGCCGCCCTTACAAAAAAGGGCGTGACATCTTTGGTGGCATTGTCAAGTATGACAAGCTGTGGCGTACTGGTGCCAACGAAGCCACCGAAATCAGATTTGCCCAAGATGTAAAATTTGGCGGTAAAGCTATAAAAGCAGGTACTTATGCTTTGTTTACGGTGCCAGGCAAAGACAAATGGACCATTATTTTGAACAAAGATTATGATCAGTGGGGGACATCTGGTTACAAAGAAGCCAACGATGTGGCACGTATAGAAGTACCAGCTAAAAATGATGCAAAGAAAAGCCTCGAAAATTTTTCTATCCGTTTTGGTGGCAACGATAAAGACCTGACTATGGTATTGGGCTGGGACAAAACCAGGGTACGCGTACCTATGAGTTTTTAAATGTAAATATTTTTGACTCTAGTTTATTGAACAATAAAAAGGCTTGCCTGAAAGGGCGGGCTTTTTTTATGGCATAAAGGCAGCTTGGGGTGGGCTTTATTTGCCTCTGCCCCTTGGCTAAATTATCTGCTTGTAACTATTTGCAACCACCTCAAAACAGCGTTGTAGAAGGGCAACCCAAGTAAACTCAAAACTCCAACCAAGTTTTTTCTGGGTAAAACCCTTCTTGAAAACCTACCTGTAGTTTACCCAGGCAATGTACTGATAATTAATGACTTATGCCATTGTTTTGCCCCAGTAAAACTTGTGGCAAATGCTGGGGAATAAAGTATACAAAAAGTAAACATGCGGGTAGTGGGCTTGTATTGTTGGGGGAAACCCTTTTACCTTTGTGTGCATAATTTAAAATATTTTGTTTCACCCAAAAACTGGCACATCACCTAAGGAATAGTACCAAAATAAATTTACATTTTTAACGTCATCTTTCGCTGACAGAATTCGTTAAAAAAACTTGCCGTAGCGCTGCTATGACGCGTTTTTTTGCCTCTTCTGCCAACAAAATATTTTGTTAAACTATAGAACTTTATTTTTACACCATTCCTAAGCCAAGCAAACAATGCATACACCTAAAAAAAACAACCAACACAACAACATCCCCTACTCATCTACCAGGCAATATTCTGGCAGCCCTTACAAAAGTAAGATGACACCTGTACCTGCCAAGCACCGCAATATAGATAGGAGTGCAGCGCGCAACAAACAGTTTGCTCACCTGGCAACGCTCGCCCCCACCCCAAAAAGCACTACCGGGGGCTACTACAGCCGCAAGGGTAAGTACCTGGGCAGCCACGACCAAGCCAACGACACTGTATACCTGGTAACCAACAAAAAAGAACGCAAGGCAATAAAAGATGCCCACAAGCACGGGGCTTGTACCCCCTTAAGCGAGGTACGCTCGGCGGTGGTGCTGCCCAGCTATGCGGTGCGCCAGGCAATGCTAGAGGCGGTCAAACGTTCTAACCAACCCAATACCACCGTAGGCGATAAAAAGGGGGGCTTTCACGAAGAAGGGGGGATGTTTGGGCTTGATAATGACGGCAACGAGAATATAGTAGAGGCGTTGCCTGGAGAGTATGCTGTACCTGGTCCTGGAGTAAAGGCTAGTGTAGATGTATTTAGTGGAGAAACCTCAACCGATAACCTTAAAACCATTCATGGCACTTACCATGTGCACCCTAAAGGCACAGCTGTGGATGAAAATGGTATACAACATGAGTTTGAGCAATTTCCTTCCCATAACAAAGCAAAAAACGAAGGCGACATACCCAACGCCCAACGACGCGCCAACCCCGACAAAGACGCCAACCCTTACCATGTAACAGGCAATAGCTATGTATTGGGGGCAGGTAACAAAACCGTGTATATTTACAATGGTAATGGGGTAGTGGCTACCATGCCGCTTAAACATTTTGTGAAAATTAAATAAATGACTCAACAATGAAAAAGGCATTCATAGTAATATGCGGGATATTATTTGTTTCAAATCTTATGTATGCACAAAGTCCCAAAGGACTGGTAAGTTTTTTTAAAGATGGTAAAGAAATCAAATTGCAAGACGATTTTAAGATTTATATAGTATTGCAAGATTCGCTCAAAACTACGGTAATAAAACCTGTGATTAAGAATAATAGTTTTTTTATACCCAATTTTAAAGAAGGGCAAAAGGGAATGCTTGTGTTTAAGTATAGAAAATACTTGATAGGCTTTACCCAAAGGGTTGATATGAAACAGGACATTGCTTATGATTTTGGAATAGATTACAAGCCTTTTAACAAAAGGTTTACGAGAAACAAAAATCTCAAAGGAGTAAAGTACATTGACTATGTAGCTTGGCCTTATTCTGAATCGTTGGGAATACGCCTTGTTAAACACCCCAAAAAATACCGCCGCAAAATACTCCAGCTGATAGAGTAGCTAAAGGCTGGTTTGTCAAACATTTTGTGAAAATTAAATAAAGTAAGATGAAAAAAATACTCTTCACTACCTGCCTGGCTTTGTGCCTGGCAGGTAGTGCCTTTGGGCAGCCATACATAAGAACGGTTAGCTTTACCAAAGACGGCAAAAAGGTACAGCTACACGATGACTTTAAGATTTATTTGGTGTTGGAAGATTCGCTCAAAGCTACCATTATAAAGCCTGTGATCAAAAACAATAGTTTTATCAACCCTCGGTTTGAAAAAGGGCAAAGGGGAACGATAATTTTTCGTCATAAAAAATATTTGATGTGGTTTACAACTCAGTTGTATTCAGACCAAAACGAGTACTTTAACTTTGGAGTAGACTACCATCCCTTTAACAAAGAACACGTTAGGGAGAAAAGGCTTAAAGGAATAAAATACCTGTATTATCTTGAGTTTACTAACTCATGCATAGTAGGAGAAATAAAACACCCCAAAAAATACCGTCGCAAAATACTCCAGCTGATAGAGTAGCTAAAGGCTGGTTTGTCAAACATTTTGTGAAAATTAAATAAAATCACGTGCAAAAAATACTCATTACTACCTGCTTGGTTTTGTGCCTGGCGGGTAGTGCCTTTGGGCAACGCCATAAAGTGTCAGTAAGTTTTTTTAAAGACGGTAAAAAGGTAGTCCTCAAAGACGATTTTAAGATTTATATCGTGCTGCAAGACTCGCTCAAAACTACGGTTATAAAGCCCGTGATAAAGAATAATGGTTTTGTGATGCCTATTTGTGAAAAATATGACAGAAGGGTTATTGTATTTCAGTATAAAGGGTATTTACTTGATTTTGAAAGAGATGTTCATTTTAAAGGTTCAATGTCTTATCGTTTTGGAATAGATCAAAAGCCATTTACTAAAGAGCACCGTAAAGATATAAAACAACATAAGCTAAATAAAATTCAGCGTATCCATTATTTAAAGCCATACATTAAAGATGATGGCATAGTTGAGACCATTTTTGTACCTAATATAAAAAGGAATAACCTGCAAATAATGAAGCTCATCAAGTAACCCACAGTTTCGCTCAAGTATTTTATAAAAATAAAATCAAATGCAAAAAATACTCTTCACTACCTGCCTGGTTTTGTGCCTGGCGGGTAGTGCCTTTGGGCAACGCCATAAAGTGTCAGTAAGTTTTTTTAAAGACGGTAAAAAGGTAGTCCTCAAAGACGATTTTAAGATTTATATCGTGCTGCAAGACTCGCTCAAAACTACGGTAATAAAACCTGTAGTTAAGAATAATAGTTTTTTTATACCCAATTTTGAAGAAGGACAAAAAGGGAGTGTTATTTTTAGACATAAGAAATATTTAATAAGATTTTACCATAGTTTGTATATAAAACAAAATATAAGCTATCATTTCATGGTCGACTATAAACCCTTTGATAAAGAATATATTTGGGGAGAAAATCTGCAAGGCGTTAAATACTTTTATTATGCAAAATGGCCTTTGTCTAAGTCGTATGGAATACATCCTGTAAAACACCCCAAAAAATACCGCCGCAAAATACTCAAGCTGATAGAGTAGTTAAGTGTAAGCCCCACTCAAGCACGCCTTGGGTGGGGCTTTTTTGTTGTTCTTGAGATACCAAAGGCACTTACACTAGAGAAGGAAAATAGGCTTGTGCCAAATATTATTTGTGTTGCAAGGGTTTGCTACTGTGTTGCACGGGGAAAAAACTATGTCGCAAGGCTTTATACCTATGTCACGCCAAATATTGTTTGTGCCGCAGGGGTTTACTACCGTGTTGCACGGGGGCAAAACTATGTCACAAGGCTTTATATCCTCACTGGCTTAAGTTGTTAAGCCTTGAAATAGGAGAAAGTTTTTAATTTTCGTTCACAAGCAAGTTAAAACCTTGCCTCTATTCTTAGGTATGAAGTCTGAAGACTTAAACCAGTAAGGTTAAACTAATAAAGTAAATGCTAACTTCTTTTGGTAATAAATACAAACATTGCTGCTCGCTGTGCCATAGCAGGCGGTGGTGAAG
Organism: uncultured Microscilla sp.; assembly: GCF_947493425.1. GTDB lineage: Bacteria > Bacteroidota > Bacteroidia > Cytophagales > Microscillaceae > Microscilla. Next base: position 5,560 of record NZ_CANLRP010000117.1, on the reverse strand, counting down.
GCGATACTGGGGTACCACCACAGCAACCACCGTATATTTTTGCCATTTCTGCGGGGGTTAACCTTGCCGAATCAAGGCTTTGCTTCCTTTTTGTTTTTTTCATCGTTACTATTTTTTTAGTTCAATTTCCTTCTACTATCTGGGCAAACATCATTTATTATACTGTAACAGGTGGTGGTGGTGGTGGTTCTTCTTTATCACCACAGCATCCCCCGTATATTTGGGCCATTTCTGCGGGGGTTAACCTTGCCGAATCAAGGCTTTGCTTCTTTTTTGTTTTTTTCATCGTTACTATTTTTAAATTTGCAGTATATCTTAGCAATAAGCAACGGCAATTTAACTATTAGAATCTAAATTATGAAGCAATTACTTTGTCTGGCGTGCACCATGCTCTTACTTACTAACCCAGGAGCATACTCTCAAAGCAACCAGTACCACAACCTTTACCAAAGGGCGTATGACCTAGCCATTACTCAACCTGACTCTAGCCTATACCATAGCCAGCAAGCCCTTAAACTTGCCCATAGCTCTAAAGAAAAATACAATACTTATACCTTATTGGCTTATGCTGCGGGTAAATTATGTTCTTATACATTGGCTATTAATAGCCTTAGACAAGCCCAAAAGCACGCGCCAGATTCTAATGCATATATCAAGGTAAATATACGTATTGCTACTCATTACTTTAACTCAGGCAATTATATTCAAACCAAAAAAGTTACTCAACAAAACATTGATTTTTTACAGCGTCACAAGCAATTTATTGACTTGAGTTATGCTTATGATATATTAAGTGGAATTCTTTTGGAAGAAAAAAAAGAAAGTGCGTTGCCTGTTTTGCGGCAAGCCCTGGGGTTGCGCCAAAAGTATGCCCCTGAGCGGGTAGGAGGCATTTACGAAAGCCTTGCCCAGGCGTTTTTTAGGTTTAGAGTATACGATTCGGCGGCTTATTACCAGCACCAGATCATCACCCGCCTACCCACCAATGCCCCCACCGACGAGCAAGCCTACCACTACGCCACCCTTGCCAAGTATTTGAGTTTTGACCGCCGCCCCGATAAGGCCTTGCCCTGGCTGCAGCGCGCCGAAGAAATATGTTGCCGCCAAGCCGAACCTGCCCTGTTTGTGGCGCAAGCCCGTGCCTTGTGGCAGTGGGCCAGCCAAAACGCCCAGGTAGCCCAAGCCGACTTTAAACGGCTCGACTCGCTCATGAGTGCTGCCATGCAAGCCAAAACCCACCTGATAGACAAACGTGCCCTCAACAAAAAACACATCAGGCTCTACCGCGATATATTGCAAGCTGCTGCTTTGCCCACTGCCCTACACGACAAGTACGCCGCCAAGCTGGAAGCAGCCCAGGCGTGGTATGCCAACTATAGCCAGCATCTGGCCACCCAAGACCAACGCCGGGCTCAAGCACTGGCTGCCCAGCTTGCCCAGGCACGCGCCCAACGTTGGTATGGCACCAGGTTGCCCTTGTATTTGGGTTTGGGGGCGGTGTTGTTGTTGTTGGCTTGGTTTATAAGGGGGTGGCAACAACGCCTGCTACCCGAACAACGCCAGTTGCAAAACGAAAAAGCCTTGATCAAAACCTTGCGCCAAAAGTTGGGGCGTCAGTTGAGCACCAACGAAACCCAGCTTGCCACGTTGATGTATAGGGGCAAGAGCTTTGCTGAGTTGGCGGCGCTTTTGGGCACCAACCGCGACAAGGTAAAATACCACGCAAAAAAACTCGCCGAAGAAGCCCACATAGACTCGCTTTTTCAGTTTGTGACCGATTTTAAGGCACAACACCAAAAAAAAGTTGCTTTGAAATTTTGGGTAAAACAACCCACCAGATAGCCCCCCTAATTCCCCAGCTTACCCGTTGCGCCTCAGATAGTTATCCCACCTTTTTACCCCAGTCATTGGGCTGGGTAACCCAAGTATACAAAAAGAAAACATTCGTGTAAGTCCGTTAAAATACCTTGTTTGGTGTATTGGCGGACTTTACTTTTGTGTCAATGTTTTCCTCGTATATCTGCAATAAGCATCGCCGAATCGGGGAATAAATCGGGGGGCTTTTGCCTCCTGATTTTTGTCAAACAAAGGGTTTGGCATACACACAAAGCATGTAGTGTTAGTTGAGTGGTTGTAACACATCACAGGGATAAAGCTTAAGGGGCGGCTACTGGCTGCCTTCTTAACTATGCCTGGTGGGTAACAAGGCTAACAACGATTATAAACTACCAATGAAAATAGGTGTGATTAATTTTTATAAAGACCAGAGAAGGTGGTTGCAACGCCTTTGATACCTCTAAGTTTATCAGTATACAGTAGTGTGTATACTGTTGCATTAAGTAGGGCTTAAAGGGTGGCTTTTGGTTGCCCTTTAGCTTTTTAGCCGGGAGTCAGCAGACGGTAGTCGATAGAAGAAAAACATCAAACAATATAAAAACACAAATAAATGAAAAAAATCTTAGACAAACTCAAAAAACGCTTGTTGCCAGGCAAGCGCAAAAATACAGGCAAAAAAAACAAAGTAGAATTGCCTCCGGTATTGTTGCCTATCGACGAGGTTGTGCAGGCGCGCGAAGCCAAACTGGCTCACTTGCGCGCCACCTGCGACGAGGTAATAGAAAAACTCCGCAACGGTGAAAGGCTCACTCCTTACGACCAGGTGCGTACTCAAATAGCGATTCAGGAGTTGATTAATAGTCGTTTTTAGACGATAGTTAGTAGTCGGGAGCTACTATAGGGGCAAGCTTTTAGCGACAAGTCGCAAGTCCTTAGATACCGATATGTATTGGCATTTAGGGGCTTAAACTCCTATTATTTGGGATGAGTTTTGTTTTTTGACGAACTTCAAAAATCGCCGAAATAATCGAGGCTACAGTTCTACTGTGCTGAGCTCTACTTTAGCTAATGGGTTAGGTATTTAGTGTTTAAGGTACTAGTGCATTGGGTACTAAATTCCTATCATATTACTCGGAGTCTTTAGCCCGCTTACTTTACTTCAAAAAGTTTACGTAGCTTTGGCTATGCGCACTTTTTGAAGTGCGTCAGCAAACAAAATACCCTCGAATAAATAATATATTTATTTAATCCCCAATGCACTAGCCAATTCTTACCCCTGTAATCAAAATATCGTCTACTTGTTTGTAATGGTTTTGTTGCCAGTCGGCAAGCTGTTGTTCGAGTATTTGTTGTTGTTGAGGCATAGGCTTTTGGTGTATAGAGTACAGCAACTCCCTAAAGCGTCGTGACATAAATTTCCTGCCTTCTGCTCCACCAAATTGGTCTTGGTAACCGTCTGAGTACATATAAAGCGTGGTGGGCGAGGCTATGTCGATGGTGTGGCAGGTGTAGTGGTGCTCTTTTTTGAGCCGGGCACCACCTACAGGTATTTTGTCACCTTTGACTACATGCACCTCGTTATTTTGCACATATACCAAAGGGTTTTTTGCCCCGCTAAACTGCATGACTTGGGCTTGTGGGTCAATGGTTACAATCGTTAAGTCCATTCCATCCCGGTTACCCGTTTCTTTTTGTTTGAGTACCCGGCGAATGCCCAAGTCGAGCTCCTGAAGAATAAGGTCGGGTTGGTACTCCTTGCGCTGGTACACAATTTCGGTTAACAGCTCATTGCCTATCATACTCATAAACCCACCTGGCACCCCATGCCCGGTACAATCGGCCGCCGCCAGAATAAGCAACGACTGGCTTTGATGAGTTTCTACACGGGTAAACCAATAAAAATCACCACTTACCGTGTCTCTGGGTTTGTACAACACAAAACAATCGGCAAAGTTTTCTTTAATTTCCTGAATATCCGGCAGCATTGCCTGTTGTATTTTTTGTGCATAATTGATGCTGGAGGTAATTTGTACATGTTGATCTTCAATGGCAGTTTTTTGTTCGTCTAGCAAATCCCGTTGCGCGGTAATTTCTTCGTTTTGAGTGATTAATTCGGCGTTTTTCTCGGCAATTTCACGGGTTCTTAGCCTTACCTTATCTTCCAGGTCTTCATTGATTTGTTTTTGTACCTTGAGGGTTTCCCGGTGTGCTTCGTCTCGTTCCTGAGTAAGCACTTTTAGCTTATCGGCAAGGGCTACCGAGAGTAAAATAGCCTCTAAAGCCGAACCAATGGCGGCAGTATGGCTGGTAAAGAAATTGGTAGGCAACACCCCAAAGTTTTTGAGTATGAGTATAATGGCACCCAACACAAAGGTAAACCAGGCAATACAAAAGTACCGGGCAGGCCTATAGTTTTCGAGCAACCTGATTACCCCAGCGGCAAGCATGAGTATCAGGCTGATGACCGAAATCAATGCACTTATTTTGAGTGCTATCTGGTAAGGCGGAAACAAAATGACCACAAAACCAAGGTTGGCGTATTTGGCTATATTCAGGGTTTTGTGCAACCACTTTACACGTGACTCATGAGTAAGCAAAAAGCCTTGTGTAAAAGCTACGCTGGCAAAGGTAGACACCAACATCAAAAAAGGCATGCAATGGTTGGTCCACCACACAGCGTTAGGCCAGAGGTATTGGTAAGCCAAGCCCTGCAACGACAATTGAATAAGCCCAAAACAGCCCACATATACAATATAATAAGCATAACTGATGCTTTTGAGGCTCATTGCCACAAACATATTGTACAAAATAACGGCTAGTATAATGCCTACATACCCTCCCCAAAAATAAAGTTCATTGTTGGTGTTTTCGGCAAACGCTACGGGTTGCCAGGCAGTAAGCAGTATTTGCATAGAGGTTTGAGATTGTAAGCGAAAAAAGTAGGTGTATTGGGTGTGGGCAGGTATGAGGGTCGGGAAAACATTTTTTCTGTATTTTACCAGTCGCTGTTTAAAGGGGTATTTTGAGCCTCCTTTTGCTTTGAATATCACTTGCGTGTTTTGATCAACCACAAATAAGTCGATGTAATGAGTAATAGGATAACCGTTTTCTATGATCCACTGAACAGGCTTGTTGTCTGGATTGTATAAATTGACCCTGACCCAGTAAGTAGTATTGGTTAAGCCAAAATTGGGCTGGGGGTGGGTGTTGGTGCTAAAGTGGGCTTTGCCCGCAAGTAGGTCTTGTAACGAGTAAGTGCCCGCACTATCGGCAAATATTCCGATGTGTTTGCTCAAAGCATATTGGTTTTGGGCAGGGTTCAACGAAAGCCTGGGCTGTGCCTGTGTAGCACAGGAAATAAACAAGAGTAATAATAAGAAGCTCTGCTTCATTGCTTTGCGTATCGTATAAGCAGTTGTCAACAAAGTACAGGTAGCCTGACTCACTGGTTTTAGTTGTATGAAATTTTTGTCATAGCGCATAGTAAAAATTAAGAAGAATGGTATTATCTACACACAAAAAAATAGCCAGACTCAAGTGGTTTATCAGCTTAAAAATAGAGTCAGGCAAATGTTTTTTTGCGCAAAATTAACCAAAGTTTTAAATATTATAGCATCATAGGCTTATTTATGTGTTGACAACCAAGGTACTCTACCCGACGGTTTTTCAGGGTTGGAAGTTTTGGTTCCATTTTTCATGAGCAACCGCTATTACCTTAAATAAT